>CALUVS010000056.1 GCA_944324265.1 uncultured Traorella sp.
GTGACAATAGCTGGGCCTGCCCCAGTGAAGATAGCAAGCTGCCAGGTTTGAGCCTCTTTCGAGGCTTTTTTTATTTTATCTGTGTGATCGGTTCTCCTGATCACTTTTTTTGATTACATATTCCATGTTATAATAGTGACAAATGAATGGTATCTGTTAAAAAATTTTCTCTTAACATTGTATTAGGTATTTTAGAGTACCGAAACCTTATTTCGACTTTTTTATAATTTGCACAAATAGAAGAGATATTATGAAAAAAATGGGTACGAAGTATTCGGGAATTCTTCCTTGCTATAGCACTTGCTGGCTGTGCAGCAGGACCAGCTGCAAGTGAAGAAGCAAAATTTGAAGCAGGTACTTATATAGGTACAGGAAACAATGGTGAAGTTGAAGTTCAGATAGTTTTCACAGATAGTGAAATTGCGTCTGTTGAGGTTGTTTCACTTCAGGAAACTGCAGGTCCTAGTGATGCGCCGATTGCAGACATTCCGCAGCAGATTGTAGAACGCAGGATTTAAATGTTGATATTGTCAGCGGAGCTACACATACAAGTGAAGCTATAATAGAAGCTGTTGATGATTGCATGAAACAAGTAGTTGCAAATCCAGATGATTTTAAAAGTGAACAAGAAGCTGTGAATACAGAACTTGTTGATCGTGAAACTGCAGACGATGGAAGTTATGCCATCTCACCTCTTCCGCGAGCTGTTGCAATGGGAAGAATTGCGCAAGAAGTATTTTAGAGACTTTGAAATAAAATCGATATTGTAAAAGCAGGGAGAAAGACATGTTTCGGCCAAAATATTATTTTGAAAATGAATTCAGCAGATTTGAAATGATTCTGAAAGAATGTCCGCATCAGAAAATTCAATGGAAAAGAATCAGATCTTAGCACGCCCTGCAGAACTTTTTATAAAACATTACTACATTATCGAAGGAAAAATTGCGACTTACTATCTTCATTTTACAGGAAATGAACGACTGTATTTCCTGCATAGATCTAAAACAATTTGGCAGCTGTACTTTACAGATCATTCTTGCCAAGAAAACAATTTATAGCTTGTAGCCGCCACAGATGGGAAAGCATGGATGTTTGAACATGAAACCTTTGTTCAATTTATCGATAGTCATCCTGAAATTTTTCCGACCATTGTGCTGGCTCACAGAAAAACAGTTGATTTCTTGCTTTTTGACTGTGCCAATCAATGCTTTAGTTCAGGCCTAATTCGCTGCTTCAATTATTTGTATTCACGCTGCTTTGATGATCCAAATCATTTTTGTCCAATCTTGAATATTACTCAAGTTCAGATTATGAAGAGTGTTGGATTAAATAAAACAAATACCATTAAGGTTTTGAATCGACTCAAGCAAGAACAGATAATTGAAACAAAGCGAAACCAGATTCATATTTTGGATTTGGAAAAATTGATGACGAACTGCAGTCCAGAAATAATTTTGAGTTATTTTACTCAAGAACAATAAAAATCCAAGCTGTAACGAAAAGTTTTAAAAGTATTTTAGAACAAACGATAAGCGTTACAGCTTTTTTATTGTTTTCTGTCAAATTAGATTGTGTTTGTGCAAACTTTTATTTAAATTATGATATAATAACAAAGCCAATGGAGGTGGATTCATGAAGTTTGAATTTATAAACAATCTGTCAGGAAATGAAATGGATGCATTCACATCTGTTCACAAGAAATGTCATCTGCTTCAATCTTCAAAATGGGCAGTGATTAAAAACAATTGGGACCATCGCTATTATGGTGTCAAAGAAAATGGAAAACTGGCAGCAACAGCCATGGTATTGATCAAAAGACTTCCTTTTCACTTAACAATGTTTTATGTGCCAAGAGGTCCAATCATGGATTATACAAATGAAGAATTGGTGGCTTTTTTTATTGATCAGATTCGTCAAGAGGCTAAAAAAGAACATTGTCTTTATATCAAATGTGATCCTTTCGTGCTGAAGAATCAATACAAGATCGAAGAAGTGAATGACAATATCAGTGAAGAATGTCAAAAGGCATTGATTTCAATGAAAAAAGCTGGCGCCAGACATTTGGGCTTTACAAAAGAAATTGCTGATGTCATTCAGCCAAGATATCATGCTAATCTGTATTATACAGATAATTATGAAAGTACATTGCCGAAGCATACGATCAAGTTTATGAAACAGGCAATGCGCAAGCAGGTTCAGCTTGTTCGCGGAAATAGTGAATTGGCTCATGATTTGGAATTGGTCATTGAAAAGACACAGCAGCGCAAAGGTATTTTATTAAGAAATGAAGAATATTTTCAATTGCTTTGTGATACTTATGGAAAAGATGCCGATATCTTAATGGCTTATGTCAATATCAAAGAATTGATTGATTTCACGGAACATGAAATTGAAATTCGTCATCAGGAATTATCCCATTTACCTGTGAATCAGGTAAAAAAGAAAAGAAGGCTTGAAGAAGAAATCGGTTATCTTGAAAAGGATTTGCCGGAATATAAAGAGATAGAATCTGAATATATACAGGATCTCATTCCTATTGCCGGCTGCTTAAGCGTTCGCTTCGGCAGCTGCGTAGAAATGCTTTATGCAGGTATGGATGAAAGATTTAAGAAATTTATGCCGCAGTATCTTTCTTATGTTGATGAAATTACATATTACTTTGATAAGCATGTGGCATGGTATAATCTAGGAGGAGTTGAAGGCTCACTGCAAGATGGATTGACCAAATTCAAAAGCAACTTCAATCCAATCATCGATGAATATGTCGGAGAATTTGATATTCCTGTCAACAGATTTTTATACGGACTATCTCAAAGTGCTTATAAGATGAGAAAGAAGATGAGAAAATGAAACAAGTGATACAAATAAATTCAATCGATGATACGAAGGCTTTTGGTGAAAAACTCGGATCGCTGATGAAGCCAGGCATGTGTCTGACACTGAATGGTGATTTAGGGGCAGGTAAGACTACCTTGACAAAATCAATCGGATCAGCATTAGGAGTCACCAAAACAATCAGTTCGCCAACTTTCACAATTTTGAAAATTTATCAGGGTAAATGTCCGCTGTATCATATTGACGCTTATCGTTTGGAAGGGCTGCACCAAGATCTGGGATTTGAAGAATTGCTGGAAGGAGACGGTGTATGTGTAATTGAATGGGGAGAATATATCGAAGAAATTCTGCCGAAAGAGCGATTGGATATTACCATTCATAACGGAACTGATGAAAATCGTGAATTCGAAATTCAAGCAGCGGGAACGATTTATGAACAATTATTGGAGAAATTGATATGAAAATATTAGGATTAGATACAACGCATAAACATTTGGTTATCGGATTATATGACGAAAATCAAGTGGTCGCTTCACATATAGAATCCGCATGGAAAAAACAGAGTGAACATTTTTTCCCAGCTTTGCTGGAATGTATGGAAAAGGTACATTGGCAAGCAGATGATCTGGATGCTGTGGTCATCACTACGGGGCCGGGAAGTTATACAGGTGAACGTATTGCCATGACTTTTGCGAAAGTTTTATGCACAACCAAACCGATTGATCTTTATACGGTGACAACTTTCCAAATGGTTGCCGGAATGCGTGATTGTGCTGTTATGCTGGATGCCAGAAGCAATCGAGCTTATTTTGGTATCTGCAAGGATGGAAAACTGCTGGAAGAAAGCATTAAAACTTTGGATGAAATCAAAGAAGAAAAAGCAAAAGGAATGCGTATTGTCGGAGATATTGATCTGATTGGAGAATCCTATGTTCAGGATGACTTTGCCCTGCAGCTTCTGGAAATTCGTGATGCATGGGAAAAGGTGGAAAATGTTCATATCTTAACTCCTCATTATCTGAAGGAACAGGAGGAGCTAGTTCAGTCATGATCCGCAAAATGACGCTGGAGGATCTGGACCAGGTCATGGAAATAGAAAAACAGGCATTTCATGATCATTGGCCGCGTTCCGCTTATGAATATGAACTGAAAGAAAATGAATTTTCTACACTGCTTGTTTATGAAGAAAACAAGCAAGTATTAGGAATCATTGGTTATTATATACTGTTTGATGAAGCACAGATCACAACAATTGCGACACGAAGTGATGCCAAGCGAAAAGGTATTGCCCGAAAATTAATGGATGCAATGATACAGGATTGTGATGAAAAGCTGTGCTGCACCGTTTCACTGGAAGTGCGCAAAAGCAATTTTCCGGCGATTCAGCTTTATGAAAGCTATGAATTTATTACTGTCAATGTACGCAAAGGTTATTATGAAGATGGCGAAGATGCTTACTTAATGATCAAAGCGTTGGGAGGAGGATATCGTGACGAAGATATTAGCAATTGAGTCAAGCTGTGATGAAACGGCGGTCGCTATTATTGAAGATGCAAAAAAAATATTGGCGAGTGTTGTTGCGACACAAATTGATGTACATAAAAAATATGGGGGAGTTATTCCGGAAATTGCTTCCCGCATTCATATTGAAAATATCAGTATTGTTATTCAGGAGTGCTTAGAAAAAGCAAATTTGAAAATAGAAGATGTGGATGCCATTGCATTTACACAAGGACCTGGATTAGTCGGAAGTCTGCATGTAGGTGTACAGGCTGCAAAAACATTGGCATGGGCTTTTCAGAAGCCTTTGGTACCTGTTCATCATATTGCCGGTCATATCTATGCCAATAATTTGGTGACGGATATGAAATTTCCGCTGATGGCTTTGGTTGTTTCCGGAGGACACACAGAACTAGTTTATATGAAAGATGAATGGAGCTTTGAGGTTGTCGGTACAACACAGGATGATGCCATCGGTGAAGCCTTTGATAAAGTAGGACGTGTATTGAATCTGCCATATCCTGGCGGTGTTTATATTGATAAACTTTCTGCGCAAGGGAAAAATATTTATAGATTGCCGAAACCAAAACCGGAAAAAGAACTGGATTTCTCTTTTTCCGGTTTGAAATCAGGTGTTCTGCAGTTTATCAAACGCTGTGAAAGAAATAATGAAACTTTTACACCTGAAGACTTGGCATGTTCATTCCAGGAAACAGCCATCAGCTGTTTATTGGAAAGAGCGGATAAAGCGCTGGATCAATATGATACTCGTATGCTGGTACTGGCTGGCGGAGTTGCGGCCAACAGCTGTCTGCGCAGACGTGTACAGGAAATGATTGCTGATCATCACCTAGATGTAGAATGCGTCATTCCGCCATTGTCTTGCTGCACAGATAATGCAGCCATGATCGGGGTTGCAGGAACAATCGCATATGAGCATGGAGTTCGTGCCAGTGCAGATGTCACGGCGAATCCAAGCTTAGATATAGAAGCATAAACTCATGGAAACATGAGTTTTCTTAAAAAACAATTAGTTAAATAAATTAAGTATTTCACAATTAGGAAGTTTGTGCTATAATAATTCGGAGGTGATAGCATGCCAAATAGAAACGTTCCAAAAGCAACATTGCAGCGTTATCCAATTTATTTGAAAGCACTGCGAAAACTTTCTAACTCTGGAGTAGAAAGAATTATGTCGAGAGAATTAAGTGAATATGTAAATATTCAGCCAACTACGATTCGCCGTGATTTTTCTTTTTTAGGAAATCTAGGGAAACAGGGCTATGGTTATGATGTATCTAAATTAATTGATATTTTTTCACAAGAACTTGGTCTGGAGTTTGATGAAAAGATCATTCTGGTAGGAGCAGGTAACTTAGGACGCGCCCTGATGAAATATAATAAGTGGAATTATGTTGTTGGGGAAATTACTTGTGCCTTTGATATTTCACCAGATCGTCAGGGAGTTCGTTTCGGGATTCCGGTTTATGACTTAGCGGATCTGGAAGTAAAAATACCAAAGGGATGCCGCATTGCAATCTTAACGGCATCAGGTGATATTCAGCCGACAGTTGATCGTTTGATTGCCTGCGGAATTGTCGGCATTGTTGATTTCACTCATGAACACATACAAGTTCCAAAAGGGGTTGCAATTAAGAGTGTAGATGTGGTATCATCTATTCAAGAATTAGTATTTGAAACAAATTCGTTAAACAATAAATAACTTTGAAATGAGACAAACTGTTAATGAACTGTAAGCGACTTCATGGTTGGTGGAAGATGAAGAGGGATAGACAGATTTGAACACTCATGGAGTTGGACTGGAGAAATGAAGTAGACAGTTCCGTAGACAAGACGTTACCTGTGAAAAGATGCGCTGATATTCATTCAGCGAATCAGGATGGCACCGCGTAATATACGTTCCTGAAACAGGAACGTTTTTTTATTTATAAGGAGGAAATGATATGTTTGAGTTTATGACAATAAGAGAATTGTATGAAATGGTGTATTCAAACAACCATATCGAATGTGATTCATTGGAATATGTGCAGCTTCAGGGATGGGTGCGCACAAACCGTGATAACGGTAAAGTCGGTTTTATTGAACTGAATGACGGAACTTATTTCAGAAATGCCCAATTGGTTTATACAGATGTAAAAGATCGTGATAAGATTTCAAAATTCTCAACAGGAAGTGCAATTACAGTTACCGGTTTATTCCGATTGACTCCTGATGCAAAACAGCCGTTTGAAATTGAAGTAACAGAAGCTATCTTAGAAGGCGGATGTGACAATACTTATCCATTGCAGAAAAAACGTCACTCTTTTGAGTATTTAAGAGAAATTGCTCATTTACGTCCAAGAGCAAACTCATTTTTAG
This sequence comes from uncultured Traorella sp., assembly GCA_944324265.1. Classification (GTDB taxonomy): domain Bacteria; phylum Bacillota_I; class Bacilli_A; order Erysipelotrichales; family Erysipelotrichaceae; genus Traorella. Next base: position 6,715 of record CALUVS010000056.1, read on the forward strand.
CGATTTTCCGTCTGCGTTCTGTATTATCAATGGCAATTCATGAATTCTTCCAAGATCAAGGATTTGTTTATGTTCACACACCTATTATTACCGGCAATGACGCTGAAGGAGCCGGAGAAGTATTTACTGTAACAACGCGTGCGGATGCGGATTACGAACATGATTTCTTCGGTCACAGAGCTTCTTTAACGGTATCTGGACAATTGCATGCGGAAGCATTTGCATTGGCTTTCCGTGATGTATATACCTTTGGTCCTACATTCCGTGCAGAAAATTCGAATACGACAACTCATGCAAATGAATTCTGGATGATTGAACCGGAAATTGCGTTTGCGGATCTGGAAGATGATATGGATCTGATTGAAGATATGATCAAGAGCTGCATTGATTATGTTATGGACAATGCACCGGAAGAAATGAAATTCTTCAATGAAATGATTGATAAAGGATTGCTGGAAAGATTGGATAAGATCAGACATTCTGAATTTAGACGTATGACTTATACAGAAGCAATCGAACATTTGAAAAATGCAGATGTAGACTTTGAATTCAAAGAGATTGAATGGGGAATGGATCTGCACACCGAACATGAACGATATATTTGTGAACAAGTGGTAGATGGTCCGGTATTCTTAATTGATTATCCAAAGGATATCAAGTCTTTCTACATGCGTCTGAATGATGACGGCAAGACAGTGGCTGCTTGTGACTTGTTAGTGCCAGGTGTCGGTGAATTGGTCGGTGGAAGTCAGAGAGAAGAACGTCTGGATTATCTGGAAAAACGTATGGATGAGCTGGGCATGAAAAAAGAAGGTCTGCAGTGGTATCTGGATCTGAGAAGATATGGCGGTGTGAAACATGCCGGATTTGGTTTAGGATTCGAAAGATTCTTAATGTATTTGTCTGGTATGCAAAATATTCGTGATGTCATTCCATTTGCAAGAACACCAAGAAACTTAAAATTCTAAGAATGAGGCGACTCATTCTTTTTTTGCAAGATTTGATGAAATAGAAAATGTGAATTATTGCAAATCTTGTAAAACCGACAACAATCCTTTATAATGTTACTAGAATGGGTGGATTATGGCATACGAGAGAAGAGCAAGAGTAAGAGTAAAATGGAGAATTGTTATACCGGCATGCTTATTGCTGGCGGCAATTTTATATATGGCATTGAATATTTTCTTTCCAAGACAGGAAGATACAGAGGGTGTAACAATATGCACCTGGGATGCAAGAAAAACTGCAAATCTTCTGGATGTGGAATATGAAAATCTTTATGAAATCAGTGATTATTTTTTCTATGGAGAAAATTTGAATCTTTTCCAAAAAGAATATGATCCTGAAAATCCGGATGACTTAGCTACTAAAACATTGAAATTGAAAAGTTTATGTGATGGCAGCAATGAAGTGCTGATTCAATTAAGCAATTCATTGGATCGTCAGATTGCATTAGGAGAATTGGAAGATGGCTTCTATGAAGTTTATGTTGTCAATAATCTGGAAGATTACCGAATGACAAGTACATCAGCCATCAATGAGGTTTTCTATACGATTACACGCAATGATGCATCAAAAAGAATTACGTTCATAGCAGACAATAACTATACAGAGGCAGAAACACCATTGCAGCAGAACTATGTCTATCTGAATGTGGAAACGGTTGAACCGCAGCCGGATACAGTGGATATCATGCTGGATCCTGCCGGAGGCAATGATGATTTTGGCTTAGGTGTGGATTATGGTTATGAAGCCAATGGACTTTTGGAAAATGATGAGATGTTCAAGGCGGCTGAAATTCTGAAGGAAAAATTGGAAGCTTATGGATTTACAGTCGGTATAACTAAAAATACAATGGATGAAAATATCAATACGAGCGGCTTTGGCGGCAGATTGCACAAAGCTTATGAAAAAAATGCGAAACTGTATTTGAATCTGCAGTTTAACATGAATCAGTCCGTGCCTGAAATGTCAGGAATGGAAATTACGCATTCTTATTATTCAAGTTCTGCATTGGCCAATCAGATTATCCATGATATAGAAGAAAATACAGCGCTGTCAGGCAGTGCTCTTTATCAGGGACTGCAGGTCAATGGTGTGGTAACACCTCAATTATATGAAGGTGAAGATGGCTTGATGATCTATGATGGTGAGATGCAGATTCGTGAGAGCGGCGGTATGGGAACCATGGCAGGTCAATACAGTACAAGTATGAGAGAATTAAATGGCAGTTTTGCATTGGATAATCGTTATGGTATGCAGGCATTGATCATTCGTTTCTGTTATATTTCTAATCCGGGAGATGTAGCTTTATGGCAGAATGATCAGGATGCAATCCTGCAGTCACTAGCAGATTCCATTGCAGCTTATCTGCATGTAACAAAGGAATAAACTATGAAATATCAAATTAATAAAGGCAGCAAGTCTTTTGGTGCGAATACACTTTTTGAAAACATCCAGTTTGAAGTGCGCAATAATGAGAAAATTGCCGTTATCGGAACGAATGGGTGCGGAAAAACAACCTTGATGAAGATTATTGCCGGAGAAGAAGAATTATCCAGCGGTACAATTCATAAGGCAAGTGATTGCCGTATCGGATACTTGGCTCAAACAACATTTACGAACGAAACAAACAGTGTGCAGGAAGAATTGAACACTGTTTTTCAAGACTTGTTTCAGATACAGAAGCAATTGGATAAAATTACAGAACAGCTGGCAGTGGATCACAGCGAAGAATTGCTGAATCAATATGCAAATCTGCAGCACACCTTCGAAGAAAGAGGGGGCTATACGATCCAATCCGAAATTGAGACAGTTTTTACGAAGTTTGGATTCCCTATTGAGGATCTGAATCGTCCAATCGGTACCTTTTCCGGAGGACAGAAAACCCGTATTGCTTTTGTGAAGCTGCTGCTGTCAGCACCGGATATTCTGCTTCTGGATGAACCGACCAATCACTTGGATCTTCAGACCATTGAATGGCTGGAAGGCTATGTGAAGCGTTATCCGAAAGCTATTATTTTAGTATCACATGACAGAACATTTATCAATAATGTCGCTGATGAGATCTATGAAATTGAATATGGGGTCATGCGCCGTTATGTCGGCAATTATGATGCTTATCTGAAAACAAAAGAAAGCGATATTGAACGTCAGAAAAGTGCGTATGCCCGTCAACAGAAAGAAATTGAACGCATTGAAGCTTTGATTGAAAAATTCAGATATAAAAAGAATAAGGCTGCTTTTGCCCAGTCAAAGATCAAATATTTGGATCGCATGGAAAAGATTGAAGATGTCAATCCGGAAAAGAAAAGCTTCAAAGCACATTTTCAAGCCCGCATCAAAGGCGGGAAACGAGTGCTGGAAGTCAAGGATCTGGCAATCGGCTATGACCATGTTTTGGCAACAATCAATCTGGAAATTATGCAGGGAGAAAGAATTGGGGTCATCGGTCCGAATGGAAAAGGAAAATCAACCTTTGTCAAAACTTTGATGGGACAAGTGCCAAAGCTTGGCGGAGAATATATGCTGGGACATCAGATTGAAGTCGGTTATTTTGATCAGGAACTGGCTCAGTTTAATTCAAGCAATACAGTCTTGGAAGAAGTATGGAATGAATTCCCTGAATTGACAAGAACGGAAGTACGTACAGCACTGGGCTGCTTCTTGTTTCAGGGAGATGATGTATTCAAAACGATTGATTGTTTATCCGGAGGGGAAAAGGTTCGATTATCGTTGGTTAAATTGATGCTGGAACAGCCGAATTTTCTGATCATGGACGAACCGACCAATCACTTGGATCTGATCGGGAAAGAAGCTCTGGAAAATTCTTTGATGGAATATGACGGCACTATGCTTTTTGTTTCGCATGATCGTTACTTTATTCATAAGATGGCAACGGCTATTTTATACATTGATGAAAATGAAGCGACTTTCTACAAGATGAATTATCAGGACTATCTTGACCGAAATAAAGCAGCAAAAGAAATAAAAGCTGAGACTAAAAAAACGGAAGTAGCGGAAAAGAAGCCTCAGCGAAATATCAATTATTTAAAGGAAGTAACGAAACTGGAAAAGAAAATTGCCCAGAAAGAAGAAGAAATCGAAGCTCTGCGTGAGCTGCGATTTGATCCGGAATATTATCATGATTATCGCAAAATGAATGAGTTAGATAATCAGATTGATGATGTCAACAACGAAATAGAAAATCTGATGGCATTATGGGAAGAATACAGTGAATATCTTAATTAACATGGAAGCAGCAGCTTCCATTTTTTATTGCCGGGGAAATATTGTGCATTAAAAAAAGAGGCTGACTGCAGCCTCTTTGATTTTGATTAGCGCATGTTGTAAGGAACAACAGTTGCAGGAATACCATTTTCCATGATCAATGTAGGTTCACCCTGAATCAATGGTGTGATGTAATCATAGAATTCCTGAGTTAAGCCTTCATAGTTTGGTTTGATCCATTCTACTGGTACGTGTTTTACATAGTTTGCAAAGTTTTCAGCAGGACTTGCGATGAATTTTGCATTGTATCTGCCGTCGATTGTTTCTCTTTGGTGAGCTACAACCATACCTGTGAATGTAGGATCAGCACTTCTCATGTGAGCAGACATACCTAATTCAAAGGCTTCTGTAACGTCAACCAATGATTGAGCGAAGTTGCTTGAACGAGCAGCAGTACTTAAATCCTGTACTTTTACACGAGAAGCAACACCTGCGTCTAAGATCATCTGTTTCAATACGCTGGCAGCACCGCCTAATACAGCGTGTCCGAATAAGTCGTTCTTGCTTTCACCGGCTGCAACATAAGTTCCGTCTGCATAGTGAGCACCTTCACTTGTTACAACATAGCAGTAGCCAGTTTCATCCATGCATTTCTTAACCTGAGCTAAGAATACATCTTTGTCAAAGTTGATTTCAGGTAAGATAACTAAGTCAACTCTGCCAGTAACAACAGTAGAACCTGCTAACCATCCAGCATCTCTGCCCATTGTTTCAAGAATGAATACTTCATTTCTCTTCTTGTCATATACGTGGTAATCCAGCCAAGTTGCATTAACTACCTGATTTGCGAATTTTGCACCTGAAGCAAAACCAGGGCAGTGATCAATGACCATCAAGTCGTTGTCAACTGTTTTTGGGATACCTACGAAACGTTTTGCAACGTTGTTTGCTTTTGCCCATTGGCTTAAAGCATCTACTGTATCCATTGAATCATTTCCGCCGATATAGAACATAATTTCAATATCGTGTTTGTCCATGATTTCAACTAATTTGCGATAATCTGTTTCATCATTTCTTTTTAATTTATAACGGCAGCTTCCTAAAGCAGAAGAAGGTGTCTGACGCAATACGCGGTTTTCGTATTCACTCATATTTGTCAGGTCATATAAACGATCCTGTAAAATACCTTCGATACCGTTTAACCCACCATAAACGTGTTCATATACTGGGTTTAACTGGTTAGCACGAACTACACCTGCCAAAGAAGCATTGATAACGGTAGTTGGTCCACCAGATTGTGCAACTAAACAATTTGCCATAATGTTACTTCCTCCTATTGTTTTACGTGCTTATTTTAGCACATATCCCAACAATTGAAAAGAATTAGTCACATATTTCAATATCGCCCATATTGGTATGCAATTGAATTACTGCCGATGGATTTCCTTTCGTATATTTTCCTTTATTGACACTCAATCCTTTGGCATCCAGATCTACATCACCAAAGCTGGAATGAGTCTCAATCACATAGTTGTCCAGCTTTCCGACACGTACTTTTACATCCCCCATATTGCTGGAAATTTCGGCACTCTGCACAGCTAAGATTTTGCATTCCGCATCGCCCATAGCAGTTGAACATTTGATGTTGTCGGCAGCTGCACTTCCTTCCACATCTCCTAATTGAGAGTGAGCACTGAAACTGATGGCTTCTACCTGGAAGGAAACATTTCCCTTGCTTGTCTGGCATGTATATTGTTCAGCTTTTCCTTTTGCTTCAATATCCCCGTACTGACTTGAAAGACGGACATCTTTTGCTTCAATTGCCTCACATTCTACATCCCCTTTGTCAGAATGACAGATCAAGGTTTCTACATGAGCTGAGCCTTCAATATCCCCCAAAGAAGACTGAGCTTTTAGTTCCTTGCCATTTTCGATATGGAACTCAATATCTCCATTGGCTGTATTCAGATCAGAACTGAAGACATTGCCGCTGACTTCAATATCCCCTAAACGACATTCTGCAGATAAATTGCCGATCGTGCCGTATACGCTGATATCGCCGTTTTTCGTATCTAATTCAGCTTCTCTTAACTGTAATTTCTGCAGCTTCAATTCGATATCACCCAAATTATTTTCAACATGGAGCTTATGTACAGCGGCATGAATACCAACCTCAATCGTTAAATTATGACTGGAGCCGAAAAAAGACGGCCATTTATTTTTGCGCAGCACTTGAAATTGATATTTGCCATTTTCCTGAGTTTCAATAATATCATAAGCCGTATTCATTGAAGAACGCCAGCCTTTAAGATTCATGGATATCTCCTCAGAAGGAATTACGACAACATCACAATCATCACTGATTACTTCAACTTCACAGACATTCTGCAATTCCGTTACAGGCTTGAGCTGGTGTTCTTCTTCTACCTTCAGATCTTTGATAAATTCCTGAATATCTCCCAGCGATTCAATGATTTCTTCTTCACTGTGGCCTTTGGATAAAGCAATATCAAAATGTTCATTGAAATCAGCTAATATTTCATCTTGCTGAGATTGCGGACAGTGGCTGATTGCAGCTGCCAATTCATTCATATATTGTTCTCTTGTCATCTTTCTTCTCCTCCGATTATTTTTTCTACTTCCTTTACAAATTCAAACCATTCCTGTTTCTGCTTAAGTTCTACCTGTCTGCCTTTTTCTGTAATATGATAATATTTGCGGGCAGGCCCATCACTGGATTCCACTAAATATGTTTCAACGAGCTGTTCATCTTTCAATCGCTTCAGAATGAGATAAAGCGTTCCCGTTGCAATGGACATCGAAGCAGAGATTGTTTCGGTCAGTTCATAACCATATTGATCTTTCAGGGCTAGTTGACTTAATACACACATCTCCAGAACACCTTTTTTAAATTGAGCATTCATTTCATCATCTCCTCGTATAATATGACATGTAATCAATAATATTTACTATTGATTACATCCTCTAATTTTAAGATAATAGT
>CALUVS010000057.1 GCA_944324265.1 uncultured Traorella sp.
CAATGAAGATATTTTTGCACCTAATTCTTAATATCGTTAATGTCAATCTCTCAATACAACAAATTGCAAGTTAAGCCATTCGGAATTTGATTGTCAAGCAAATCATTATATACTTCATTTTTAAAAGGAAGGGGATTTTGAATCATTTGCTGATAAATCGCTTGAATTTTTCGTACTTCATTGCGAGCATTTTTCTGACCTTGATAAAATATATCTGTTAATGAATATTTTTGAAAATCCTCATAAGTACGAATCCCTTTCTTGACGAGATAGACTAAAGTTTTTTGAATCATCGTGTAAATGTCGGTACGTACACAAGTAGACTTTTGGTGCTGGTAAAGCAATACTGACTTACGATATAATTCCGTTAAATCAATAAATAGCTTTTGCTTCCGTGAAACATCAATCCAGCCTTGCTGATAAACATATTCAATCAATTTCTCGCATGTGTCGTCATAATTATCATACAATTGTAAGTTCATTTGAAATATCTCCCAATCATGTCCAGTAAATTTTCCTTATATCTTCCATCAACAATCCCCAATTGAATAGAAAATGTTTTTTCCATACATTCCGCTAACATGTCATCAGATAATTTCCATGTATAATTACTTCTGATCTGATAATAGAGATAAATGATTTTCTTCAATGTCTGCATATAATTATGTTCATGCATGTAGGGAGAAAACATAATTCTATTCAGAAGCCGAGTGATTGAAGCAACATCTGTTTCAATGACATCATACTTAAAACAGGCATCTTCAATGGTTTTCATTATGGTAAGCATATCATGTTCATTTAAACCTGTTTTAGAATCAATTTCATATAATTCTTTTTTTACAAGAAAGGCCATAATTCTCATCTCCGATTACACTTTTATCACATATCGTGTTACAGTACCAGTCTTGAAAAAAACATGAAAATATGGTAATATACAATCAGAAAGTTAGGACGAAATATTAAAACAAGCTATGGAAAATCATAGCTTGTTTTTCTTTAACAGATCAAGACGAGCACTGCGCTTGGCTTTGCTGAGTTTATTTAAGTTTTCTGCCAATGTCTTTTCATAAGTGCTGCTCATTTCTGGAATATAAAATTGTTCATGGGCAATTTTATCCGGCAAATATTGAATCTTGCTCCATAAGTCTGGACGATCATACGGATATTTCATATCTTCATTCAGATTTACCGGAGTCAAACGCAGATAATCCGGTACAGGCAGAATTTCTTTCTTTAAAGATTCCATGACCCGATCAATGGCGGCTTCTGCTGACTTGGTCTTAGGCGATAAAGTCAAATCAATGACTGCCTGACTTAAGATAATTCTGGCTTCAGGGAATCCCACTCGTTTGGCCGCATCAATCGCATTGACACAGCGAGCTACAGCTGCCGGATTTCCTAAACCGATGTCTTCATAAGCGGTCACAAGCAACCTTCTTTCAATCGAATCCATATCATTCGCTAGGATCAATCTTCCTAAATAGTACAATGCCGCATTGACATCACTGCCGCGGATGGATTTCTGGAAAGCCGAAACGGCATCATAATGACCATCATCATCTTTATCCATGTTGATGTTAGGGATAGAGGCAAACTGCATGACTGTATCCAAAGTAATATCACTGGTCATCATTGCACATTTTTCAAGAATATTCAAAGCATAGCGGATATCGCCGTTTACATGACGGGCAATGGCATTCAAAGCCTCTTCCTGAATCTGTATCGTATGATTGAATCCTTTAGGACTGACAACAGCTCTTTTCAATGCTGTAATAACATCTTCCTTTGTATTTGATCTTACTTCAAACAGCTGTGTTCTGGAACGAATGGCCGGATTGATGGCAAACAAAGGATTGCTGGTCGTAGCACCAATCAAAGTAATCGCCCCATTTTCTACATAAGGCAATAATAAATCTTGTTTATCTTTATTTAAACGATGAACCTCATCAATGATCACAACTAATCCAGGAAAGAACTTACTTTCTTCAAATAACTGATCCAATTGTTTTTTATTGCCGGTAACAGCATTAAATAAACGATACGGCAATCCGCATTCATTGGCTAATACCATGGCTAAGGTCGTTTTCCCGCATCCGGGAGGACCAAAAAAAATCATTGAAAATAACTGCTTGTTTTCAACGCATTTCCTTAAAATTTTGTTTTCTCCGATCAAATGCTCCTGCCCGACAATTTCATCAAGCTTTTCCGGACGCATTCGATATGCTAAAGGTTGATTCATATAATCATTTTATAACAAAATGCTAAAATAATCATTATTTATTTATTCCAAGTGTGTCCGCTGACTATAAAAAATATTCGATATCGTGTATAATAAATGCGTATTGAGAGGTAAAATATGCGGGTAGTAATACAAAGAGTGAGTCGTGCAAAATGTACAGTAGATAATGAAATTACCGGAGAAATCAAAAAAGGATATGTGATCTTGGTTGGTTTTAAGAGTGAGGATACATCAGATTTATTTGAAAAAATGGTAGATAAAATTGTACATCTGCGAATTTTTGAAGATGAACAGGGAAAAATGAATTTATCTTTATTAGATGTCTCCGGAAGCATTTTATCTATTTCACAGTTTACTTTATATGCACAATGCAAAAAAGGAAGAAGACCTAGCTTCGACGGCAGTGCTCCTGCTAATATAGCGAAGCCTTTATATGAAGCCTTTAATGAAGAATTAAGAAAATATGTTCCGGTTGAATGCGGAATCTTCGGTGCAGATATGAAAATTGACTTTGTAAATGATGGACCAGTGACAATTGTATTAGACAGTGATGAACTCATGTGAGGTGCTTATGGAAGAAAAGAAAATTTATGGGAAAGAAATTGCGGACAGAATCAATGAACAGACCATTCAATTTATTGAGAAATGTAAATTAAATCATCAAAGAATACCTAAATTAGCCGTATTGCTTGTAGGCAATTCTCCGGCTTCATTGTCTTATGTTGCCGGTTTTGAAAAAATCTGTGCGAAAGTCGGCATGCTTTATGAATTAATTACCATGGATGAAAATATTTCTGAAGAAGAATTGATTCAAGTGGTACAAAAATGCAATCAAGAGAAAACGATTGATGGAATATTGATTCAGATGCCATTGCCGAAACACATTCACAGTGACAAAGTTATTGAAGCTTTGGATCCAAAGAAAGATGTCGATGGTTTCCATCCGATGAATGTGGGAAAACTTGTTATGGGGCAGGATGCTTTTGTTCCTTGCACAGCATTAAGTGCTATGGCTTTTATTGAAGAAGCCGATGTTGATCTGAAGGGAAAAGAAGTTGTCATATTGGGACGAAGCAATGTAATCGGCAAACCGGCAGCTCATTTGTGTTTAGCTAAGCACGCAACTGTTACGGTCTGCCATTCCAGAACACAGCATATTGAACAGGTATGTCAAAGAGCAGATGTTGTGATTGCAGCGATGGGTCAGGCCAAACTTGTCAATGAAAACTGGATCAAAGAAGGAGCAGTGGTCATTGATGTCGGAGTGAATCGCGACAGTGACGGAAAACTCTGCGGAGATGTGGATCTGGAACGTGTAATTGATCGTGTGTCAAGGATTTCACCGGTACCGAAAGGAGTCGGTGTAGTAACCAATGCCATGCTTCTGCAGAATGCCATCAAAGCTTATCAAATGAAGGGAGAATAAGTAATGGAATACGATCTGAATGATATTGTGGAAATGAAGAAACCGCACCCATGCAAGAAAAGCAAATATTGGAAGATTATCCGCATGGGAGCTGATATTCGCATCAAATGTCAAGGATGCGGAGCGAGTGTCCTGTTTCCGCGCTCTGAATTTGAGAAGAAATGCAAAAAAGTTGTAGAAAGAGCCGTGCAAGAATAACTTGTAAAAAATACATAAAATGATAAACTATAGATTGGAAAAAATGAGGTGATATTATGCCATTAACAGCTGGAATTGTTGGATTGCCGAATGTAGGAAAATCCACACTGTTTAATGCGATTACAAAAAGCCAGGTAGAAGCTGCCAATTATCCATTTGCGACAATTCAGCCAAATGTGGGTGTGGTAGAAGTACCTGATGCAAGAGTAGACCGATTAGGTGAATTATTTAAAACAAAAAGAAAAATCTATACAACCTTTGAATTTACAGATATTGCAGGTCTGGTAAAGGGTGCAAGCAAGGGGGAAGGATTAGGAAATCAATTCTTATCCAACATCCGTTTGTGCGATGCTATCTGTCATGTAGTCAGATGCTTTGAAGATGCGGATATTACACATGTTGAAGGAAGTGTTGATCCGATTCGTGACATTGAGATTATCAATTTGGAATTGATCATGGCCGATCTGCAGACAGTAGAAAATCGATTAAGCAAGATTGAACGCAAGGCACAGAATACAAAGGATGCAGAAGCATTGGCTGAAGTCAATGTACTGCACCGTATCAAAGAAGCATTGGAAGCAGGGAAACCAGCCAGAAGCGTTGAACTGAACAAAGATGAACTGCTGATGGTCAAGAACTTCTCTTTGCTGACATTAAAACCAATGATTTATGTAGCAAATATGGCGGAAGAAGAAATCGGTAATCCAGAAGCCAATGAAAATTATCAGAAAGTTAAGGCTTATGCTGAAGCTGAAAACAATTTGGTTATTCCTATCAGTGCACGTATCGAAGAAGAACTTTCAGGCATGGATAAGGAAGATAAAGACATGTTCCTTCAGGATCTGGGTATCAGCGAAAGCGGATTGGATAAAGTAGTAAAGGCTGCTTACAATATTTTGGATCTATGTACTTTCTTAACTGCCGGAGAAGATGAATGCCGTGCATGGACATTCAAAAGAGGAATGACAGCACCTGAATGTGCCGGAGTTATCCACACAGATTTCCAGCGCGGATTTATCAAAGCAGAAGTATATACTTTTGAAGATATTGATCGCTTGGAAACCGAACAGGCAGTCAAAGAAGCCGGAAAAATGCGTATGGAAGGAAAAGATTATCTTCCAAAAGACGGCGATGTCATGCATTTCAGATTTAATGTATAAGATGGTCATATGCCATCTTTTTTATTAAACCGTTATCTTACAAAAGAGTCACTGACAATCATTTGTATTCCAGGTATAAAAATGTTAAAATATATATAGAATTAAAACACGAAAGAGAGTTGATAAGAATGAAACTTATTTTGGCGATCATGTCAAATGATGATGCACCTACAGCTTCTGGTGCACTTACGAAAGATGGTTATTCAGTAACACGTCTGGCAACAACCGGCGGATTCTTAAGAGCAGGAAATACGACTTTACTGATCGGATGTGAAGATGAAAAAGTAGAAAGAGCAATTGCAATTATCGGCGAATATTCATCAAGAAGAACAGAAGTTGTACCAGCTACTTCTTCCTATGATATCGGAAGATTTGCGACATTCCCAGTTGAAGTTCAAGTAGGAGGCGCAACAATCTTTGTGATTGATGTTGCTCAGTTTATTAAACTATAGTGATAGTTTGCTTATATTCATGGAGTCAGCAATATGATTGATTTTAAGAATGGCAGTATATTTAAACTGAAAAAAACAGGTACATTCCGCAATGAAAAAGATGTTTCTCCATTCTTTGTAACGAATGAAGTTTTTATCAGTGAATACCAGGCAGTTCGTGATTATGTCATATTTACGAACAAACGTGTCATTGCTGTCAATGTGCAAGGTCTCAGCGGTAAGAAAAAAGATATTACCACATTGCCTTATTCCAAGATCCAGTTATTTTCTGTGGAAACATCCGGAGTTTTGGATTGGGACAGTGAACTTGAATTATATTTCAGCAGTGCCGGAACGATTCGATTTGAATTTACCGGAGAAAGTGATATTGTGAAAATCGCAAAGGTAATCAGTGAATATTTATTGTAATAAAAGAAAGGCTCAACGGATGAATCCGTTGGGTCTTTATTATAAGAAACAGGATTTATTGAGTATCTCAATCAATCTTAATGATTATTTAATTGATCCATTACTTGAAAACTGTTTGTGACAGAAAAAAGAAAGGTAATGATGATCACAATTGCACCGAATCCTAAGAATACCCACATCAATGGAACTATCGAAGTAATGACAGATAATAACAGGGATAAAACAGGCATTAAACCCATAGATATGCTGGACATGATACCGGAAATCCTTGCCAGATAGTCTTCATCAATATTTTTCATAAGCAAAACATTGGTGGCAGGGTTGATTGCGCCTATGACAGCACCGAGAATGAAGCCGATGGTACCGAAAGAAAACTGAATTGTCCCATTGCTGAATGAAGCAATTAAGATCATGATGATATAGGAGATGCCGACAAAAATACTGCAGAAGGCAATGAGTGTCGATATCTTTAATTTATTTTGTATTTTGGGATAAATCAAACTGCCTAAAATGGTGCCGATAGATAAACAAATGCCGAAAATAGATAGCAGAGAAGCATCCAGCTGATAAATCTCACTGACAAGTGCAGACTGCAATGAGTTAAAAGGAACAAGCATGGCATTGATGACACAGGCAAGCAATAAACAATATTTGATGTTTGAATGAAGAAGATATTGAAAGCCAGCTTTTAGATTTGATACATAGGAAGTATTGATTATTTTTGTTTCCTCTTTTTTCGGTTTCAATAAAGAAAGCATAAAAGCTGAGAAAAAGAAAGTGAAGGCATCGATGAAAACAGCACCATGAATTCCCAAAAAGGCAATGATGAATCCTGCACTGGCTGTTCCAAGCAATTCCATAGCACTGCTTGCGGCAGCGCTTAATGAAAAGGCTGTATCATAATATTCTTTTTCAAGCACCGCAGGTAAGATAGCATTGCCGCAGGGCTGACGAAAGGCTTCAAAACAAGAAAGAGCAAAACTGCAGGATAAAAGAATGATGCTTGTTAAGGAGCCTTTCATATACAAATAAGCAATCAAAGCGACAATCGAACCTCGAACAATATCACATAAGACCATGATTTTCTTTTTATCAAGTCTTTCGATATAAGCTCCTGTCAAAGGCTGAAATAAAATAGTAGGCAAGGTATTGGCCGCATAGTTCAATGCCGCAAGTGAAGCACTGTTTGAAACAGTATAAACAAGCCATGATAAAGCAATGGCATCAATGCTGTCGCCGAAACGATTCATCATATTGGCTGAAATGACTTTGCAGTATTCTTTTTGAGTAAGTATATCTTTGTATCCCTTGTGATCTTGATTCATAATTCTTTTCCTCCACATCTTTAATTTAAGAAAATTCTGATTGGAAATGAACAGATGCTTGGTTGAATCACACAACTATTCGTATAGATATACTCAACTGAGGGTTGAATTAATGCATTTGCCTGAAAAAAATACATTGTTTGAAATAGAAATTTTCGATAAAATTTGTAAATAAAATGTAAATCATTTTCATGGGCAAATCCATTGAAGAAACAAAATACTGAGTTTATAATTGAAGAAGTAAATTTGGAAATGAAAAATTTTTAATGTGTGTTGAGGAGGATATGAAGCATGATTACCAAAATTAGAAAAAGAGACGGCAGAGAAGACCATTTCATACCAGAAAGAATTACCCGTGCAATATTTTTAGCAGCTTCTCAGGTTGCAAAAGAAGAAGGCACAGAAGCTGATTATAATACAGCTGAATATTTAACGGATCGAGTTGTATCTATTTTAAATAAAGAATATCGAGATACAATTCCTACAGTAGAACAGATCCAGGATGTTGTTGTTAAGGTGTTGATTGAAACAGGTCATGCCAGAACAAGTGAAAAATACATTTTGTATCGTGCAGAACGTACGAATATCCGTAATATGAAAACTCGTCTGATGAAATCTATTCAGGAAATTACTTTCTCTGATTCCATTGATTCAGATTTGAAGAGAGATAATGCGAATATTGATGGAAATACTGCCATGGGAACAATGCTTCAATACGGAAGTGCTGTAAGTAAAGAATTCTGTATGAGTCAAGTCATGAATCCTGAACATGCAATGCTGCATGAAAATGGCGATATTCATATCCATGACATGGATTTTATGAACATGGGAACATTGACTTGCTGTCAGATTGATTTAGCAAAATTATTCAAAGGCGGCTTCTCAACAGGACACGGTTTCTTACGTGAACCACAGGATATTATGTCTTATGGTGCATTGGCAGCTATCGCTATTCAAAGCAATCAAAATGATCAGCACGGCGGACAGAGCGTACCGGCTTTTGACTATTATTTAGCTCCAGGGGTCATCAAGACATTTAAAAAGACTTATATCAACAATGTCAGAAAAGCAGTGGAATTATTCTATGGCTTTGATGTTGATGTAACAGAAGATTTAAAAGCACTGGAAGCTGAAGGATTATATCCTCGTATTGTCATGAGTGAAGAATATTTAGCAAAACAGCGTGAAATATTAGTCAATAAATATCATGTCAAAGAAGAAGATCTTTCAAAGATTGAAAAATTTGCTTATGATGAAACTTATAAAGAAACAGATAAGAAAACATATCAATCTATGGAAGGCTTCATTCACAACTTGAATACGATGCACTCACGTGCCGGAGCTCAGGTACCATTCTCAAGCATCAACTTTGGTACTGATACTTCTGAAGAAGGACGTATGGTATCTAAAAACTTAATGCTGGCTCAGGAAGCTGGATTAGGAAATGGCGAAACACCAATCTTCCCGATTTTGATCTTTAAAGTAAAAGAAGGCGTTAGCTATAATGAAGAAGATCCAAACTATGATTTATTCAAATTAGCTTGCCGTGTTTCTGCAAAACGTTTATTCCCGAACTTCTCTTTCTTGGATGCTCCATTCAATAAGCAATACTATATTCCAGGACGTCCGGAATCAGAAGCTACATATATGGGATGCCGTACACGTGTTATTGGAAATGTTCACGGTGAATCGACAGTTGACGGAAGAGGGAACTTATCATTTACTTCTATCAATTTACCTCGAATCGGTATCAAACATGGTGTATGCACTTTAGGTAAATTTGATGAAGTCGGTTTCTTTGCAGATCTGGACAGCAAGATTGATGCAGTTATTGCTCAATTAAAAGAACGAATGATCATCCAAGGTCAAAGACGCGTGAAAAACTTCCCATTCTTGATGGGACAGGGTGTATGGCGTGACTCTGATAAATTAGGATGGAATGATAAATTAGAAGAAGTCATCAAGCACGGAACATTGACAGTAGGCTTTATCGGTTTGGCTGAATGCTTGAAAGCTTGCATCGGTGTTCACCATGGTGAAAGTGAAGAAGCTCAGCAGTTAGGTCTGAAGATCATTGGTCACATGAGAAGAAGAATGGACATTGAAACTCAGAATACAGGATTGAACTTCACATTGATTGCCACTCCTGCTGAAGGATTGTCAGGAAGATTTACACGTATTGATAAAAAACAATATGGCATTATCGAAGGGGTAACAGATCGTGAATACTACACAAACAGCTTCCACGTACCTGTTTATTATCACATCAATGCCTTTGATAAGATCAAAATTGAAGCTCCATATCATGAATTTACAAATGCCGGCCACATTTCTTACATTGAAATGGACGGAGATCCAACAAATAACTTGGAAGCCTTTGAAGCCGTTGTACGCTGCATGAAGGAAAACGGTATTGGTTATGGAAGTATCAACCACCCAGTTGACCGTGATCCAATCTGCGGATATTCCGGTGTTATTGAAGGACATGTATGTCCAAAATGCGGCCGTGATGAAACGAAATCAGCTGTAAGATTTGATAAGATCCGCCGTATTACCGGTTATCTTGTCGGAACTGTTGACCGCTTCAATGACGGCAAACGTGCCGAAGAAAGAGATAGAGTAAAACACACTATCAGCGAAACTCATGAGTAAGATACGTTTAGCGGCTCCCTGCAACATTGACAGCATCGTTGATGGACCAGGACTGCGCACAGTTATTTGGACACAAGGCTGCCCACACCACTGCCCTCAATGTCATAATCCGCAGACACATGCTTATGACAAAGGTTTTTTGGAAGATACGGATAAGATTAAGGAATTGATTGACAATACAAAACTGCAGTCTGGAATTACATTATCCGGCGGAGAACCATTTGAGCAATGTGAACCGCTTATTGAGATTGCAGCTTATGCCAAATCAAAAAAACTGAATGTTTGGGCATATAGCGGCTATACCTATGAAGAAATCTGTGCGGATGAAAATAAAAAGAAATTATTGGAACAGGTAGATGTATTGGTAGACGGCAAATTTGATTTTACAAAAAAGCACCATGCTTTACGTTTCAAAGGAAGCACCAATCAGCGAATCATTGATGTGCCTGCTTCTATGCAATGCAATCAAGTCATCTTAAGCAAATATGATGATTCCAATCAAAATCTGGAGGACTAAGTCCTCCTTTTTTATTTAATAGCTTATTCAGATAAAAGAACATCAAAAAGAATTCATACAAATTCATCAGCCATACAATCAAAAAACATGTATAATAAGAATAGAGGTACAAATCATGAACAAATTATTAAAAGATTATAAAAGAGATTATATTTTTCTTTCTATCGGCTATATTGTATTAGGTGTATTATTGCTATTTATGCCGGAAACAAGCGGCCGCATTATGTGCTATATTTTAGCGGCTATTTCTGCTTTCTTCGGTATTACGCATATCATTGCTTATATGAACCAAAAATATCCTTATGAAGTATATCGCTTTGATTTGGTATATGGGATTGTCGGACTTGCAGGCGGTGCTTTTATCTTTATTCGCCCAGATGCCTTGATCAATTTCTTACCGATTGTATTAGGTATCATCGTATTTATTGACAGCATTGTCAAAGTCCAGCACGCAGTTGATTTAAAACGCATGGGTTATGAATCCTGGTGGATCATTTTGATTCTGGCATTATGTATGAGCGGTGTAGGACTATTGATGATCATGTATCCATTTTCTACTTTTATGACGGTAGTGATGTTCTCAGGTATTTGCTTAATTGTGAATGCCATTGTCAATTTATATGCTGTCTTTACTTTAACCAAAACAGTAGATGAATTATCTAAGAAAACAGAAAAAATAATCAAAGAAACAGAAGAAGAAATTATGAACGAAGAAAAAGACTTTTTTGATATGAAAGCAGAAGATATTGAAAAAGGAAAAGACAGTGAGCAGTCACCATTTCAATAAAGAAACATAAAATGTAGTGAAATGACACTGCATTTTTTGTTTTAGTCAAGAACTAACAAAATTTGTCATTTTATTAGTCTATGATGAAGTCAGATATGACGAAGGAGGCAAAAAAATGACAAGAAAAAACGTCAGTCAATTGATTTTGGCTTTAATAATGATGTTAGCTCCGATGAAAATTGCAGCGGAAGACTCTTCTTTAACTTTAGATAAAACCATTGAAAAAGAAGGAGAAAATTATCGAATTCATTTAAGTGTAAAAGCAAGTGAATCAGAAGAAGTCGTGACCCCGAGTGATACGATCTTAGTTTTAGATACATCCGGAAGTATGCAGGATGGCAATGATGAGTATCGTCGAATTGATGAAAAAATTGAAACAATCGATATTGCAGAACGCATGATCTATGCAAGAAATAAAGGAAATTACTATCGAGTAGTAGAAATTGTCAGTGATCCGGCAAGAGAAATTGCAATTACTAAAATTACCGGCAAAGATCAATTATATGAATTATTCCAAGCAGCAGAAAAAATATCAAAGATGAAAATGGCTGTAAAGCAGTTCATTGACCTGGTTGCCGCAACCAATCCGGAAAATAGAATTGCCATTGTAGATTTTGGAAGTGAAATCAAAAATAATACGACAAGCCAAGATTTTGTGCTTGCCAGCGATCCGTCTCTGAAAAACATGATTGATAAGATGAATGCCAACGGAGCTACCCGTATTGATTTAGGAGTGCAGAAAGCAGCTTCTTATACATTTGATGCAAATCATATCCAGAATGTGATCGTATTTACTGATGGCGTACCGACCAAGCAAAGTGCCTTTGACGAACAAGTGGCAGCCAATGCAGTCAGCTATGCTCAGTCTTTGACGGATGCCCAAGCAAATGTTTTTTCCATCGGTGTCAAGTTAGAGGATGATGATCCAAGAATTGCCCAGTTTATGCGTGATTTGGCCAGTCAGGAAGATTATACGTATACGATTGATACTATCGGTGAGTTAGACGCGATATTAGAAAAAGTACAGGAAATAACCAAAGATCAAGTATTCCGTGATGTCATTGATGTGCTGAGTGATGAGGTGGATATTATCGCAGAAAGCATTGAAGATGGCGGAATTTATGATGAAGCAGCACGTTCTATTACATGGACAAAAGCTGAAGTCAGCAAAACTTGGACAACGTCCTTCTTGATCAAATTAAATGAAAAAGCGCCGGATGAAGGAACTTTCCCATCCAATAAAGATACGTCAGGAGTTATCGATGAACATGGAAATTTCACTCCATTTCCGATTCCGACAATTACAGTGGAAAAAGATCCGGTAGATCCAGTGGATCCTGTAGACCCTGTTGATCCAGTTGATCCGGTTGACCCAGTGGATCCTGTCGATCCTGTGGATCCGCCGACAAAGCCGAAACCGCCGAAACCACGTCCGCCGGTTGTAAAGCCTGAAGTACCGGAAGTTCCAAAGGTACCTGTTACTCCGGAAAAACCGATAGTTCAGCCGCCGGTGACACCAACAAAACCGAGTGTGCCTGGTTTGATTGATACAAGTGTTTCATATGCAATTTATGGCGGCATGGGACTATTAGCAGCTAGTCTTATGATATTAACGAAGAAAAAGAAATAATCCTCCATCCAGAGGATTTTTCTGTATGAAAAGATTTAAGCAAATATTGTTTGTTTGTTCATTTGTCTTGCTGCTCTATAGTATGATCAAGATCATCACTATAAAAAAAGATGAAAGAAACAGCAAAGAAGCCATTCCTCAGTTTATATCTGCTATGAAAAAGAAAGAAGCTGAAATCAATACTTTTATCAATGAGATAGAAGGCAGTATCGGTTGGCTGACAATAGCTCAAACTGAAAGCATCAATCTGCCGATCATGCAGACAGACAATAATGAATATTATCTGAGTCACGATGCCTTCGGCAATGAAAATATATTCGGTGCCGCCTTCTTAGAGGCAGAGATTGATTCTGAAAATAAACATCTGATCATTCATGGGCACAGTACCTATGAGCCCTTGATGTTCACCGAATTGAAGTATTTTCTGGATTCCGACTATGTTCAAAAAAATCCATCTTTTCTTTACTATGACAAAAAGGGAACGTATCTCTGTGAAATTGTTTCCGCTTATTCATATCAGCCGACAGATCTGAGCCACTATGCCTTTGATGAACAAGGCTATCAAGAATATCTTGATCTCATCCTATCTTACAATACTATTTCGTCTTCTGCTGTTATCACCAGCAAGGATCGGCTGATTACCCTATCGACTTGTGATATGAGAGATACAAGCTATCGTATTCTTGTGCATGCGAAAATGACAGAAATAACAAAAATTGATATAATACTTAAGTAAATTAGAAAAGATTTGTCTTGAAAAAAAGTGCCAATAAAGGCACTCACATAAATAGACAA
>CALUVS010000058.1 GCA_944324265.1 uncultured Traorella sp.
GACAACCGAGGGGCCGAGGCTCAAAAAAGCCCGGAATATCAAGGAAAATCATCGCTCAGACGATTGAAATACGGTCTTAAAGCAGCACGTCGTGCTCCACAGTTCTCAAAACGTTAATTTTTGGGAATACCCAGAACAATTCAAAGAAACTCAAATCAGCAAAAGCCTTTATTTATCGGCTAAAACTCGATTTGAGTTTTTTTAGACATGGTGAGTGTTTAGATACTCCTTTTTTTGTGGAAATAAATATAATAAGGTAATAAAATAAAAATAAAAGGCTTTTCAGGGCATTAAAAATAAAAAAATACATAAAATAGTACCGTGAAATGCAAATTTTTGATATTATATTCTCATAAAGGAGAAGATGTAACATGTTTAAGAATGTATATCCAAGAGAGAAATATTTAAGTAAAATTCGACCTTTTTACCATTCAGATATTATAAAAGTCATTACAGGTATTAGAAGATGCGGTAAATCGTTTATTTTAAAAGCTATTATGAATGAACTGCTTTCTGAAGGTATTTCTAAAACGCAAATTATCTATATTCCTCTTGATAGAAGAGGATATAAACATATAAAGACAGCTGAAGAACTTGAAGAAATAATAGAATCCATGTTGGGTGACGAAGAAAACTATTATTTATTTATAGATGAAGTTCAGAATGTTTTTGGTTTTGAAAGTGTTATTCATGCATATGCAGAAGAAGGATATTCAATATTTCTTACAGGTTCAAATTCATATTTATTAAGTGATGAGATTTCGACAAAACTTACAGGTAGATATTTAAACTTTGAAACTTTCACATTGGATTTCTCCGAGTATTTAGCTATGAAACGATTTTTTGAAAAAGATATAAATCAAGATATGTATTTGGAATTTGAAGAGTACATTTTAAATGGAGGGTTTCCAAAAACTTTAGAATTTGATGATATTTATACAAGACAAACATATACGAGAGGAATTATATCTGAAATTTTTGAAAAGGATGTAAAAACGAGGAAGAGAATTTCGAATGTTCCAGTATATGAAAGAGTACAGGCGTTTCTTTTAAATAATTATTCATCGCCGTTTTCATTAAACAATTTTCTTGAATGCTTAGAAAAAGAGGGATATAGGACCAAAGCAACAACAGTTAGAGGTTACATTGAGGATTTGAAAAAGGCAAAAATAGTGTATGAATGTAATCGCTTTGATCTTAAAAGTAAAAAAGCTGTTAAGAGAGATCAAAAATATTATTTGTCAGATTTGGCTATATATTATGCTATGAATATAGATAACAGATTGAGCTTTGGACCTTCACTTGAAAATATTGTTTATTTATATTTAGCAAGTCATGATTATCAAATAAGTATTGGAAAGATAGGAAAATTAGAATGCGATTTTATTACACGAAGTAAAAGTGGAGATTATGCATATATTCAAGTTACTTATACTTTACAAGGTGAAGATATAAAAGCCACTGAGCGTATTAAAGAGCGAGAATATCGGCCATTTAGAGAAATAAGAGATGGATATCCACGATACATAATCTCGTTGGATAAATTTCGTGATCAACAAGAAGGTGTTCATCATATAAATGCTATTGATTTGTTCTTAGGTAAAGAAAAAATATAATGAATATGTTTTTATTTTTCTGGCTTTTTTTATAGCATTAGAGTTGAATAAGTAGTTTTGGCAATGCAACAAGTAAGCGACAAAAATGCTATAAAGTCCTTATTTTATAAGGTTTCGTAGCTCTCAAAACGTTAATTTATTATCGTCAAGAGAAGATCAGATCACTCAATTATTTGGGTGGTCTTTTTTTGAAATAAGAAAAGCAGATCTATTTTAGAATCTGCTTAGATTACTTTGAAATTTTATTTCCTTGGCGTATATGTAAAATATTTAGCCGTCATAGAGAGTTATTGTTGACCGCTTTCATCTGCGCAACACTTTGAGAAGCTATATAAGAATACTATGAGTGTTTTTCCTATTGCTTATCCAACTGATCTTGTTTTTTTAGATAATATCCTCCTATTTTTGGAGCACCTTTGAATTCAATGAAATGGCAATGCATTTTGATTCTTTTGGATAGACATTACTGTTAATTTTAGGATACTTTGGTGTTAATATATTCACTAATTCTTTCATTTTATACCAGGGTTATTTCCAATAGCCTGAATTATATCTATATCTCTTGGTTCAGTAATTTTAATTACAATATCACTGATCCAGTTATCTAATCCATTATTTACTCCGCCATTTGCATTATCCTGATGTTTAAATGCTTTGAAATTTATATTGATATTATCAAAAATGGTCTTTCAGATACTGAATATATTCTTGCATCAGGATTGACTTGCCGTAATGTAAAGCTTTACATTATTGCCAGATCTTCTAATACCGGTAATGACCTTTATATCCGGAGTACCCCTTAAATTTTTTATTCGATTTAGGTATTTGACTCTTTCAATGATCTTCATATTCTATAACACCTCACTTTCAAAAAATGAAAAATTTTAAACTTTTGAAAGTTGCAGCAATGATACATATGGCAGAATCATTGATAAAAATAAAAGTAACGTACATGCCAATTCTACCGTATTTGAACTGCGTTTATAATATTGATTTTGCCGAATGTGTTAAAAAAGCGTTGCCAGATAAAATTGTTGTATTAAACGGCGGAGTGGCGGTGCAGAATATACTTTAGAAAAGGCTGAAGATAATCTGGAATTAAAGGTTGTATTGATTGATGAAGGAGATACAATCAGCGCAGAAGAGAATTGGCTGTACAAAATTGCACAAAGACAACATCTGTAAAAATGCAAGGACTTGGAAATACTGTTAAATTACGAGTGTAAAAAATCAAAATTCAAGTAATCAATGTGAAAAGTGAAGAAAACAATTCATTGAAACTGATCATATCACGTATTCCGCAGGGATGAAACCAATGCATGAATTAGCATTTAGTTTTTACGGCATTAATCGGATGTCTCTAACATCGGTGACTGTCATCGAGTCGGACATATTCTAGATGCTAACAATGAAGCTTATTTCATTGACGCAAATATCTGAAAAAGGCTTGTGAAAGCCTTTTTGTATGTGCAAGAATAGACTTTATTCGTAGTCACCAATCACATAGAACTTTAAGTTGAGTTTTGTTATAATATAAGCGAATATAATTGAGGTGAATGTTTATGGATGTATTTGAAACACTGAAAAATGAGAAATTCTTTAATCCGCTTACCGGTGTAAATAAGAGAATTTATTTTGAATGCATCACGGAACTGATTGAATATTCTAAGTCAACACCGGTTTTATATGAAAGCAATGTCAGAGACACTTTAGAATTGTATTTAATGAATAAACAGTATCATGTTGAAAACGAAGATGTGGAAGCCAATTATGAGGACAGAGATTCAGTCAAGATCATTCGGAAATTCAGAGAATGCGGATGGCTGTCAAAACTTGAATTGGGCAGAAACGGTGAATATATTACCAATATTACTTCCAATTGTCGAAGAATCATTGATTTTTTAAATCGGTTAACTCATCGTAAAAATGATGCGGCGATTTCAAACAGAATTTTATCAATGTATGAAATTCTTCAAAGTACATACAGTGAAAATTCTGTCAGAAAAGATCGGCCTTATTCTTCGGTCATTGTACCGTTGATGGAAGATGAAGCTGAACTGAAAAGTGAAGTCTTGGATCTTAGAGATAATATTTCGATTATATGTAGTCAGATTACTGAGATTAACGATTTATCCGGATTGGGCAATTATCTATTAGGGGATCAGTTATTAGAGAAATTTTTTAATGATTACTTTTATATGAAAAATAACGGATTAATTCCTTCAATCTTAAAAGGCATTGCCGATCAATTAAGAAAGTTTAAAAATGATGAATTATTTGAGGTGGCTATTCAAGAATATAGTGAACGCATGCAAGTGAATGCAGAAGAAGCTAAGGATGTTTTGATCAATTATTTGGATGAAATGTTTTATTATATTACGGTAGAATATCCGGAGAATATGGAAATGATTGATGATTCTATCAATAAATATTATCGATTAACAAATATGCGAATTCGACTTCTTACCGGCAGCGGATACAATGTACAATCTTCCATTGATGCCATTTTAACGCAAATCAAAGAAGCTGACAGTGAAAAGAAAGCAGTTTTATTGCAAACTTTGCATCATTGCATTTCTATCGGTTCACAGAAATATATTTCCAGAAAATCATATTTGAAAAGAAAACGTCAAATCAATGAAACGGATTCCGGAGCGATTGAAGCCAAAGATTTAACAGATGAAGAAAAGAATCAAATTACGACAGAATTGATGGAAAATGCTAGGAATCCTTATTCAATGGAAAGAACAAATCAATTCTTTGATGTTTTATTTAAGGAAAGAGAAGTTTCTTTCATTAAAAGTAAGTACATCCAAAATAAAGAAGAAGCCTTGATGTTTGCTTCTGCACTGATTTATTCGCAAGAAGATGATTTTCATTATCGTGTGGAATTAGAAGAGGGATATGAAAGTACGGTTGTTGCGGATATTTCAAAGATGACAGTAAGGAGGAAAGGATAATGGCAGTGTATGATTTCTTAGAAAAACTTCAAGATGAAGAATTGATGAAGTTTAAAAGATGTGTGAGAAAATTATTGGATTGTACATTTATCGTAGCTGATAAAGATCCTTTTCTGTATGATTATTTGTCTTATTCTTCCAATCGTTTAGATATTTCTGCGTATTTAAAAGTCATCGGTTATGATATTGTCGTGGATGATGATTTTAAGTATGCCATGTTAATTCAAAGTGAATCAGATACAGAAACAGTAGGCCTAAAGAAAATCAATCATGTATCATTCACAAATAACGAAGTCTTAACTTTATTGGTCTTGTGGATGTTATTTCTGGATCGATTTGGTAAAGCGGAAGAAACCTATATCGAATTTGGGGATATTGTGGATATGCAGAAACAATATGCCATTACCATGTCACCCAATGAATTAAAAAATGCGCTAAAAACATTTAAACGTTTCAGTTTGATCAATTATAACGAATCGGAAATGAAGGCCGATACGCCAGTAAAGCTGTATCCGACTTTGCAGTTTGCCATGGGAAAAGAACAATTTCAAAATGTTGTGAAAGAAATGACCGGTGATTTAAATAATCCTGAATATGAGGAAGAATCGGAAATTAATGAGGAGGAATCAGAATGAGCAAGATCACTCTTACGGAAGTCTATTTATTGAACTGGTATGGGTTTCAAGATAAGACGATTCATCTGGGGGATAATTTTTCTTTGATTACCGGCGAAAATGAATGCGGGAAATCTACCGTATTAGATGCCATCAAATATGCATTTACCGGCGATACAGAGTTTAATAAGGCGACTTCAGCAACAAGAGTCGGTGTAGGAAGAAGAACTTTAGCTTCATATACAAGATGTCTGGTTGATCCGGATACCGGAAAATATGCTCGCTCATCGACTACCGATCCAAACGTATATACCCATATTGCATTACAATATCACAATGAACTCTATGATACGAATTTTGTTTTGGGTGTTATCTTAGAAACAAATTCCAGTGATCATGTAGAGAATTATTGGTATGCTTGTGAAAATAAAACATTGAGCCAGCTTTCCTTTTTCAATGAGAAAGAGAACAAGAAATATGCTTTAAGCGCAAAACAATTCAGAGATAAAAATCAAATCGAATTATTGACGAAAAATAACGGTATCGTTAAATTTATGACGATGACCGGTTTGAAACTGCAAGGAGAGGGAGTCACGAAATATCAAAGAAAACTGCGCAGTATCATGACGTATAATCCGGAGGCAAAGATCCAGCAGTTTATCAAAGAATCTGTACTGGAAGAAAAACATATTAATTTGAACAAACTGAAAGAAGCCAAAGACAGTATTGATGAAATTACGATTTCTTTTGAGTTGCTGGAAAAAGAAATTCATGAATTGGACAATATTTTACAAGCCTTTCATGACTATGTTCGTGTCAATTCTCGTTTGATCAAAGATGATGCTAAAAAAGTATACAAAGATTTGTTAGCTACAACTCAACAACTCAATCATAATACAAAACGCATCAATGAGAATCGCTTTGAAATTGCTCGTTTAACGGATTTATTGAATGCTGAAACAACAGAAAGAAATCAAAAAGACATTGATTTAAGAAATGCAAATCGTCAGTTGGATCAGATGGATGGAACAAGAGCTATACAGGATGAAAAAGAAAAACTTTCTGAATTGAAAACTAAGGCAGAGGAAACTTCAGTAAAAGTTCATGCATTGAAAGAATTAACACAGCGAATTCTTGAATTCTCGAAACAAATGTCGATGTCCTTCCAATTGTCAGATTTATGTGATCCAAATATCGCTTCTTCTGTAAAAAATAATGAATTGACCGTGATTCAAGAACAAGTTGATCAATATTTGGAAGAACTGCGCAGAAAAGATTTTCAATTGGAAATCGACTTACAGGCAATTCAAAAGCAATTGACAGAACTAGATGAAGTAATTCAGGCTTGTGAGCGTAATTTACCGGATTATTCGAAAGTATCTGCTCAATTGGGGCTGATCAAAGAAATCAATCAACAATTCAAAGCATTGAATATACAAAGTGAAGCCAAATTTGCCGGTTCTTTTGTTATTGAATTAAAGAATGAAGAATGGCGCAATGCAACAGAAACATTCTTAGGGATTCATCGTTACAGTATTCTGGTTGAACCGGAATTTTTTGCACTGGCTAATGAAGTCATGAATCATTCTCGATATAAATATGTGGAATTGGTAAATACACCGTTATTAAGTCGTAAAGAATTTATAGTGGAAGAGGATTCTTTGTTTCATCAATTGAAAATTCAAAATGAAATGGCTAAAAAATATTTTGCGTATTGGTTGGGACGTATCCATGCGGTATCGTTGGAAGAAGTGCCGAATTATGAAAACGCAATTGCTAAAGAAGGTAAGATCAGCCGCAATATGGCCGTATCTTTTCTAAACTTCAATAAGCTGGATTCCTATTGCTTAGGAGAAGATGCCATTCAATTAAATAAAGCCAAAGCACTGAAAGAAAAAAGAAAGTTAGAAAATCAAGAACGTGAGTTATCAGAAGAAAAGCAACTCAATGCAAGCAAGATGACTTCGACGAAAATGCTCAATCAATGGATACATAAAGAAGTGGATCTGGAAGCACCGAATACTTATTCAATGATTCAGATTCAAATCACGGAATGTGAAAATCGAATTCGTAAATTGGAAGAGGCTTTAAAAAATAACAGTGAATATTTATTGTTAGTGGAAAGAATTGCGGAAATCGAAGAGAAACTGCAAGTTTTATCTGATTCTATTGATGAACATCGACAAAGAAAGATGCAGTATGAAAATGAAAACAATATTCTTTCTGAAAGCAATGTCCAATTAAGAATAAAAGTAAAAGCAGATCAAGACGAATTAGGTCGTTTATTTTTGCATTATCCTAATGAAGTTAAGGATGCTCAAAGCGAATTTGATCAATTTATTGAAGGGAAAAAGGAAACCGGCGATGTCATGATAGAAAGTACACGGATTCGGGCGCTCAATGAAAGAAAAAGTTGTGAGCGTTCGATCATCGAACAACAATCCGTATACAATACAGTTAAACGTATTGAAGAAGCTTTGCCTGTAGGATTGGAATATGAAGCAGAATATCGTAAAAGAAAGAATCGTCTTCAAGTTGATAATTTTGAAGAGATTAAAACAAAATTGGCGGTTCAGACGAATAAATATGAATCGATCTTTAAAAATGAATTTGTGTTAAAGATCAAAACAAATATTGAAGAAGCACAAGCCGATATTAAAGAAATCAATAAGCAATTAAAAAAACTGCGGTTTTCTACGACCTATCAATTTGATGTGAAAGAGATTTCCGGGGTATCGGATTATGCCAAAATATTGGAATATGCGAATTATCTGAAAAAGACAAATCGCATTGATGATCATCAGATGATGTTGGGATCTGTCATCGGCTATGATGAAAATGAAGCAGCTAAACGAGAAGAAGAAATCAAAACAATCGTGAATCGAATCTTAGCAAGAAATAATGATGAATTATTGAATGATTTTGCGGATTATCGCAATTATATGGAATATGAAGTCATCGTCAATAATGATGAAATCACTAACGGAAGATTATCCAAATTGGCCGGTTATAATTCCGGGGCGGGAACTCAGATTCCTTATACGATTATTCTTTCGGCTGCATTAGCGATTATTTATAACGCTCGACAAAATTCTACCCGATTGGTATTTATTGATGAACCTTTTGAAAAGATGAGTGATAAAAATATTAAGATTATGTTGGATTTCTTTAAAATGCAAGAATTCCAAGTCATTTTCTGTGCACCACCTAATAAAATGGATTCAATCGGTAAAGAATGTGATGTCATCATTCCAATTCAAAAAATCAATAAAAGCAATATGACTTTGGGAGAAATTATTTTCCATGAATAAATATGAGCATAAGATTGCAGAGGAATTGCTGAGAAAGTATTACAGAAGAAAATCAGTATACAAAAATGCCTCCGTCAACAGAAGAATCGATGTATCGGTTCATAAGATTTTGAAAGATTATGCAGATTACAATGTCAACTTGGCAGAAAAAGAAGCAGTGAATCAAGCAATACAATCATTGGAAAATCAAGGTTTTATTCAAGCATTCAAGCTGAAATACAGCGAAGATTATGAAAAGATAGTACTATGCTTAGACAATATTGATTGTTTGGAAGAATATGCCGATAAAGAGTTAGGAATCACGCCAAGAACTTATGCAGTTGAACAATTGCAAAAGGTGCTTCAAAAATATAAGCATCAAGGACCTCTGGTGTCTTATTATGTTTCTGAATTGGAAAATGTGATGCAGAATCGCTCAATTTCGTTAGATTCGGCTAAAGAAGAAGATCTCTTAAGTGTCTTGTCTTTTCTGGAACACAATGAGCAATTTTTGTATATTCGTGAAGCTTCTTTATTGATCTTTGGGGATTCCAAGTATTTGGAAAATCAAAGAAGATCTCAAGTCAATACCATTCTGTATCATTATTTTACGTTGAACGGGGAAGAAGTATTTGAAGATGAAAATTTATTCGAAAAATTCAATGTTTTTGACATGGATCAGGAAATCTGTATCAAAGGACCGATTCAGATTCAATTTCAAAATCATTCCATCAATATCGAAGGTTTATCCGGCGGAGTATGTTTTTCTTTCAAAGATATCGAAAAGATTGAAAATATACAAGTTAATTGTAAACAAATCATGACGATAGAAAATAAAACAACTTTCTTAAGAATGAATGATGAGAATTGTTATGTATATTTAGGAGGTTTTGCGACGAAAGCACAAATCCGTTTTATGAAAAAACTGATTGCATTGAATCCAAAGAAACAATATCTTCATTTTGGCGATATTGATGCCGGAGGTTTCTGGATCCATAAAAAATTATGTGAACAAACCGGATATCATTTTAAACGATTTCACATGAACACAGCGGATCTGGAAAACCCGTGTTTTAAAAATTATCTGAAGCCTTTGAGTGATCATGATCGCAATCGATTGATGCGCTTAAAAGAAGAAAAAGAATACGCTGAAGTGATTGAGGCCATGTTAGAGCGGAACATCAAACTTGAACAAGAAATCATCAGTTATTTTATGATTACGTATGATTTGCACTTAGATACCAATCAAGCCAAGTATGAATAGCACAAAACCTCTATTTCGAAGGCATCATTGATTTATGTGAGGATAGTCTTATCTCTTACAAAAACTATTTTTCATTTCTAAATTTATCTGTAAACCACTTGGGATGAATTGTTTGAAAATTATCGTAATGCTCAAATGTTCTGAAGTATCTTCCTTTCATTTTATTGACTTCAACTTGTCCGAATTTCTCTACCCATTGAATGAAAAACAAAGAAGCATGTGCGGTATATACGGCAAGTGTGCTCCAAAAATCATCCGGAATCTGATCATCAAAATAAGATTTTATCTGTTTGAGCAATATGGAATACTGTTTTCTATTCCAAAAAGCTCCAATTTATAGAATTCTTCATAAGGATCACCGACTCCCAGCAATTAAAATCAATGACACCAATGGAATTCTCCTTTGTATAAATAAGATTTCCCGGGTGATAGTTGCCATACAGATATACAGGATTCTGCTTCCAAATCAGGTCAATGTGATTCTTTACATAATTGATTGCAGTTTCATCTTCATTGATGCGAACAGATGATTGTTCATAACGCTGCAGCTGCAACAATTTCTTATCTTTTTTTGAATCTTTGGGTATATCATCGTATTCTGCTTGAATAGAATAGATTTTTTTAAAGATTTTTCCTGCATTTCTTCCAAGATGATACTGTTTCTCTTCTGTTAAACGAGGCAAAATTTCTTCTATTTCTTGGCTATCCATCTATGTCAGAAGCATATATGAAACAGGAAGAATTTAACAGAAGAGTGAAAAAGATGAAGATAACACTACAATAAAAAAATGAATCAACCCTCAAAATACCGCTATTTATGCGGATATGGAGGGTTCTATTCTTTTCAAACTGTAAAAGATAGGTTATAGCAAGATTTACACCTTTCGGCAATTATTTCTTCGACAAGATAAAGAAATTACTCACATAAAACAATGTTGTAATTCGATAAAATTAGTTGACAAAATAAGTTAGTTAATGCTAACATTATATCATAAAAGTTAGTTCAAACTAACTGAAAGGAGAAATATATGAAAATTGCTTATGCGTCCAGAACAGGAAACGTAGAATCTATTATAAAGGCTTTAGGTGTTGATGCCTTACGTATTGAAAATGGAAATGAATCATTGGATGAGGATTTTGTTTTATTTACTTATACGGATGGATATGGGGATGTACCTGCAGAAGTAGAATCGTTTTTGATTTCCAATGCACCGTATTTAAAAGGTGTAGTGGTTTCAGGTGATCAGGCTTACGGAGAAGCCTATTGCATGGCAGGTGATAAGATTGCGGAAACATATGGCGTAGAATGTCTTTATAAGGTGGAAAACAGCGGTACTGATGACGATTTAAAAGCAATTCAAGATATTTTAGCTAAGATGTAGTATGCCAAGAGAAGAAGCGAAGTTTGAAGAACTGTTAGCGATTCATTGTGCCCCTGTTTTGAAAAGAAAAAAGATTGCCAATATGTTCCATGTTACTAATAGCCAATTTGAAAATATTAAACAGCTGATTGCAAAATATGCACAGAAACTGAAAAAATACGGTATAGACTTTTTCTTATTTCAGGAGGGCTGCTGCCGTTTAACCGTTTATGTCTATCAGAAAGCGGCTTTATTACTTCGTCTTCATCAGTCTCATATTCAATCCTTTCTGTCTGCTTTCAGTTATCCCGATAGTCAGGATCTGAATGAAATA
Organism: uncultured Traorella sp.; assembly: GCA_944324265.1. Lineage (GTDB taxonomy): Bacteria > Bacillota_I > Bacilli_A > Erysipelotrichales > Erysipelotrichaceae > Traorella. The sequence goes on from CALUVS010000058.1 coordinate 11,440, forward strand.
TTCCGTTTTCTTGATCAAAGACTTTGTCAATGCCAAAACTATCCGCATGAAATCGGTGTATTTTTGGGATATCCTTTGGAAGATGTCAAAGGATTCATGGAACATAAACCATGTAAATTAGTAGGATATTGGAAGGTATATGGAGATGCAGAGAAAGCAGAAAATTTATTTCATCAATATGATCGCTATCGTGATGAATTGTTAAATGGCATTTATGCAGGAAATCGAATTGAACAATTACTGCTTGATTATTAATGCATGAATTTTTGTGTTCATTATAAAAGCATTTGAACTTGTGTGAGTTTGAATGCTTTTTTGTTTGCGATAATTGATCAAAATGCTAAGAATATGACAAAAAAAATAAAATAATGGTAAATGAAAATTTCAGAGTTTGATATACTACCTTATGCAAGGGAGGCAGATTTATGCTAGGAATTTCTTTATATCCAGACAAAACAACACTAGAAGAAGATATTGCTTATTTAAAGCTGGCTAAGTCCTATGGCTATCAGCGAGTATTTATGAGCATGCTGCAGATAGATGTGAATAATCCAAAAAAATCAATTCAAAGATTGAAAGAAAGTATATCTTATGCCAATCAATATGATATGCCGGTTACTTTGGATATTCATCCGATTGTTTTTGATTACTTGAAAATAGAAGATTATGATTTGTCTTATTTTCATGAACTGGGAGTCGATACGATTCGTTTGGACAGCGGCTTTAATGGCAGAATTGAGGCGATGATGACACATAATCCCTATGGTATTTCAATTGAATTAAATATGGGCAATGATATTAAATATTTAGATTTGATTCATTCTTATTGCCCGAATCGTCAATATCTCAAAGGATCTCATAATTTCTATCCGCAGAAATATACAGGCTTATCATTGCAATCATTCATGAATTGTTCTCAGAGGTTTCTCCATTATCATATACCTTCTGCGGCATTTATTAATTCTCAGCAGGCAGCTATATCACCATGGCCGGTTTCTGAGGGCCAATGTACTTTGGAAATGCACAGAGATCTGCCGATTGAAATTCAGGTTCGCCATTTGAAAATGCTTCATATGGTGGATGATATGATTATCGGCAATGCGTATGCCAGCGAAGATGAACTAAGAAAAGCCAAAGAAGCTTATGAAAGCCAAATAGATGTTCTGCGTATGGAATTGTTTGAAGATACTACGGAATTAGAGACAGAAATGATTTTCAAATATCCGCATGAATATCGAGGGGATGCTTCTGAATATGTGATTCGCTCTTCCAAAAACAGAAGAAGATATCAAGGAATTATCTTAGAGGCTCATGAACAGAAAAGAGAGATACATCGAGGGGATATCTTGATTTTAAATAATAAATATGGCCAGTATCAGGCAGAACTTCAGATTGCTTTATGTGATCGTGCCGGTGATGAACGAATCAATGTAGTCGGTAAAGTATGCGAAGAAGATATGATCTTACTGGATTTATTAAGACCGTTTCAAACATTTCGACTGGAGAGAAAATAGACTATGAAATATTATGCAGGAATTGATATCGGCGGAACAAGATTGAAATTAGGTATTATTGATGAAGAAGGAAATCTGCTTGTGCATGAGAATCAGCCGACCTCCGCTATAAAAGAAGAATTATTTCATCAGATTAAACAATTTCGCTTAACTTGCAATTTGTTGAATCGAACATAAATAGTGTCGAATTAAGAGTTAAAGTATAGTTGAAAGAGAG
>CALUVS010000059.1 GCA_944324265.1 uncultured Traorella sp.
TTAACAACCAGTCTGTTTAATGGGGTATTTTAAAACATTTTTTTGTAAAATGAAATTTCCTATTAAATAAAAAAAGATGTGATCTCACATCTTTTTCTATGATTTCATTTTATATTTCATACCAAGCATGTCCATTGCGCTTCAGTAATTGATCTGCCTCTTTTGGCCCGACACTGCCGACCTTATAAATATAAGGTTCACTGCGCTGAATGTTTTCAATGAAACGGGAGCTTGTTTCGATTTCATCCCATGTAGAAAAATAATCTCGGTCATCATTCATCGCCGCCTTCAGCAAGCGTTCATAGGCTTCAGGTGTATTGATGCGATTGATTTCCAGACAGCTTTGGCAGAAGTCCATCTGTACTGTTTCAATTTCATCTTTGCTTCCCGGTTTTTTGATATTGAATTGAAAATACACACCCTCTGTCGGCTGAATTCGAATAAGCAGAACATTGCCTTTCACACCATCCATGGCCTTAAACTGAATAACTACGGTAATTTCTCGTTTACTTAAATTCTTTCCGGTACGGATATAGAAAGGAACTCCCTGCCAGCGTTCATTGTCAATCATACAAGTCAAAGCAGCATAAGTTTCTGTCTTTGAATTTTCACAGACATCTTTTTCCTGAAGATAGCCTTCATATTGTCCTAAGACCAAATCATTTTCTTTTAATGGTTTTAAATGCTTCAATACTTCCAGCTGTGCTTTGTGCTGATCTTCTGATTCTTCTGCAGCTAAAATGCTTAACACCTGAAACAGATGATTCTGCACCATATCTTTTAAAGCACCATTTTCATCATAATAGGCGCCTCGATTGCCGATGCCGCCTTTTTCAAAAGCAGAAATCTGGACATTTTCAATCATTTCATGATTCCATGCATGTTTAAATAAAGCATTTTTAAAACGAATGGTCTGAATATTCTGAACCATTTCTTTGCCTAAATAATGATCAATATGAAAAATATTATAATCATGAAAATGTTTTTCTAATTTCTGATTTAATTCTTTACCTTTTTCAATTGTTTCACCAAAAGGCTTTTCAATAATGACCTTGCTTTCATAAGCATAGGCAATATGCTTCAAGCCAATACTAATCGGCAGAAAAAACTTCGGAGCTACCGCAAAGTAAAAGACATGATTACGGCATCCATGCTTTTCATAATAATCATTTAATCCCAAATAATCATTTTCATTGGATAAATCCATCTGATAATAATCCACATGACGAATAAACTTCTCAAAAGCATTTTCTGAATAAGTCAGACGAGCAAAATCTTTGATTCCCTGTCTGAATGTCTCTATATATTGTTCACGGCTATAAGGTTTCCGCCCAATGGCCACTATCTTAAATTGATCGCCCAATTCATCTAATACGGACATATTAAAGAGGGCCGGCAATAATTTGCGATAGGTCAGATCACCGGTACTGCCAAAAATAGTAAATGTATGATTCATAAGATCCCTCCATGACTTCATTATATGTGGAAAGGAATAGAATTGCTAATCATCTGACTGAAACCCAAGTATTATTGCTTCTCAATCCATTTCTGCCATAGCTGCAATTCTCTTTCAGCACTTTCTTTTGAATCAGAAGCATGAATCAAATTATTGACCAAACGATTTTCCTTGGCAGCCAGCTCATAACTATCTTTTGAATATTTACCGCGAATAGACTGCGGATCCGCCTGAATTGGCTCTGTCTTGCCGACCAGCTTTCTGGTTACTTCAATGATATCTTCACTTTGATCATAACTGACAACCATCGGAATCAAAAAATGTTCGCCATGATAATAAAATGAATTAAATAACTTGCCGACATAATTAAATTCAGGACTCATACGATCAATCACTTCTTTGTAATGCATGAGCAAAGTCTGCATCACTTCCATATCTACTTTGATCTTATCGGCCTTTTCAATGACACAGCCGCTCTTTCTGATTTCTTCCTGAATGTTCTCTGCTAAAGGACTGACAGCCCCATCCGGCTTCAGCATCATAAATGTTCTCTGTTTCATAATGTCCTCCATCAACTCTATGTTCATTATACCCAATCTACTTCTATTCATCAACGAACAAAAAGGAGCCTCACTCTTTTCAGTTTCAAAATCAATCAGGTTCAATCCTGTTATTTCATCTGATTTTCTGCCGACAAACATGGGCAATTATCATTATTACCTGTTATCTACTGTGTGATAACAAATAAAGAAAACGGGAATCCAAAATCAATCATGAATTTTATGAGGAAAGAGGAAATAGCGAGAACTTCACCAAAAATAGCCATACAAGCAGTTAAACACGCAAGACAAACTGAACTACATTTAAGCAGTGCCTAAAGACAAAATTTATTCCATCATTATATGAATAAAGTACTTCTTCAATAAGCCTGATGTCCTATATTCAACAATGCAGTTGATTGACTGTAGTTTTTACTGTGGAAAACTCATAAACATTTCATCCAAATCACAAGCATTTTCAACAATCATTCTTTAACAATTTTTATTCAGTTATTTGTTTCTGAATATTTAAGTGGAAATATTAACAATTCATAAGACATAATGACTGCTGTTGAGGACAAACCGAAAAAGAGAGTCGTCATTGACTCTCTGTAAAGGATTAATCCTCTAATTCATTTAAAACTTTCATTGCTGACTGTCGGCTCATACCAAATCTTCGAGCACCGGCATTATAATAGGCTTGCACAGTTTCTAAACTTCGCACACCCCCTGATGCCTTTACATTTAATCGTCCATCTACTATTTTTACAAGCATTTCTACATCTTCCAACGTTGTATGACGAGGTGACCATCCTGTATCAGTTTTCACCCAGTCAAATCCTACTTCTGCAGCAATATCTACTGCTTTTCTAATCTCATCTTCAGTTAGAAGCGGTACTGAAAGGATTAACTTTGTTGTTCTTCCTTCCGCTGCTTTGACGCACAGTCTTAATTCTTCTTTATATTCTTCCCACATTCCGGATTTTATGAAACCTGTATTTCCTGTAACATCCACTTCCGTGCATCCATCAGCGATGCAGTCTCGAATTGCAACGATTTTAACTATTGTTTTGTCACCGCCTGTCGGAAAACCTGCACCTGCCAAAACATCGATCTTCCCAATCATATCATATTTTCTTAACTCCTCAAAAAGTATAGGATGATATGATTTCATACATGCGATATGCTGAAAGCCATTTTCTGCTGCATCTTTTACCAGCAAACGAATATCATCTGCAGTTGCAGCAACTCTTAATTCTGTCATATCGACCATTTTCACAAATTCTTTTTTTGTTAGTTTCATATTTTTAGAAATTCCTTTCTTTAAGATAATAGACCTAAGCCGCCGCCGATGATGCCGATAAGAATAATGACTCCCATTGCTTGTAAATTAGAAAGTTTTTTCTTAGATAAAAGCCAGTAAATGAAGAATGTTAAAGCTAAAGGTAAAATTCCTACAAAAATTGCATCAAATAGGTTTTCCTGAATTGAAAATACACCATTACCTGCAGCTAAAGCTAAAGGTGTAGACATTGTAACGTAGCTTGCCGATACAGCTCCAATTGTAATTGCACCCATGATTTTAGCGCCTTGGATGACTTTTTGCATAACTCCGCTATTTAAGAATTTATCAACACCCTTAGTACCGACTTCCCATGATTTTATATAGCAGATATATCCGACAGGCACCATAATGCCAATATCCATAATGATCCAGAATAATGGGCCAATGATATTTCCGCCTTCAGCTAATGAAACACCTATTGCCAATAAAATTGACATTAAAGCTGAATTCCATAAAGTATCACCAATGCCTGCTAGAGGTCCCATTAATCCGGTTTTAATACTGCTGATTGCCTCCCCTGTAATCGGTGCACCATTCGCACGTTCAGTTTCCATTGCAATAACTAAGCCTTGGATGATATTACCATAGTGAGGCTGTGTATTATAAAACTCTAAATGACGTTTCATTGCAGCTTTCATTTCTTCTTTATCATCGCCATATAATACTTTTAATACAGGAGCAATAGCGAATAAAAATCCTGAACTTTGCAGACGTTCATAGTTGTAATTTGCATGAGCACCTAGTTCCCAGCGCAGCCAGCATTTACGAACAATATCCTTAGTAACTACTTTTTTAGTCATTAGAATTCACCTCCATCATCAATAGCTTCTGCAGGCTGAGCTGCAGATCCGCCTAAACCTTGAACTACAAAGTAAGCAAAAATACCTGCAACTATTGCAATTGCCACTACCGGCATATTCATATATTTCAGCATTATAAATCCTAATAAGTATAGAAGAATCGTCTGTACACCGCCCATTGCCTGCAATGTAATAGCAATTCCTAATGCAGGAAGCATACCTCCGATTACTGATAGAATTGTAATGATAGGAGTACCATTGATTGCTTCAATAAAGCTAATAACAATTCCTGAACCAAAATAAGCTCCAATTGTAACTACACCTACACACTGTATAAATAAGTAAATCTGAGGAGGAACTAAATGCCAGAAGCAAGCTTTCTTTAAATCCCCTTCTTCTGCTGCCTTATCACACATATGCAAGAAGATTGAACACACTGACATACGTAACGTATGTAAAGACGAACCAACTAACCCTAAAGAAACCGCAATCGTTACTGCTACGGATGTATCAGCGCCAGAAGCCATTGCAAGGGCAGTTCCTAAAATTCCGGCAAGGCCTAAATCACTTGGCATAGATCCGCCGACTGCCATAAATGAAATATAAGGAATTTGAATTGCTGTACCAATGATAATCCCTTGTGTAATGTCACCTAAAATTATACCGACTACCAAGCCACACACAAGCGGCCTCTTTAAAGTAGGCGCAGCTGTCTGTCCCAAAAAAGGACTATTTAAATATGTCACATAATAATATAACCCTAATAATATCGCTTGAAATAACGAAATTTGCATAATATACCCCCTTTCTTATTCCAAGTATTTCAGTATACTGACCGGTGCATCTTGTGCCAGTACCTGAACATAAACATTAATTCCTTTTGCACACAATTCTTTCAGCATTCCTACTTCCTCATCACTAAGCAATAATGTTTTAGAATACTGTTTGCGTCCTTCTTTTTTTAAAGTTGTACCAAAATCAATTTCTTTCAGTTCAATACCATCCATGATTAAGCGATAGTAAATTTCCGGATCACGTGCAAGAATACAAACACGATCATTTCCTGAAAAGCCTTTTTTTAGTCTATTCAAAGCCTCCTCATAAGTAAAAATTGCAATCATGATATTTCTAGGTACACTATTTCGATAAAAGTTTTTCATCAAAGAATCTTGTGCAATTGCATCATCAATAACCATGATTTTATTTGCATTGACTTTTCCTATCCAGGCAGTCATCACCTGCCCATGAATCAGTCTTCCGTCAATACGTGCTAGTACAATAGCATTCATTAGCATCCTCCTCGTCTTTAAAATGTTTCCGAATTATCATTCATTTCTGCTGATTTTCGGAAAATATCTTCAACTGTCATATGGCTTTCTTTACCGGCAATAAGACATTCATTCTCTAATTCCTCTAATGTCAAATTTTTTCTTTGGCAAAATGCTGTTAAAACCATTGGCAGATTGGTTCCTGTGAGACATGCAAATTTTTTGGCTTTCATCATCTGCAAGGCGACATGATAAGGAGATCCCCCAAACATATCTACTAAGCATAGAACACCTTTTCCCTCTTCCATTTCATCTATCATCTGACTCATAGAATTTTGGAAATCATCTACACTATCTTCTGTGTATAATCCAATTGTTTTATAGTGATCTTGTTTTCCCAGAATTAGTTCAACCGCTTCAACTAATGCCTTTCCTAAGCTTCCATGTGTTGCAATTACGATACCAATAACTGCTTGGTTATCACCCATTGTATCACCTCTTTTAAAGTATTTTGTTACTGCAATAACATTCATTCGCTGACTTATAAGTTCTACTTCATTTATATCATATTCTCTCATCAATGCATTTTTTTAATTGCATGAACCTTACTGCAATCCATTCAATTCCATAAGAATATCGTTTACTTGCTTATAATCGGAAGCGTTGGCGATTTTTTGAACAATGTTATCATCACTAATTAATTTGGATAAGAAATACCAAAGCTGCAGAGCTTTTGCATTATTCTTTTCAATGCAAACCAAAATAATAACTCGTGCATAATCCTCTCCGCACCATAAAATAGGTCGTTTTAATACAGCAAGAGCAATAAATGTATCATCGGCAATCATTTGTTCAGGATGTGGTATAGCTACTTGATTTCCATAATAAGTCCCTTCAAGTTCTTCTCTCTGAAGGACTTGTTTATATAAATTCTTTAAAGAATATTTATATTCCGCTTTTTCACAAAGTAACTTTATGATCTGATTTTTATTTTCTGCTTCTCCAAAAAACATCAAATCCTCACAAAAATAATTTCTAAGCTGCGAAACATCATGAATACCGTTTAAAGCCAATTCGATTCTTGCATAGTCTTTTTCTTCTAAAAAATAATTAATATGAATTGCATGCAGTTTATCATTATCCTGGTGTTTCTCCGTAGTGAAAATCAAATCAAATTCTTCAGGATTTACTTTTGTAAAGTTATAAGTAGAAGTTATGTATAATTCTTGAATCTGATTTCTAAATCTTTGATAGAACCTTTGTCGAAGCAGTAAAGTTTCACTTTTACGATTTGGACAAATAATTAAAATTCTCTTTGGTTCGGCAATCTTTTGATTCTGCTCGATCCTTAAATTGATATGAATCGCTAAATAAGCTGTTTCATCATCTGTTACTTTATACCCGTATGTATCATAAATTCCTTTTGTAATGCTGGTCGCAATATCATAAGCTAAAGGATAATTTTGCTTAACTGCAAATGTCATTGAATTTTTTAATTGCATTTTATATTTCATCCGTTTTAATAACGGAGTAATATGTAAAGCTAACGCAATTCTAAAATCCAAATCATTGATGAAATCTATTGAATATTCTTCTTTGATTTTCGCAAGTTCTTTAAAAATAAAGTCATTTAATTCCTGAGAAATTACATCTTCTTCGTCATAGTTTTTCTTACCCAGTAAATTAATTGATAAGTATAAAACTTCAGGCCTTTTTAATTCGATATTATACTTTTTTGCTAATCGGGTAAGAATCTCTGAAGAGATTGTATATTCTTCCCATGTTTCAGAAACACTCTCTACTTCTTCCTGATCGACATAATTTTCAGCTATCATTCTTTCTAATGCCAATTCAACATGTAAAATCAAACTTTGGAAAATTACATCTGAAATAGTATATCTATGTATGTTTAATACATCAGAAACGATATTACGTATTTCTTCACTTAATTCCTTATTTTTTAAAAGTCCTTGATTTCCTAAACTAATGTTTTCTTTCAAAATCATGATTCTTTTATTTGTTTCATATCCTTCAATTCGAATTCCTCGAGTTGAATGAGAAACAAGACTTAAATGATATTTTTCTAAAAGAGTTTTGACATATTTTATATCGTTTGAAAGTGTTGATTTTGAGATAAATAATTCATCCAAAAATTGGTTATATGTAATATAACTTTTTTTCGTTGTAAATAACCTCATTAAGATATAATAGGCACGAGATATAGGATCATCAAATTGATATCCATTAAAATAATCATCAAATAAATCTGCGATATATGATTGATAATATTTCATATCAATAATCTGGAGTCGATATCCTTTTGAACTTACAGAATCAATTTTTACGTATTCATCTTTTAATTCTTTTTTTATAGTTGCTAAATCCTGATGAAATGTCCTAAGACTAACATGAAATTGTTCTGCCAGATCTTTCGCTTTTTGATATTTATCAGGTTGTTCTCCCAATTTTATCAATATTTCAAGCTGTCTTCGTGTCAGCATAACATCATCTCCTTCATTTTAATTATAATTTCCTACTGTTTTTTCTTATTACAGCAAATTGCAGTAAGTTTACTGCAAATTTAAAATTTTGTATTTCTATTGTCAACTAAATTAGAGAAATTGTGGTATGTTAATTTAAAGCGTAAAAAAAAGGAGCTATATTGCTCCTAATAAGCTCTTACAATTTCAAACTGTTTTCATCTAACAAAAAGTTTTTCAACCCAACCGTAATAATTCCGTTTTCATCTCTACGCACTTTGATATTATCCCCGACAACAATGATTTTTTTGAATGAATCCGAAATGCTGAGGAGGCTTTTTTGTTCCTGATTCACTTTGTCCACATTCGGAAGAGCAAAGGCAGATTGAATATAATACTTCTCACTTCCTCTTGTCGCAACGAAATCCACTTCCAGTTGTTTCTTCAAGCGTTTCTGTTCCTCATTCGTTTCGTAGTGCTCTACCATACCGACATCTACATGATATCCGCGAATCCGAAGTTCATTATAAATGATATTCTCCATAAGATGAGTCTGTTCCAACTGACGAAAACCTAGACGAGCATTTCTCAATCCCACATCTTCAAAATAGTATTTTGAAGGTGAACCTATGTACTTCTTGCCTTTAATATCGTATCGTACAGCTCTGCTGATCAAGAAAGAATCAATCAAATAGTCAATATAGTTTTTGATTGTCTTGTCATTGGTTGTTTTTCCTTTCACACTTTTGAATGTCCGCGCCAGTTTGGCCTGATTTGTATAGCTGCCGATTGCAGAAGCAAGAATATCTACCAGTTCATCTAGTTCTGCCTTATTCCGTACATGATGACGCTCAATAATATCTGAAATATAAACCTTCTGAAACAGAGAAGTCAAATACTCCGCTTTATCTTCCAATGCTTCCATAGTTAGGATTAGCGGCAATCCTCCATAGACAAGATAATCGTCCCATGCTTCATCTATGGTTCCTCGATGTGCAGATGTATACTCTGAAAAGCTCAAAGGATATACATGAATCTCATCGCCGCGGCCGCGAAACTGCGTAATCACATCAGAGGAAAGAAATTTTGAGTTGCTGCCGGTCACATAAACATCTGCATTTCTAATATGAAGCAAACTGTTTAAAACATCTTCAAACTCGTCCAAATACTGCACTTCATCAAGAATAATATAGTAATCTTCTTGATCTTTGATGTTTTCATCAATAAACTGAAGCATGATATCTGGATCACGCAATTTCTTATTTCGGCGATCATCTAAAGCCACTTCAAGGATATGATCTTTCGCTACACCGTTCTCCAATAAATGATTATGAAACAGATGAAATAGCAGATAGGACTTTCCGCACCTTCTTACGCCTGTTACAATCTTAATTAGGCCGTTTTTCTTTTTGCGGATCAACTTATCAAGATAAATATCCCGTTTAATCTCCATATAAACTCCCCCATTCCGATAAAAGGTGATTTTGCACCTCTTTTCGGAATAAATTATACCAGATTTGTATCAAAAAGCCAAGATAATCCCTACTCTATTCCGAAAAATAGTGCATCTGCACATTTTTTCGGAATAGAACTAAACACAAATCTTCTAAAGAGGGCTGTCATGTTATTTGCCTATATTATTCTCTCTATTAGCGCTGTTGAATTTTACGATAAATTAAGATATAATATTTACAGCAGTAAGGAGATGAAAATAATGCCTAACATAAGACCTGTTTCAGATTTAAGAAATTACACAGAAGTGTTAAAAGATATTGCGGTTGGAGAACCTGTATTTTTAACTAAAAATGGTAGAGGTCGATATGCCATTATTGAGATGGAAGAATACGAAAAAATTCAAGCTGCATTAAAACTAATGAAAGAGCTCTCTATTGGTGAATCATCTGCCAAAGAAAAAGGCTGGAAAGATATTGCTGAAGTAGAAAAAATCCTTGGAGTATAACATGGCTAGGATAAAATTTTCTTTTGAAGCAATGAATGATTTACAGGAAATAAAAAAATATATTCGTGAAGATCTCTGCAATGAAAAAGCAGCTGTTGATATAATTGCTAAAATCATGGCAAATATTAGAGTACTTGCCGATTTTCCCAAAAGCGGGCCATCGCTTTCTTTGATTCTAGGCTTTCCAACTGGTTATCGTTATCTAATCTGTGGTAATTATAATGCCTTTTATCGTATTGAAAATGATACTATATATATAGTTCGTGTGCTATATTGCAGACGTAATTTTATGCAGATTCTTTTCGGATCAGTACAAGATTGAAATTGAATGCTTTTTAATGAAATATCGTCATCAAAAAAGATGACGATTTTCATTTCATAGCTTAAAGTATCAATTATAAATTTATCCGAATCATATCCAAAACTCGTACAGATTTTTTTAAATAATCTCGGTGAACTGTGTTTCTGCCCCGTTCGGCTGATTTTACACATTCATGAAAAAATATTGATAAACAGGGGAAGTATTTTTCTAATATACTTGAAAAACAGTATCCTCTAAAATAGGAAACACCGCCTATGTTTAAGCGGTGTTTTCAGAGTTAAGTATTATAAAAGATTTTATGCTTGCCAGATACCTTGGGCATCTACGTAATAGCCATCCGGTGTAGTTGTGTCTGTTAACATCAGTCCATCTTCATCGACATAATACCAAACATCTAATTTTGAATCTCTAGCGATCCATGCAGATGTGAACATTCTTCCGTTGGCATCTAAACAATACCAATCTGTATATTCTGCGACCCATCTATCTTTCTGCTGGATACCTGTTTCATAATCAAAGAAATACCAGCCATCTAATTCTAACCAGCCATATGCTACTTCACTGTCTTCCTTGATGTAATATGTATTTCCATCTACGTCGTTGATGAATCCTTCTGGCAAATAAGTTGTCAGTGTCAATTCTTCAATAGATTCAGTTATGAATACGATATCTCCTCTGGAATCAGCTTCCACAACTGTCACTAATACTAACTTATCCTCAGCATTCTTCTGTACAACATAAACCGTTTCATTTCTATGATCTCTGCCAGCTTCTACAGTTACTTCTACCGGTTCATCAGCTTCTTCTGCTTGGATAGTTGTGATGATGTTATCTCTGCCTAAAGCATCTCTTACATCTCTATCTGTACTTACTTCTTCTACATCCACTTTATCTTCAGAATCTACTGTAATACCACTGAGACCAATACTATCATCAGTTGGTCTATAAGGTGGAATATATGGCTTTTCCGTTACAACAAAGGAAACTGTAACGCTTGTGCTAGCACCATTATCTCCTGTAATAGTAATTATTTCATTATAAGTACCTGCCTCAAGATTTGTTTTTGGCTGAACGGTGAAGATAGCAACTTCATTTGAAGCGAGAATTGTTTTTGATAACGTTCCTATAATAAAATTATTTGCAGTAGGTTGATTCAGATTAATCGTTTGATTGCCCTTATTGGTAATGGAAATAGTCTGTGCAGTAGGTGCAATTACATAGTCCTCTCTGACAGAGCCAAAGTTTAAGGTTGTTGGATTAGCGGAGATATCGTTTGTTTGCGCCGTCACGGTCACGGTGCAGGTGGCGGATTCTCCGCTTCCATCTTGAGCGGTAGCGGTAATAGTGGTGCTGCCTTGCGCAATCGCGGTGACAACACCATTTGTCACTGTGGCGATGTTAGCATCGCTGGTTTCCCATATTACATTCTGATCTGTGGCGTTGCTCGGCGTGATGGTGGCGGTGAGAGTTGCTGTGCCGCCCTCTTCAAGGGTCAAGCTGGTCTTGTCCAATTCGACTTTGGTGACTTTGTAAATCACGTTCTCGCCTAAATTGTTCTTGATTCTATCGTCCACCGTGCCGCCGTTCACGATAACGTTGTGGCCACCTGCGCTTAGGTTTGCGACATTGTCCAGCTTCAGGGTCTCGCCCGCGCCGATGGTCAAATCCTCCTTCAAGGTCACAACGCCGTACACGGTGCCGTCGTCGCCGTTAAAGACGATACCGTTGCCGGAAGGGGGCACTGGCTGGAGATTTGTAGTACTTCCGGCACCGATTTCGCCATTTCTTGCGTCCACGATGGCACTGTTGCTGATGGTTAAGGCCGTAGTTTTAGGAACGGTACCACTGCCGATAGAATCATATAGAATCCCTGGAGACCCGCTGGCAGTCAGGCTGCCGCCGTCCAC
>CALUVS010000060.1 GCA_944324265.1 uncultured Traorella sp.
TCTCTTTCTACACTTATATCTTACTCTCTAATGCAACACTATTTATGTATATATCAACGAATTAATTGAAAAGAGCGTTTACCATAAATTTTCCTCCATAATGAATAAAAATATTTAAATGAATTGAAGTATATTGAGTCCATTGGTTTATCCTCCTTGTTGATTTAAATATAAAAAAAATTGACATTTTCTGTCAAGCGATTTTTCCTTAGGAATTTCTAACAAAAAACATCAATTCTTTCTCTTTTTTTAGGTAAATAATTTCTTTTTTTTCATCATTTAATTGCTTACATAGCATTAAGATGATCTCCAAATAGAAAAACATGGATTCATAATTCTTTAATTTTTCATAATACCGATAAACTTCTTCTGCAGCTTTCATTGCTTTCTTGGAGGGTTCAAATTTTGTTTTTCCTATTATGCTCCAGAAATCTAATTCTGCTTTTAATAAAGTATCATGAATATGGTCGTTGGCTTTCTCTGCTTTCTTTAGCCAATATTCATATTTTTCGATATCATTTATATAATAATAGACAATGAGATAATATAAAATTGAACGTTCATGATTATTTTCCTTTGCATAGGCTTGATCCAAATATTTGATTGCTTGTTCATAATTTCCGCTTAAAATATAGTCCAAAGCTATATTGCGATACAGGAATAAGACCTCTGATTCCGGAAAATTGAGAGAGTATGCTGCTTCGATACATTGCTTATATAATGGAATTGAATATTTGTATTGGTGCTGACAAGCATTAACATTTGCCAGAAGAATATTGCACTTATGAGCTCTTATATAAGAACAATTTTCAAGAAAAAACTCTTTTGTTTTCTCGGTTAATGAAGCAGCTTCCTGAAGCTTAAATTGATCAAGCAATACATAAATAAGATAAAATTGGGCTAAACAACGTATTTTTTCGTTATCTGAATGATGGATAACACTTTCCAATACATTTCTTGATTCATTTAAAGAGCCGTTTCGATAGAAATAAACTCCCTTATAGATCTGATATATATGAAATGCTTTTGTATCAAAGTCTATCCCTTTGAGCACTCTATCGTCGAATGATGGTTTATTTTGAGATAATACATCAAAAACATATTTCATTACATAAACCAAATAATAATATTTGGAATCTAAGGATTTTTCATAAAATTGATTCACTTCCTTTTGCATTTTCTCGGTATTAAGATTCCCATAAAAAAGTACATGACAAAATTCATCAAATCGTTCAAGAATTTCAAGATCTTCTTTACTATCCTCTGACAAAGAAATATTTAAGGCTTTCTCTATTTTTGGTATATACTTTTCATTTTTTGAAATCATATGACCGGATTCAATTTCTGAAATTCTTTGAAAAGGAACATCAGAGGCCTCTGCAAGCTTTTGTAATGTATAGCCTTTTTGCTTTCTAACAATTTGAATTAATTTGCAATTGAATTCTGATTGTTTATAATCCCGGTTTTTCATGATCTATTCCTTGAGGATCAACTTCATTACAAATATGTGTACAATTTTCTCCATCCTTTCCGCATTCTTCTGTATGAACATGTGTACATACAGGACCACAAGATAATATCAATCCTAAAACTAATGTAATAATAAAATTCTTTTTCATGATAAGTCCTCCTGATTCCCTATTTTAGCCAAAATATGAAATTTTGGCAATAAAATTTTCCTTAGGAAAAAGGCATAGAAGATGCTTGTATTTTGTAAGAAGTTTTGAATTTTTTTGCAAAATCTCAATTTTTTTGTCAGCTGAAAGATAAGAGGCATCAAAGTATAAAAAAAGATAAATATATAGAGTTAAAAAGTGAGATGCACAGAGCAAATTAACTTCCATTAGAGTTCAATCGAATGCTTGACAAAAGTCAATCTTTTTTATACATTGTTTACGCAAAGGATGTGGTTCAATGATCAAACTGATTGTCTTTGATTTAGATGGAACTTTATTGACCAGCAAAAAAACAATTGCCGAAAGTTCCTTCAAGATCATTCAAAAATGCCAAAAAGCCGGCATTCAGATTTGTCTTTGTTCCGGGCGCGGCATCCATGGCATCCTGCCGATTGCCAAGCAGCTGAATATGCTGGATCAAGGCTATATCTGTTCAATGAACGGGGCAGTCATTCATCATATGAAAAGCAAAGAAGAAATCCGCTGCCGTCCATTTTCAGCAGAAGAAATGAAAGCAATCATTGCTGCCGGCAAGCATTTCAATACACATATCACTTTCGCTGAAGGAGGCATTTCTTATTGGTATTTTCCTTGGCTTCATCGCTTCTTTCCAAAGAAATTCATTTTCTTAAGCAAAAAAGCCGCTGATCCTCCTGCCAAGCTATTCAGCATTTATGATCAGACTTCCCAGATTCCGCATGAATTCCGCAAAGCAATTTTCTGCAGCAAACCAAAAAAGCTGCATCAAATACAGACTTACCTGCAAAAAGAAAAGAGCTTATCAGCTTTTTTTGCCGGAGCAGCAATCATGGATATTGTACCTTTCGGTGTCAGCAAGGGACATGCGGTTCAAAAAATCATGGAACAGCTGCAGCTTACGCCGGAAGAAGTTCTCTGTTTCGGTGATTCTCAGAATGATGTCAGCATGTTTGAAGCTGTGACGCACAGCATTGCTATGGGCAATGCCATTGATGAACTTAAAGAAAAGGCTCTTGCCGTTACTGACACCAATGATCGCAATGGTATTGCCAAGATGATTGAACAATATGTTCAAAATCATCTGATTGATCTTACGATATAAAAAGAATGCTCTTGA
The DNA here is from genome assembly GCA_944324265.1 of uncultured Traorella sp. Lineage (GTDB taxonomy): Bacteria > Bacillota_I > Bacilli_A > Erysipelotrichales > Erysipelotrichaceae > Traorella. Next base: position 2,773 of record CALUVS010000060.1, read on the forward strand.
AACCCAAGAGCATTTGTTTTTTTACATTGATTCGTGCATTGTTCTGGCAATGACATCATCCTGCTGTTCTTTTGTCAGTTTATTGAAGTTTACCGCATATCCAGATACACGGATCGTTAATTGCGGATATTTTTCCGGATGCTTCTGTGCATCCAAAAGAGTATCTCGATTAAATACATTGACATTCAAGTGATGTCCTCCGCTTTTTGTGTAACCATCGATCATCGTTACTAAGTTATCAATTTTATCGCTCATCTTTTACTCCTTTCCTAGTGCATCCGGCACAATTGAGAAGGTATTGGAAATACCATCTCGGCTATATTCATAAGGCAATTTTGCTACTGATTCCAAAGAAGCTACTGCTCCATGCGTATCACGTCCATGCATTGGATTTGCGCCCGGTGCAAATGGCTCTCCGGATTTACGTCCATCCGGTGTATTCCCTGTTTTCTTTCCGTAAACAACATTGCTGGTGATTGTTAAGATAGACATGCTTGGAACTCCATTGCGGTAAGTTCTGTGCTGTTTGATCATATTCATGAATGTCTTGACCAAATCAGCGGCAATCATATCGACACGATCATCATTGTTTCCGTATTTAGGGAAATCGCCTTCAACTTCATAATCCACTGCAATGCCGTCTTCATCACGAATCACTTTTACTTTTGCATATTTAATGGCAGAAAGTGAATCCGCTACAACAGATAAACCGGCAATTCCTGTCGCAAAGAAACGGCGCACATCATGATCATGCAAAGCCATTTCCAATGCTTCATAGCAGTATTTATCATGCATATAGTGAATGACATTCAAAGTATTGACATACAATCCTGCCAGCCATTCCATCATCTGATGATATTTCATCATAACTTCATCATAATCCAGATATTCAGACGTAATCGGTTCAAAACGAGGTCCTACCTGAATCTTTTTCTTTTCATCAACACCGCCGTTGATAGCATAAAGCAGACATTTTGCTAAGTTGGCTCTTGCACCGAAGAACTGCATATCTTTGCCGACTCTCATGCAGGATACACAGCAGGCAATGCAGTAATCATCTCCCATTTCGACACGCATCAAATCATCATTCTCATACTGAATAGAGCTTGTTTCAATCGAAATCTTCGCACAGAAACGCTTGAAGTTATGCGGCAGACGAGTTGACCACAAAACTGTCAAATTGGGTTCTGGGGCAGGCCCTAAGTTCACCAATGTGTGCAGCACACGGAAAGAATTTTTGGTAACTAAAGTTCTGCCGTCAATGCCCATACCGCCGATGGATTCTGTTACCCAAGTTGGGTCTCCAGAGAACAATTCATTGTATTCCGGTGTACGCATGAACTTCACCAAACGCAGCTTCATGATAAAGTGATCCATCAATTCCTGAGCTTCACTTTCTGTGATCAAGCCCTTTTTCAGATCACGTTCAATATAAATATCCAAGAATGTAGAAGTACGTCCCAAAGACATAGCAGCCCCATTCTGATCTTTGACAGCCCCTAAATAACCAAAATAAACAGCCTGAATTGCTTCCTGAGCCGTAACGGCTGGTTTTGAAATATCACAGCCATAAATTTCAGCCATCTTTTTCAATTCTTCCAAAGCCTTGATCTGTTCTGCTACTTCTTCTCTTTCACGAATACGTTCTTCTGTCATGCTTCCTAAAAGAATAGAAGTGTGCAGGCGTTTTTTATCTTCAATTAAATAATCCACACCATACAAAGCTACACGGCGATAGTCACCGACAATTCTTCCGCGCCCATAAGCATCCGGAAGACCTGTGATGATGGCACAGCTTCTCGCTCTTCTCATTTCAGGGGTATAGACATCAAAGACACCCTGATTATGTGTTTTTCTATATTTTGTAAAAATCAAATCAATTTCCGGATCAATTTCATAGCCATATGCTTTTAAAGCACTTTCGCTCATACGAATGCCGCCGAAAGGCTGCAAAGAACGCTTGAATGGCTTATCTGTCTGGAAACCAACAATCTTTTCATAATCTTTATTTAAATATCCCGGACCATGTGAGGTCAAAGTTGAAACAACTTTTGTATCTGCATCCAAAACTCCGCCGGCTTCTTTTTCCTGCTTGTTCAATTCCAATACTTTGAACCACAAAGCTTTTGTGGCTTCAGTAGCAGGCTGCAAGAAGCTTTCATCTCCCTCATAAGGAGTATAGTTTTTCTGAATAAAATCGCGGACATTGATTTCATTCGACCAAATTCCTAAATTAAATCCTTCCCATCCTTGATACATGTCTTCATCCTTTCTTAACTATTTCATCAAATTTTGCATCGACATACAGCTCAAATATTTCTTCTGGCTGATATCCCTTGATTTTTGCAATCAAATCACCATAATGAAGCAATAATATCGTGGGTACAACTTCTACTTCATAATGTTCATTAATGGCAAAATTTTCTTCACTGACCTCAACAACATATACGTTGACATCCTGTCTTCTTTCCTTGACTTTGTTGACAAGGGGCAGCATGCTGACGCAATTTGCACATCCTTCACCGCTGATATACACCAAAGCACAGCAATCCTGCTTCAATATTTCTTTAAAGTTTTTATTTGTCAGCATTTTCCCTCCAATATTGCCAATGCCTTGGCTGTTTCTTCTTTTAATGGCGATACTTCATTTTCCAATGGATAAGCTAATCCCATCTTTTGATATTTCACAGTACCCATAGAATGATAAGGCAGCACTTCAATCTTTTCCACATTATTCAATGTTTCAATAAATCTGCGCGTTTCTCTTAAATAAGCTTCATCATTGGTCATGCTCATCAGCACATGGCGAATCCAGACTGGCTTATGATGTTCACTTAAATAATACGCAAAATCTTTGGGATTTCTTGAAGAATGACCGGTTAATTGTTTATGCTTCTCTTCATCAATATGTTTGATATCCAATAAAAATAAATCACAAACTTCCAGCAAACGATCAAACTTTTCCAATAACTGTGCATTTTCTTTCGAAAAAGTAATGCCTGAAGTATCTACTGCGGTATGCAAACCGGCAGCTTTGACTTTTGTAAGCAATTCTATTACAAAATCCAGCTGCATCAAAGGTTCTCCGCCACTGATCGTTACCCCTCCTTGAGCAATATAATTGCGGTATTTCATAATTTCCTGAAATACTTCTTCTGCACTATATTCTTTGCCCTCAAAGGCAGACCAAGTGTCGGGGTTATGGCAGTATAAACAGCGCATCGGACAGCCTTGAAGAAATACGACAAAGCGTACCCCAGGTCCATCCACCGTTCCAAAACTTTCAAAGGAATGTATCTTGCCCATGTATAACCTCCCATAACATGCAGATATTATATCATAATGAATAAAATTGTCATGTGTTTTACTTCTTTTTTAACAGATTTCAGTATTTAGAAAAGACCAATGAAATGCATGAGAATCAACAAAGGAGAAACTATGAGATATGTCTATGCTTCAAGAAACGGTAATGTAGCTTTACTAGTGGATCGGCTTCATCTTTCACGGCCGATATATATTGATACCGGCAATGAAATCTGCAAAGAAGATTTTATCTTATTGACCTATACAGACGATGTCGGAGAACTTCCCTATGAAGCAGAAAACTTCCTTTCCATCAACATGAGCTATATCCGCGGAGTCATTGTTTCAAAAAAGAAAAATACTGCCACTCAGGCAGGCGATAAGATTGCAGCTATTTATGGAGTGGATTGCTTATATCAAGTAGAAGAAGAAGGAAATGAAGAAGATGTGATTCAGATCAAGAAAATATTGGAAAAGAGAAAAAAATAGCTTTTGGCAAAAACCAAAAGCTATTTTCTGTTAGTTATTCGCACTGCCGGCATTCTGTCCAGCAATACGTCCGAATGTAAAGATATCTGCAATAGCATTTCCGCCTAAACGATTTCCTGCGTGGATACCGCCGGTAACTTCACCTGCAGCCCATAAACCAGGAATGACATTGCCTTCAGTATCCAATACTTCTGCATTTGTATTGATCTGCAGACCGCCCATTGTGTGGTGCAGAGAAGCTTTACGAGGAGAAATAACGATACCGACATTTGGATCATTTTCAATTGTTTCCAGATCAATGGCACCGGCTAAGACTTCTTTGCCGAATTCTGGGTCATTTTGATTTGCGACATAGCTGTTGTAAGTTTCAATAACTTCACGCAATTGTTCTTCTGTGAAAGCAGGAGCTGCCCCGCCGGCACTTGTCTTTGTAGCTTCAGCCAATTCAGCTAAAGTATCCCCATACCATACATGTCCGTTGTTGACCATAGATTCAACAGTTGTTCCGAATAAACCATCAGATAAAGAAGTACCTTTGCATAAGCCATCTTCACTGTTTGCACTGCTTCCGGCATAGATAATATAGAAGATACCATCTTCTAAGCCTAAAGAAGCTTTGGCCAATACGTCACGTTCTGCATATTCATTGACGAAACGTTTGCCGTTTCCGTCAATCCAGATCTGTTCAGAAGCATCTGCCCAAATACCATCTGTCATAGTTCCTTTGATCGGAGAAGAAGAAGGCATTAACTGAGAAACTCCTAAATCGACAGTTGCGGCACCGATTTCCTGAGCCATCACAATTCCATCACCTGTATTTGTTCCTACATTGGTTGTCAATGTGTGAGAAGTCAGATCATCGCCCCAATATTCATCATATTCTTTTACCATGGCAGGGTTTGCACAATAACCGCCGCTCGCTAAGATAACACCATTGCCGGCATTAATGGTTACTTTTGTTCCATCAGCTTTTTCAGCTTCAACACCAACGACACGTCCGCTTTCATCAGCAATCAAAGAAGTAGCTGCTGTTTCTGTATAAATTGTTACGCCTTCTTTTTCAGCTGCTTCCTGCAATACCTCGATCAATGGCAGACCTGCTGTATAAGCGTGAGTTCTTGGCCACATAGCCCCTAATACTGTATACAGAGAATCACCTGCACCGGCATGAGATTCAATGCCGACACCAATGGAGCCTGCCCAGTCATAAGATTCAAGAGCACTTTCAGCCAATGTACGAGCTAAATCAATATCAGAAGCAATCCATCTGCCGTCATTCATCTGACGCAGACCACCGACATAAATGTGCCACATGTGCAATGAAATAGAGTCAAATCCCGGCATATCGACACCTGCTGTCTTGCCGGCATTTTCTGCATAGTAAGTATTGATATCACTCTGCAGCTGAGTCAATACTTCTGCCCATTCTGGGAATTCATCAAAATGAAGATTTTCATCTTCCACAGATAAAGCTAAATAAGAATCCAAAGTCTTCTTCTGAGCTTCACTTAAAATAGTTTCTGCCTGAGCTTCTGGGTCAACCGCATTGAAGGCCCCTCCGGCCATCATAGTGTTTCCGCCCAAGAAACTGCTTTTTTCAATCAGGATAACATTAGAGCCTTCCTGAGCAGCCGCGATGGCAGCACTTAAACCAGCTCCCCCGCCGCCGACAACAACAACATCACTTTCCCAAGTTTCATCTTCACCTGGCTGTACATGATAAGCATTGGCATCCAAAGCATCCATATCCAATCCGGCAGCTTCTGCCGCAGCTGTTGCGGCACGCATAATAGCATTGGAAGCTAAAGTAGCCCCTGTCACCGTATCCACTGTAGTTGTCTGATGTTCTACCATCTGAGCAGGAATTCTTTCGATAGCGACATCAGCCAAACCTGCTGTTTCATGAATTTCTGTCAATACAATGTCTGTAATTTTTCCTTCTTCCACTGTCATTTCTACAGTAACCGGTCCCTGCATCCCGCTGGATGTTCCGGTGAATGTTCCTGATACAGAAGGAGTGGTATCAGGATTGCTTGAACAAGCCCCTAGCCCTAAAGCAATCAACAGGGCTAATGTTACATTTATCAATTTTTTCATAAAACCCTCCTTGTAACAAGTTTACTCTAAACCTGTAAGTTGGTAACAAGTCAATATAATTTTGTGAAAAAATTAATTTTTGTTAGCGATTTCAATCCCTATGCCTACACCATGTACAAATTGTTCTTTTTTCTGATAACTGATATAAATGCGCCCGATCAGATCACGCTGCAGAGGAATTCCTCTTTTTTCACATTCATCCAATAAAGGCTGTATCTCACTTCTTTTCAGATGAAATGGATCCTGGGTTTCAATGACTAACTGCAGGACATGTCTGCGGCTTCTCTCTTCCAAAGGCATCGGGAATTCCAATCCCAGCAATTCCTTGTTCTTTTCCAGAATCCCTAAGCCGATGCATACCTCCAGCTCTTCCTGACAAGACAATATGCTGGCAATGGAAATTCGAATCGCAACATAAGAAAAAGGCATGGCATCGGCCAATATTTCCACCGTCTTCTGCATCGGTGCATCCATTTGAATATGCTTGCCGATATGCCAGATGTTATAACTCATATTGTGCAGCTCTACTTCCTGAAATCTTTCTTTTCGCTGCATCAGCTGAAAATAATTTTTCATTTCCTTTAAACGCTGAATGCGCAGCTGTTCAAAACGAATATTTCTTTCCAGATCTTCAATATGATCTTCCACCCATTGATCAATGATCGGAAGCTGATAACCTTTTGCTTCAATCGACTCCTGCACGCTCATATCAAAGCTTCTCAGCATGCGGGCATGATAAATATTCAAAGCATCCAATTCATTATAATCTCGATAATTGTTTGATTCACATCTTGCCCCCTGAATCAATCCCATGCGGTCATAATAGCGAATCTTACTGCCGGCAATCCCGGTCAGACGCGCCAAATCATTTACTTTCATTTATTTCACCTATCCCTAATTTCTCATAAAAAGGCAAGAAAACATGTTTTCCTGCCGCTATGCAATCTGCTTTAATTTAAGCACAAAAACTATTCCTTCATCAGTTCACGCCATTCCCTGGCCCAGCAAGGACAATCATCACTCATATAATAATCATAAAACTGTTCATAAATTCGGACAAGCTCTTCTGCTTGTTCTTCTTCTATTCTGTAATATGATTTTTCATCTTGATCCTCAATTCGTAAAACAAGATCTTCATCAACACTCAATGTTTTGATATCAGCACCCTCTTTTGATTCCAGCACAACAAGCCTGTCTGCTTCATTCATTGGTTTTTCTATCTTTTCAAGTTTCAATGTGCTAATCAGTTCTTCATAGCGATCCTTCATACTTTCCAATTCTTTTTGATATACTGCCAGATCTTCTTCCAATTCTGCGCTTTCACAAGCTGCAGTCAAAACATCCTCTGCCTGAACCTTTTCCTGAAGATCAACCTTAAACACAGAGGCTTCTCCATACCTGCTTGGAATAATCAAAGATTGAACTCGGTCTTCATCCATAAAATCAATTAAAAATTGGTCCAAAGCTTCTTGTTTCCCGCATCCGGGAATCAAAAACATCAAGCCGATAAGCACAAAGAAACGAAAATTCAATGCAATTCTTTTTTTCATCTTGTTCGCCTCTTTTTCTATGCATTTCTTTTCTATTATTTTTATTCTTCAATTAAAAATTCATCATCATAAGGAGCAAAAAAGCTCCCTGCACCGCCATCATAATACAAATCATGAAGATCCTCTCTGCTTAATAAAGCATTGTCTTCCGAATCGATGACCGGTATTTCATCCTCCAGCTTCAATTCTATGATCTCACTGGTATGATTGAATTGAATTTCCAATCGAAGCGTCTTCATTGCCTCATCAAACACTTCTTCCTCAATGTTCCATTGTGACTGAATATCATCGCCCATATTGCTGATGGTAAAATCACCGCGATAAGCTACTAATTCTTCCTTGGTGGTTTTGACAGGATAATCCAATCGGGATAAATAAAATTGTGATTCAGCGAGTGAATTTCGGCCGCCATAACGATGGGAATAATACTCTTCCAAGCTTTCATCCACTGAAATGATCATATCCTGAAAAGCCATTCTTTCATCATTCAGCGGCGCAATCAGAACTTGATAGCGATAAAACGAATAACTGGTATCATAACTTGGATCATCAAATACCACTTCCACACAGGAAATCAATTTTGCCTGAAAGTGTTCTCCTTTTGCTTCCGCAATGGCTTCGGTATGATAATAATTCTGCATACTTTCACTCAATGACGGATCATTTTGATCCAATGGAACAATCTCTTTGGAATCCTGTATGAAATATAAAACGAACGAAAAGACAAACGTCAGAAACAATACGACATTTCTTTTATTATTCATGATCAAACTGTACAAATGATTCATGAGATCCTCCATTTCATTATGATTTCAATTATTGATACTTCTATATTCTTTTTACCATAAATAAGAAAAATAATAAATAGTATTACAAAAAAAAGAAAATTATTCCTAAAAATAAAGAATAACTTTCTTCATCCAAGCTTATTCTGTTTCGTACTTGCTCTTCATGCGCTTTCGTTCTACTTCTTCCTGATTGGCAATATAGTCCAAATATTTCTCTTTGTTTTCTTCTGTATCAGGAACATCTGTATAGAGATCCTGAAGCAATATGCTGCCATCTGACTGTCCATTGCCCACAAATATATATGATTCTCCTATCTCAAGCAATCCTTCATCTGTAATAAAATCGCCTTGATGCAGCGTAAGTGATCCATTTCTCTCATATCCGCCGGGATATGAAACTTCAATTGTCTTCTGCAGATTTCCTTTTAAATTTTCTGTAACTTCAATTTCATAAATTGTTCTGGCAGTCCCATAATCAGAAAATGTCCTATCAACTTCCTTATTCACTGAACCGATAAAAACATAATCCGCAAATCCGATCTGATAATAAGGATTGGTTTCTTCAGCGATCAGCACATGATCATAATTGACTTCTTGATTTGTATTTCGGTTATGAAAATATGCAATTCCGCCAAAGACCATGATAGTAATACCAAAGCAATCATTATTTTTTTCATAGCAACCTCTCATTGAATATAGCATCAAATGTATATAACAATCTCTCTGATAATAATATAACGCAATATTCTTGTTTATAAAATAAAAAAATATGATTCCCCACATGATGCACCTTTTGTTTAATGCAACATAAATAATGTCGATATAAGAGAGATAATATTTATGT
>CALUVS010000061.1 GCA_944324265.1 uncultured Traorella sp.
AAAATCAAATGACCAGAAGTTTTTGATGCATTTCTCGAACTTCTGGTCGCTTTGTCTCTTTTAACTTAATGACATTGCCTTAAAAGGTCTTTTTTTTTAATCCTCTAATGAATGAAAAATAGGCTTCATCTTATCAAAAGTACAAATATGCTTAAATCCCATTGCCAATAATTTCTGCTTAGTTTCTTGCATATATGCTCCCAACTGTTCCGGTTGATGTGAATCACTGCCCAGTGTCAGCAATGTTCCGCCCAAATCATGATACAGCTTTAATATCTCTGCTGAAGGCGTCAGATCTTTCAGTCCATATGCATAACAAGAAGTATTCACTTCAATACCTTTGCCGTCCTGAATAACAATTTCCAATATTTTCTGAATGATTGGCTTGAGCTTTTCAAAAGGATAACTGCCTTGTTTCTCATAACGGACAATTAAATCCATATGTGCTAAGACACTGTAGTTTTTATAATTTTGAACTAAATACAATATTTCTTCATAATAGCGTTCTGCCACTTCTTTCGGTGTTTTGCCTTGCTGGAACTGCTGTGTCCAAAATTCCTGATTATCAATCTGATGGACTGAAAGCAGGATAAAATCAAAATCATAACGATGAAATAATTTCTCATATTGATCTATCGTATGCCGCTGCATCCCAAATTCCAATCCCATCTTCAAAGTAATCTGATCTTGATATTTTTTCTGCAATGCATGAATTTCTCTGACATATTCAGGATAATTCACATTGGCTGTTTTTCTCTTTAAAGGAATATTGGACGCCTCTTCCCAATCTTTTTTAATACCGTAATCCACATGATCAGTAAAACATATTTCCTGTATTCCTTTGGCTATCGCATCCTGAACAACCTCTTCCATCTTATAATCAGAATCATCGCTGTATTCAGTATGCACATGATAATCTGCAATCATAGTTCCTCCTATTGCACGTATGGCAATAAATCATTGGTTGGATCCAATTGAAGATAATCCAGTCCTGTTTGATGCAGCACCATTGTCTGCGTAATGATCCAATTATCTTCACTTTCAATTCCCTTTAAGCCTGCACTTGCTTTTTCGGCAATTCGACGGGCAACTTCATCCAGATCCAGCTGATAACTGATCAATGGAATACGTTCATTATTTTCATCAATGATCGATAACAACAATTCTCTTTCTAAGCCTTCATTTTCTGTTTCCAAAACAAAGATTACTTCATTTTCAATGCTTTCCTTCTGCAAAGCAAGATCCTCTTCCAAGATCCTGATTTCATTCAGCTCATTCTGAGCCGCTTCCATTTCTGCCTGCCAAGCCGTATATAAATCTTCCTGTACAAGAAAAGTCTTAGAAACCTCACTCATCATTTCCTCAAAAAATAAGCGCATAGGCTCCCAATCCAATTCACTTTGAAACTGTCCGGCTTCTCCAAAAGCTAAAACTGTCGGAATATGATTGGGATTTGAAGCTGCCTGTACCGAAGCAGTGGCCACATCACCTACTCCCACAATCAAGTCCACATAATCTTCTATAAGCGATTCCATTTCATCATTGCAGTCTTCATTGCAGATAAAGGTATGATTTTCTGCATTTCTTTCCCCATAGCCGCGCTCATCCATTTCTTCTTCAATGCGATCTTTGAGCAGCTGATAATTTTCATCATATAAATAACCGATTTTTAAAACATCGCTTTCCTGTCCCCAGCGGATATTCGCAGTTGTCGATTGCTGACATCCGCAGACAAAAAAGAAACTTAATATCAATATAACTTTTCGCATGTTGACTCCTTTTGTTTTATTATATCAAAAAAAACATCATTGACTTACTTTCTTTGATAATTCCAATAAAAAGATCGGAGAAACAATGGCCACAAAGATCTCCACCAATGAATTTACTTTCATATAGTAAAAAAGAATGCTGATGGCAATGATGCATATGCAGACATAAACACTCCAAAAAATCTGCAGATGGGTGTGATTCCAAGACAAAGATACCAGCATCAGGCCGATACATGCCAGCATTCCGCCTAAAGAAATAAATGATAAAGCCACATGCAGATCACTTAAAATCGGAATCGTTTCAGGTGCATAAGGACACAAAGCAGCCAAAACAAATAAAACAGCACTTGCCAGCACAGCTCTTTTTAATTGTTTTTGATGAATGGATGCTTTCAGACAAGGAAAAAAGCCTATTGCCAAGGCTGTTATTGTTGCTGCTGCCCAGAAAAGAAATAACAGGGGATTTTTTAATGAACGTACATAAGTCAAATTTTCATCTGTTAAAGAAGCCTGTATTGCATACAAAAAGGTCCCAATCGGATACAAAAAATAAATATAAAGCATTTTCAGTTTCATATTTCTATTCTAGCATAGTTTTCCTTTTCAATACAAAAAAGGAAGATTAGCTTCTTCCCTCAAATGATGTATGACATTTTGGACAAGTAATGGTTACTTTGCCTTTTCCTTTTGGAATTCTTAATTCCTGATGACAATTCTTGCATTTAAAATATTTATAATTCTTATCTCTTTTGCGTCTTTGATTGAATTTTGTTTTGATCTTATCAATCACATTATAAACCGGGGACATGAAATTCGTATAAACACGATTTTCATTATAACGTGCCGCAAAGTTCTTTGAAAACATACGAAAATACATATAAACCAGCGGAATCAATGCCAATAAGAATAACCAGCTGTTTCCAAAAATAAGCCCCAAAAGAACTAAGATAAAAAACAGAAAATTCAAACCATAGCTGAGTTGGTCGACCCCATATCTTCCCATCATGAAGCGCTTGAATTTCTCCATCATAAGTATCAACTCCTAACGAGAATTATTATAACATAAGTAGTGTTGAAGAAAATGTGAAGATTATGTGTTTTCTTGTTGGCGGCATTTTCCTGTAGAAATTTATGATGGTTTTCTATATACTTAAATTATGGAGGAAATGAAAAAATGAGAAAATTGGGAAAAAAACTATTATTATGCTTATTGGGATTATTGATGATCACCCCTCATACAGTACAAGCTGAAGAAGATAACTTTGATCAAGCTGTATGGGTGAGTTATCTTGATTTTCAGAAATATTTAAAAGATAAGAACGAAAAAGAATTTACAGAAGCCTTTGAAGAAATTGCCCAGACAGCTGTGGATTATAAATTAGATACATTGATCGTGCATGTCCGTGCTTTCCAGGATGCGGTATATCCAAGTTCAATGTTCCCGACAGCTGATTGGATCAGTTCAGATCAAGCTCCTTTGGATTATGATGCTTTGGAAATTATGATTGATATTGCACATGATCATGGTTTGAAATTTGAAGCATGGGTTAATCCATACCGTATTTCTTTGGATACAGAGCAGTCCAATCGCTGGCGTGCTTCTTCCTATGCCAAACGTTTTGAAGAAGGGGATACCATTTCTTATATGTCCGGCAGTGTGAATCGTATCATTCTGAATCCTGTCAGTCAAAGAGCCAGAGATTATATTGTTGATGGGATTGCCGAAATTGTCAGAAACTATGATGTTGACGGCATTCACTTTGATGATTATTTCTATCAGACAGGAACTATGGGCAATACGACTGTGGAACAGCGCAAAGCAAACGTCAATCTATTGCTGAAAGATGTTTATGATACAATCAAACGTATTGATGACAGTGTTACTTTCGGAGTATCTCCGATGGGAAATTTGGATAATGCCAGAGATCAAGGGGCTGATTTGGAAACATGGCTGTCACAGGAAGGCTATGTGGATTACCTGATGCCTCAGATCTATTGGACAGATCAATGGAGCAGCAGCGGAAATGTAACCATGTATACCGATCGTTTGAATGCTTTCAATGCCATTTGGACCAATCACAACATTGAATTAAAAGTAGGTTTAGGATTATATATGATTGACCGCAAGCCGACCGGTGATATCGGATGGCAGCTCAAAGATACGAACCTGAAGGAACAGGTAAAATTAGCGAAACAATATGGATTGAGCGGCTTTGCATTATTCCGTTATGAAGATTTATTGAAGCCATCTACTCAGAATGAGCTGAATAACTTAATGAGTATATTGGATGGTCCTTCTCAGCCGCAGAATCCGGAAACACCTGAAACACCTGAAAATCCAAATCCGCCGACTGAAACAATCAAAGATTGGTGGATCGAAGAAAATGGTGTCTGGGTATTCTATCAAGACAATCAGCCTGTTTCAAATATTTGGGTAGCTGATTATAAGAATGATTGGTTCTATGCCGGTGCAAACGGCGTGATGCTTGAAAATAGCTGGATTGCCAGAGATGCAAATTTAGATGTTTGGTATTATGTCGGTGAAGGCGGTGCCATGCTGTATGACACAACAACACCGGATGGATATTATGTCGATGCCTCTGGTGCATATTACCAATAAGATAACACAAAGTACTCGTGAAAATGAGTACTTTTTCTTTGTCCAATATCTTTATACTATCTTTATAAAATTTTAACGCAATCTTAATGTTGGCGTTTTTCTTTGCTTTATTTATGCTATAATTGTGGTGTTTTATCAAGGGAGAAAAGAGATATGAAAATCGTTGTTTGCGGTGATGGGAAAGTTGGCTCAACTGTATCCGGTCAGCTTTCAAATGAAGGACATGATGTAGTCGTCATTGATAAAAATCCAAATGTAGTCAATCGTTCCACCAATAATATGGATGTTTTGTGCATTCATGGAAATGCCGCATCCAGAGCAGTGCAGATTGAAGCAGGGGTTCCGGATGCCGACTTATTGATTGCAGTCACAAGTGAAGATGAATTGAATCTATTATGCTGTTTGATTGCTAAAAAGCTTGGGGCCAAAAATACGATTGCTCGTGTCAGAAATCCTGAATATTCACATGAACTGAAATATATTCAAGATGAATTGGGACTTTCCATGAGTGTCAATCCGGAATATACAGCGGCATTGGAAATTGCCCGTTCCATGCGTTTTCCAAGTGCAATCAAAACGGATTCCTTTGTGCATGGAAGAGTCGATCTGGTTGAATTTAAAGTTACCGCCGGTTCGGTATTGATTGACAGAATGATCTTGGAACTGCGCAAAATTGCTTCAGTAAAAATACTGGTCTGTGCTGTTTTGCGTGATGGAAAACCAATTATTCCGGACGGTCATTTTGTATTTAAAGAAAATGATAAGGTGACAATTACCGGAAGACCTACTGATTTATTGCTGTTCTTTAAGGAAATCGGTCTTCCTTATCAAAAAATAAAAAATGTTATGATTGTCGGCGGAGGACGTATTACATATTATTTGACCGCAATGCTTTTGGATATGAATTATGCAGTTAAGATCATTGAAATGGATGAAGAAAAATGCAAACAATTAGCAGGTGCTTTTCCAAAAGCCAATGTTATTCATGCCGATGCCACTGAACCTGATTTATTGAATGAAGAAGGTCTTCAGAATACCGATGCTTTTATTGCTTTGACAGGTTTTGATGAAGAAAATATTTTATTAAGTTTGGATGCTCAAAGCAATAATGTAAAAAAAGTAATTACGAAAGTCAATCGTGTGAATTTTGAACATCTTTTATCAAAATTTGGTGTAGACAGTATTGTTTCCCCTAAATATATTACAGCGAATCAAATTACCCGCTTTGTTCGTGCTATGCAGAATTCTATCGGCAGCAATGTAGAAACTTTGATTCGTATTGTTAATAATCAAGTTGAAGCATTGGAATTTGTTGTCTCACCTACATTTAAATATCAAAATAAAACATTCAGTGAATTAAAATTCAGATCCAGTGTTTTGATCAGCTGTATCTTCAGAAATAATCGCTTGATATTTGCAGACGGAAATTCTACTTTCCAAAGCGGTGACCACGTAATCGTCATTACAACCAGAACAGGTTTAGACGCTTTGGAAGATATTATTGAGGATTAAATATGAACAAAAAAATGATCTATCGGATTATTGGCCTGGTACTTGGTGTAGAAGCTATATTGCTGCTGTTTCCTTTTGTTGTCGGATTGATTTATCAGGAAGCAGCCATGTGCTTTTTGCTGACATCTCTGATCTGTGCCGGATTATGTTTCCTGCTTACACGGCGTCCGCCTGAAAATAAGACCATCTATGCCAAAGAGGGATTTGTCATTGTTGCTTTGTCATGGATCGTGATGTCTTTAACAGGGGCTTTGCCCTTTGTCTTCAGCGGTGTCTTAAATTATGTCGATGCTTTATTTGAAATTACTTCTGGCTTCACTACTACCGGAGCTAGTGTCATCAGTGCTATTGAATCAGTGCCGAAAAGCATTACCTTCTGGCGTTCCTTTTCTCACTGGATCGGCGGGATGGGTGTTTTGGTCTTCATCCTTTCGGTTATTCCTTTGGAAGGAAATAACCGCAACATGCATTTGATGCGTGCAGAATCACCGGGTCCTATTGTCGGCAAGCTTGTACCTAAGATCAAAAGTACAGCTTCTCTACTTTATACGATCTATACTGTCATGACAATTACTTTGATCGTATTGCTTTTAATAGGCGGAATGCCTTTGTTTGATGCTTTATGCAATGCTTTCGGTACTGCCGGAACCGGGGGATTCAGTATCTTGAATCAAGGAATCGGTCAATATAACAATCTTTATTATGAAGTTGTATTAACGATCTTTATGATTTTATTCGGAATCAACTTCAATGTTTATTTCTTATTGCTCATGGGTGATATCCGAGCTGTTTTCAAAAGTGAAGAAGTACGAGGTTATTTAGGGGTTATTTTTGTCTTTATTGCCCTGATTACCTTAAACTTATGGGGATACTATGATTCTTTCATTGAAGCTTTGCGTCAATCTTCATTCCAAGTAGCATCTATTATTACAACTACCGGTTATTCTTCCTGTGACTTTAATCTATGGCCGCAGTTCTCCAAAACATTATTATTTGTCTTGATGTTTATCGGATCCTGTGCAGGATCTACCGGCGGCGGAATCAAGATTTCCCGCTATATCATCATGCTGCGGCAAATCAAAAATACAATCAGTCACATGCTTCATCCACGTTCCGTTAAATTAGTTCAATTGGACGGCAAGACAGTGGATAACAGTGTTATTACCGAAGTATTTGCATTCTTTGCAGTATATATCATCATCTATCTGCTTTGTATTATTATCGTTTCGTTCGATGGCTTTGATTTTGAAACAGTCACCAGTGCTGTTGCCAGCTGTTTAGGCAATGTAGGACCAGGCTTAGGACTGGCAGGTCCAATGGGCAATTATGGCATGTTCTCTGCAACAAGTAAGCTAGCTATGACACTCGCTATGCTTTTTGGACGTTTGGAGATATTCCCGCTGTTTATTGCCTTTATCCCATCTGTCTATCGTCACAAAAGCAGTAACTTTTAACAGTCATATAAAAAATGATGAAAGCAAGTTCCATCATTTTTTTCGTATTTGACAATCAATTTAAATATATATTCAATATCGTTTTAACTTATTATTTTGCTCTATTTTCAATTCCTTTTCGCCAGCAAAGGAAAGCAAATACAGCAGCTGTGACAATAATACCAACATAAGGATACTTGAGCAGAACCATAACAGCCATGACATCGACACAGTCATGTCCAACACCTGCAGCTCCGTATGCAGCATAATCGAAAATTGTAAATAAGAATCCAGATGCGAAAATTAAAATGAATCCATATAAGAAACCTGAAATAACTGCACCGCGGATACCGCCTCTGGCATTACCGAAGATACCGGCAACACCGCCTGTAAAGAAGGCACCGATGATAGATACTAATGGAACTACTTTGAAGATAGCCGTTGATGCAAACATTCCGACGATCATACCTACTACAGCAGTTACGAATCCAATCATCAAACTGTTAGGAGCAAATGCAAACAATGCAGGCACGTCCAATGCAGGGATAGCACCAGGAACCAGTTTATCAGAAATACCTTTGAATGCAGGTACCAATTCACCTAAGAACATACGAACACCTTGCAATAAGATCAAGATACCAGCAGTAAATCCTAATGCTTTCAGAATACCGAATACGATATAATTTTGTTCACCAGCATATGGAGCTACCAATTCTGGACCAGCAAGAATAACAACTAATAAATAGAAGACACCCATGACGATAGAAACTGACATAGAAGTATCTTTGAAGAATTCCAAAGATTCTGGAAGTTTGATATCTTCTGCGCTCTTGCTCTTGTCACCTAATAAACCGCCGATGTATGCTGCACTGACTGTTCCAAGTGTTGTTAAGTGAGCAATCGCAAAATTATCATTGCCTGTTACCTGACGAACTGTAGATTGACCGATAGCAGGGAATACAACCATGAGCACACCTTGCAGAATAGAACCGATGACCATGATCAGTGATTCACTGAAACCTGCTACATATAAACTTCCTGCAATAGCAACAGATAAGATCCACATCATATGTCCAGTCAAGAAGATATATTTCAATGGACTGAAGCGAGCAACCAATACATTCACTAAGAAACCAACTGCCATAATGATCGCACTGGTGCTGGCAATAACAGGAACTGCACTCTGCATTGCTCCTACAACAGCTTCTGATGATGTTGCAAAACCCTGCAGATTAAATACCTGTGAGAATAAATCAACAAATGGTGAAATTTCAGAGACAACTAAGTTAGAACCTGCACTTAGAACAAGCATACCTAAAGCCGTTTTAACAGTACCAGAGAAGACTTGTCCTGCATCCTTTTTCTGAAGCAATAAACCAATTAATGCAACCAGCCCTAAGACAATGGCCGGAGTTTCCATAATGTTAATTAAAAAATCTAGCATAAATTTTTAACCCCCTTACAATAGATCATGTTTTTTAAAATACTCTTCTAACTTCTCTTTTGCTTCTTTTGTATCAACCATATTTTTCAAATAAACAACGTTTTCTTGATCCTGGAAATTCTTCTTAAATTCCTCAGTTGTAACAATTAGATCACAAGGCTTTCCCTTCACAGTACCCATATCCCAATGTTCAATGTTACATTTAACGCCTAATTGTGAACATGCACTATCCACGGTCATTTTCATGATCAAGCTAGATCCAACACCTAATCCGCATACTGTAATAATTTTGATCATTTTCTTCACCTCCTCCTATAAACAATCAATGAGATCCTTATACTGCTTGATATATTCGGCATTAATTGCATCACCTGTATCAAGATTACTGCTTACATACACTGGTGGAACATATCCTTGTTCCATACATAATTCAATTGTTCTTGCCATGATGCTGTCCATCACAGTCATGCCTAGAATAGTAGAGGTACCAGTAAATTTTGCAGGCATTCCTTCCATTGATAAGCATGCATCCCCTGCAACACATTTGATATCAATCACTATATCTGCAACATCTTTTAAATTCTTTCCAGAACTGTGTCGGCTAGATACCTTTCCTGAAAATTCGTTGGATACCAAAGCAATCACTTTCATGCCGATTTCTTTAGCTGCTAATGCCATATCTACGACACCTGCATTTCTTCCTGAAATAGATACAATGATCATGGTGTCATCCGCAGATACATTTTCTAATTTCAAATATTCCCCGCTGAATCCTTCAACTCTTTCCTGTAAGGTACTTAGTTTAGCTTTTGGGAACAAAGCTAGATGCGGAATCAACAATGCATTTACCGGAACTAGTCCGCCTGCGCGATAGAAAACTTCCATTGCAAACATCTGAGAATGCCCGCAGCCAAATACATGAATCACTCTTTTCTTAATTACTGAAGAAGCACATGTCTGAGCGGCTTGTTCAATTTTTTCGGCTTCTTCAGTCATTTGTCTTCCCAGCTGCTCTTTTACAATGCTGTAATACTCATTTTGTTTCATCTTTTTTCCTCCTAGTACTCATTTATAATAGCCATGATCTTTTCTTTTGGCTCATTACCAGTAATTGCCTGAATAAACTGTTCATTCTGCAATATCTTTGCAACATTCATGATCATATCCATATGTGATTCTTTATCAACGGCCCCGAAAGCAAAGCAGCAATTAATCTGTTGATTCTCAAACTCACTGAAATAAACAGGATTTCTGAATACAATCAATGACAAGCAAGGCTCTTTCACCATTTCACCAGGTTCTCCGTGAAAGAAACAAACTTTCGGCACTAGAATCATATAAGGTCCAAATTTCTCTACCACCTGTATCATGGAATCAATAAATTCCGGTTTTACCTTCTGATTGTCTACAAGCAGCTGACCGGCAGTTCTTACTGCTTCTTTCCAATCTTTAACATCCATATCACATTGAACCAATTCTGAAGTTAAATAATCTTTTATCATAAAGTATCCCTCCGATAACATGTTATGTCGTTATGTCGTTATAACCTTTTAAGCTAAAAATGAATTACTGTCTTACTTGGAAACTATCCAAGCTGAACAGTAAATTCAAAAGTATCGCCTTTGGATACAATTGTTGAATAACAAACAATTGTATTATTGCAATAAGAAGTTCTTTTTACTAATAAGCCATATTGCTTTTTCGGACAATGCAGCAATTTGCATTCCTGAGCATTCAATTCTGTTGCTCGGAATGTTTCAATAGCTTTATCTATCTTGATGCCGTAATCTTCTTCCAAAGTTTTATATAGCCCTCGATTTGTAAAATCAATATTTAACAGGAAAGAAAATGATGAATAAGGAAACCATGACTTTTCTACCATGATCGCAACGTTTTCAGCTAAACGCAAACGCTCTAAAAATACGACATCCTCATTTTCTTTAATGCCCAATCTTTTAGCTGTTTTCGCATCTGCAGCAATCACTTCACGCTTAATAATCTGAGTAGAAGATATTTTCCCTTGCTTTTCCATTTCCTTTGAAAAACTGTAAACATTGTTCAAATTCTGAATAATACTTTTATTCAAAACAAATGTCCCTTTTCCCTGAACCTTCTCAAGCTTTCCTTGCCGCACTAATTCGTCAATCGCTAAACGAACGGTCATTCTGGAAACATTGTATAGAACACATAGTTCTCTTTCAGAAGGAATTTTATCCCCTTTTTCAAATACTCCGTCATTAATTTGTTCCTCTATTTTCGCTGCAAGCTGATAATATAGCGGAATTTTATTAAATGCATTATTATTCAAGATAAGTTCCTCCATCTACAATTTAAATATAACTCGTTATAACCAGTTTGTCAATCGTCATTTATTAACAATATATTATTTCCGATCTTTTCAGCTAAATCTGAGTAGTTTGACATCGATACTTATATTTCATCTTCTAAAAAATCTGTAAATTTTTGCTTTCATGCATATAAATAGTTTGAGGAAGTCCAAAAACAGAGTGCTGCCATACTCTCAATTCTCTTTCCCTTTGGAAACTGAAAGGGGGTGTGGCAATGGATGATGCATCAATAATCGCTGCAGTTCTTACTGCAGTGATTTCACTGCTTCACCTTTGCTTTTACATCTTCTTTGAAGCATCAAAGAGGAATAAAAAGTAAATAAACACTCTGTTGCACCAGAGTGTTTGCATAAAGATTAAAATATCTTAGTGGCAGCACCGGTTTGGTGCTTCCTCGCTTTTATTATAGCACACAAGGTGTGCATTTCAATAAAATTCAGGCAATTTGACATTCAAGCATATATTTCTTATTTTATCTTCAAAAAAATC
>CALUVS010000062.1 GCA_944324265.1 uncultured Traorella sp.
CATAAATATGCGCAAAGTCCCATAAAATAAAGGCTTTGCGCAATTTTTATTTAAATCCATGAATATTTCAGGTATTATAACAATGTCTATACTGTACAAAATGGAAAAGCTTCTGAATGTATTGAATGCGGCAAATGTGAAAAGGCTTGTCCGCAGCATTTACCGATTCGTGCCTTACTGAAAGAAGCAGCAAAGGAATTTGAACATAACAATTAAATTCTTACTTAAACTTTACGGAAATTTCATTTGATGATGATTTTAAAAATGCATTGCTCAGTTATGATTAGATTGCAAGAGAGGTAAAGATCATGTACACAGCAATTATCATCAATCATTCTCCAAAAGTCAAAGAGCTGGCAGCTAAAATTGAAAAAGCGGCATTATTAGCTCAGCAAGAAGAATGGGAATTCCTTCTTCAGAATAATGAAACTGAAAATCAGAAGTTCAATAAAAAATGAGCAAAATCTGCTCATTTTTTTATCTTACCGGTGTATAGTCAATTTTTGAAACAATATCCGTAGCTTCAAGTTTAAAAATTACCGGTCTCAATCCATCATTGCAGCTGCAGATCGCAACTCCCGGCTTTCTGATCCAGTCTCCATAATAGAAGACCTCATTTCCTGCCCCATGTGCCAATGCAAATACATATTGATAGATAGCTTTCCATGCTTCATCACAAAATCCTTCAGGCTTTGCATAATCCGCATAGAATACTTGGCCTGCTTTCATCATCGGACAGGCAGTTAAGCCGATTGCACCATATTCATCTGCTAATTCCTGGTCCAAAGTTGTCTTTAAAACAGTTATTTTTACTTTATTCATACGCTATCTCCATAAACTTTTTATTCATTGATCAGTTTGGCAATTGCCGGTACAATTTCTTTGATTGTTCGATGGCTCGTATTGATGCATAAATCAAAATTCAGTTTATCGCCCCATTCATTGCCGGTATACATTTCATAATAACGGGCACGTTTTTTATCAATACTGTGAATTTTCTGTTTCAATTCTTTATCTGAAAGATTTTCATCTTCCTGTCCCTTTTCACGGCAGCGTTTGATCTTGCTTTCCATATCAGCATACACGAAAATTCTGAATGGCTGATATTCTTTCAGAATATAATCAGCACATCTTCCGACAATGATACAATCTGATTTTGCGGCCATTTCCATAATGATTCGTGATTGTTCCTGATAGACAGCCTGTTTTTGTTCAAAGGCAGGATCAGAGGCAATATAAAAGCTTCTTCCGATATGAATCGGAAATGAGAAAAATGATTGCTGCTCAACCACGGCATTGACATACTGTTCTGATAATGAAGTTCTCTTTGCAATTTCATGAATAATTTCTTGATCATAATATGCAAAGCCCAGCTCTTCTGACAAACGGCGCCCCAATTCACGTCCGCCGCTGCCGAATTCTCTCCCAATTGTAATAATTTTATTCATAAACACCCATCCTTTCAGCACTTAATTGTTTGGTGCATCGAACCATCTTCAATACGACATAAACAGAAACCAGAAGTTCTGTCAGAGGCATTGCCAGCCAGATAGCTTCCGGTGCTGCTATCACCGGAAGTACCATGATGAGAATACCGCTGATTACCAGCCCTCTTGAAATAGAAACAATATAGGCTGCTTTTGGTTCCATTACCGCCTGGAAATAATAAGTAGAGAATATATTTAAAGGAAGCAATAAGAATGATAATCCATAGCATCGAATAATCGAAGGCGCTATCTGCAATACTTCCTCAGTCGGTTTCATAAAGATATAGATAAACTGGTTTGGAATTGCCCAGCATAGTCCTACCCATAGTATAGCAAAAAATGCTGTCGTTCCCAATGCATATTTCAAAGTTTCTTTAATTCTGTCCCCTCTGCCAGCTCCGAAATTCGTTGAGAAAATAGGCTGTGCGGCCTGACCGACACTGTAAGCACAGCATTGTACAAAGGTAGAAATATTGACAATAATACCGTAGACAGATAAAGCATTGGTGCCTAAGTATTTCATGATCTGACGGTTGAATAGAATGGTCAGTACACCCATTGCAATATCAATAAAGAATGTGGAAAATCCGTAACAACTACTTCACGGAATTTAGTGATAAATCTCACCGGACGAACCAATCTTAATGTATTCTTCTTTGTCAAGAAATGACTCAGCATGATCAGAATTGAAATTGTATTTCCGATAGCTGTAGCCAAACCTGCCCCATAAGCCCCCATATCACAAGTAAATACAAAGAAATAATCACCAAAGACATTAAACAATCCGCCAATCAAAACAGCCGCTGTCGCTAATCCAAGATTCTTATCATTACGCAGATAAGTAGATAGTGTATTGATGAATAAGAAACAAGGAATCACAAATTTAATCGGTGCAACATATTGCTGTGCTAATGCTAATGTAGATTCATCAGCCCCAAAAAACAGCAGCAATTGTCTGTCAAAAAAGATAATGATCAGCCATACAATCAATGATAAAACAGCTGAACCAATGATAGAAACCGTGAAATACTCATTGGATTCTTTTTCATTGCCGTCACTTCTTCCGCGAATAGTACTGAAAAGAACTGATCCGCCGATTCCCATCAACAGTCCGATACTGAAAATAATATTCCAGATTGGAGCTACTATCGCTAATGCCGCAGAGCCTGCAGGACCATGATATTGTGCTACCATCGCCATATCGACAATAGAATAAATTGAAGAAATCAGTGCGCTTCCAAATGCAGCTGCTAAATATTTAAAGTAAAATGTTTTAATTAACCCATTAAGAAAATCCATTCAATCATCTCCTCCTAACCAAAAAAAGAGCTGGACAGGTACAAGCATTTCAGCTCGTGCCTTATCCAGCTCATCATTTCTATGAATGAATTGCCCTCCGTGCAAGCATATTCTATTTTATTTATTTTTTCTCATTTGTCATTGCTGAAACCAGTTTTTCGATTATGAAGATTTTTGTATTATTCCAGCACCTGAATAATTTCATCCTTTACAGCCAGATAACCTTCGATTGTCGGATGCAGTCCATCCGCTGTATATTCTGCTTTTAACTCTTGTTTTTCATCTGTCAATAAATGATTCACATTCAGAAATGTTATATTTTCTTCCTGAGCCATCTGTTCCAATTTCTCATTCAGCTCATTGATTTCATCATTGCTTCGATCACCGATCTGAAACTGCTGATAAAAAGAAGTTCGTTCACTGACATTGATCGGATAAACGGCCTGTAGAATAATATTTGTCTGCGGACTCTTTTGCTTTGTCAGCTGAATCATTTTCTGAATATTGTTTACAATCTCATCATAGCTTGTATTTTCTGCCAAATCATTGACACCCATCAGCATAACTAAATTCCTCGGCTTTAGTATCAATACATTTTCCTCTATTCTTTCCAGCATCGTTTCAGTCGTTTCTGCGCTGATGCCGCGATTCAGCATCGCTATACCGGTTTCTTCAATATAATCCGCATAGATTTCCTGAATTGGACATAATTCTGTAATTGAATCTCCGAAGAAAATCGTTGCTTGCTGCGGCGCTATATCAGCTAACGCTGTATATGCATTTGTTTTGCTGATTCTTTGATCTTCTCCCATAATGGCTACCTGCTGAGCAATAAAACGAAATAAAAACCCGCCGATCACAATTGGAATCAACGCACTGATGCAGGCAATGATTGCTGTTTTTTTATGCTTCATGAGCCCTTCTTTCCTGCTGCAAAACAAAATTAACATAGGCGCCTAATAGATTTGCATTGTTATGATAACGGCAGGAAACAATTTCCAATCGAGGAATAGCCACTGGCAGTGAATCATAGAAAGTATTCATTGCTTTTTGGATCCCTTCTACAAAGATAGGATTTTCACTGACTCCGCCGCCCAGACATACACGCTGAGGATCTAACATTATCTGCATATTAAATAACTGAACTGCGACTTTCTCACAATATTCCTGAAAGAACTTCAGTGCTGTTGGATCTTGATGCTTGATCCATTCAAATATCGTTTTTCCTTCTTCCAGAGGTACTTGTTTTGCTTCACAGACACGTTTCGCTAAGTGACCGATTCCCGCAATATGACCTAAGACTGCATCCATGCCCTTCTTTTTTATGTCATCACAGACAAGCACAGATACTTCTCCGGAAAATAAATGTGTTCCTTTATAAATTTCTCCGTTAATAATAAAGCATCCGCCGACTCCGGTACCGAAAGTCAGTACTATTCCGTTTTGAATATTTTTCATTTCACCGGAATTCATTTCTGCCAAAGCAGCACATCTGGCATCATTTTCAATTTCTACTTTTGTATTCAGTTCTTTTTCATACCATTCTTTGATATTCACACCATGATGATATGTCAATGAACCGCCTTGATGAACAAAACCAGTATCACAGTTAATAGTTCCAGGCAGTGACATACAAATACCGCCTTTTGTTTCATCACATGACAGCCATAATTGTTTGATTACTTCAAAGAAAGCTTCTTTAGAGGCATAAGGTGTCTCTTGCTTTCCTTGTTCCAGAATTGTGCCATTTTCATCCAGCCAAGCATATTTAATATATGTCCCGCCGGCATCTATACTTAAATATTTCATTGTAAATTCTCTCCATTGCTTGCAATTACTTGCTTATACCAATCAAATGATTTCTTTTTCATTCGCTTTAATGTTCCATGACCTTCATTATCTTTATCGACATAGATCATGCCATATCTTTTTTTCATCTCACCTGTTCCGGCAGAAACAATATCGATTGGACTCCATACAGTATAACCCATCAAATCAATATTCTCTTGTTCTGTTATTTCTTTCATCGCCTGAATATGCTGGCGCAGATAATCAATACGAGCATCATCTTCAATTTTTCCCTCGACAATCTGATCATCATAGCCCAAACCATTTTCAACAATAAACAAAGGCTTTTCATATCGCTCATAAAGCACTCTCATCAAAAATTTCAAACCATTGGGATCAATCTGCCATCCCCATTCACTCGCTTCTAAATAAGGATTCTTCAATCCTTTGACAATATTGCCTTGAGCTTCTTCTCCCTCATTTGTATGAGAAACAACCTGCGTAGAATAATAGGAGAAACCAATAAAGTCAACACAGCCTTGCTTCAGATCTTTCTCATCTTCTTCTATGATATCTAAATTCACATCATAACTATGAAAATATTTTGGATATTCACCGCGAACATGCACATCCGTAAAAAACAGCGTTCCATCACGCAGATATTCCTGAGCAGCCAAAATATCCAATGGATGTGAAGTTTTCGGATATCCGACAGTTGTCATGACCATACAGCCCACATGATTCTCTGCATCAATCTGACGGGCTAACTGCACTGCTTTTGCGCTGGCCACAAATTGATGATGTAAGGCTTGATAGGCCGCACTTTTTGCATCTTCGCCCGGCTGAATTCGCACACCGGCAATCATCGGCAATTTCACTGTACTGTTGATTTCATTAAAGGTCATCCAATAATGAACTTTTCCTTTGTATCTTTCAAACAATACTTTTGCGAAACGTACATAAAAATCAATTAACTTTCTGTTTCGCCATCCTCCATATTGCGTAACCAAATATAACGGCATCTCATAATGAGAAATGGTCACAACCGGTTCCATTCCTTTTTTTCTTAAGGTATCAAACAATTGATCATAAAATTGCAATCCTTCTTCATTTGGTTCTTCTTCATCCCCTTTCGGAAAGATTCTGGACCAAGCAACAGAAGTACGAAAGCATCGAAATCCCATTTCCTGAAACAAGTCTGTATCTTCTTCATAGCGATGATAGAAATCAATCGCTTCATGATTCGGATAATACTCCTCTTTTTTCAGCTCAAGAGTTACCTTTCTTGGTGTATCTTTGGAACCAGCAGTAATGATATCCATGATAGAAAGCCCTTTTCCGTCTTCATCATAAGCTCCTTCGCATTGGTTGGCAGCTACCGCACCACCCCATAAAAAATCTTTTCTTAACATTTTTTCTCTTCCTTTTTTAAAATACTATCTAAAAATTCCAAGCTATCTTGATAAACCTGCATCGCTTCTGATTTATACTTTTTATATTCAAATTGAAATTCATGAGACATATGCTCATAAAATCTTGTTTTTACTTCAATTCCATGTTTCTGCAATGCTTCAGAAAATCTCTTTCCCTGCCACATAAAAGAATATCTCTTGCCATCGCATATATAAGCTGCAGGAAAATTATCATGTATATTCCATATTGGAGAAGCCCATTTTTTTTCTTCCCTTTTCTGCCAATTCTTATGTCCTAAATAAGACCATCCGATATATTTAAAAAAGAATGAAAACTTCTTTAATTCCTCTCGCTGAAAATCTTCACAAAGATCATAAGGACCGCAGAATAACAATAATCCTTTTAAACTCATCTTATTCTTTAACTGAATCTTTGCTTTTTGACATAAAGATTCATTATGATAAAAAGAAGCATAGCAGGCAGTTAAATTAGCTCCGGCAGAATCTCCGCCCAATACTACTTGATCAAGATCAATCCCATGCTTCAGAAGCTCACTATGCATGTGACAGAGCACTTCATCAATCTGACAAATCTGTACTGGAAAATGATAGCGCGGAGCATATGCATAATTCATTGCACAAACCATATATCCTTTCTCTGCCAGCATCGGCCCGAAATTTCTCATTCCGATACTTGTTCCAGAGATAAATGACCTTCCATGAGCCCAAACAATCAAAGCTCTTATTTCTTGTTTTTTGGGAACATATAGATCATATGTCGCCTGAGGATATGAAGAGGGATAAGATAAATTTGTATAAATTTCAACTTTTTGTTTGATTTGTTCAATATTCTCCGGACCTTTGTCCACAATCGCTTCCTTCTTTGACCGCAAGAACCATACAAAAGGATAAGGTGTCCAAAATAAAATATAAATCAATATAAGAACAAAAACTATAAGTAAAGTTTGAACCATTTTATCATTTCCTTTGCCATGACAGTTCCGCCTGCTTTCGTCGGATGCAGGCCATCTTTTTGAAATAAATCTTCTATTATCACATTCTTTTCATTGTGAAAAAGATAATCAAAATCGATTGTATTTTGAAATCTTTCTTTTATCCAAGCATTGATTTCCAATCGCAGCTTTTCTTTTGCTTCTGTCCAATCAGCATTAAGTCTGAACGGAGTGATTCCGCACCAAAGCATTGGAACATCAGTATTCAGCTGTTCATAAGCATTCTGCATCTGGCTTAATGTCGGCAATTGTTCCTGATAGGCACAAAATGTACCAGGCTGATAAATATCATTGATACCGACAGCAACAATGATCATCTTCAGGTTCTGACAAGAAAGTACCTCTTTGGGATATCGCTCTATTCCGCTGATACCAAAGCATTGCTTGCTTATCTCTATGTTTTCCGCCACTTTGTTTAGAGGAGTATTTCTTAGATCTACATGCTCCAGCTGATGCAAGAGACGATTTCCGCTGAGTCCTAAATTCAATAAACTTATCCCCTGCCGGATCAATGCTTGCTGCAAGAGTCTTGCACAATGTCCCTGTTCAGCAATTGAATCACCAAAGTAAGCGACACAGCCTTTTAATTCCTCACTGAACAGTTCTATGCTCTGCAAAGCATAGATTTGTTTCGGTGCTTGCCTGAATGGATCATAATCCATGTACTCAAAACCTGAGACACAATTATACCCTTCTTGCGTGACAATCTCATATTCAAGAGTCAATTCATTAGAATCCATTTGAATTTCATCACTGAGAATATCTTTCCCAGGAAATAATTGACAGGAAGACTGACCGTGAAACGTAACAGTTCGAGATACATGGGAATCATGACACAGGACATTCTCAATCATAATGTCCTGTGTATCATAATAAGCTGCAAATTTAAAACGTATGCTTTGAGATGAAGGGATAGATGTGAGCACAATTCGATGATGCTGAGGTGCTTTTTGATTCAGCACACCCAATCCTCTTTGAGCTCGACTCCACCATGTTGTCCACTTTTTTGTCATCTGTTATTGTTCGTGACTGTTTTCAATTTCAAATTCTCTTCTGTCTGCAACCTTCAAGAATGGATACCACATAATAAATGTGATTGCAAAGCAGATAATCATTAAGATCGTATAATTGATTCCGCCTGTCAAAGGCATCTTGATAAAGATAGGGGTTGTCCATGGCAGCAATGACATATATGGATTAATATTTACCGGTAAGATAGTAGTGACTAATCCCCATGTCACAAAACCGCACACAATCTGACTTAAGCATTGAGGAACAAAGAACATAGGGTTCAGAATAATTGGCATACCAAACATAATAGGCTCTGTAATATTGAACAAAGACGGAATAAAAGATAATTTTGCCAATTGTTTAAATTTCGCAGATTTTGCCTTAAACATTGAAGCAATGACCAATCCCATAAATCCGGAAGCCATCATTCCGCCATAAATCACTGATGGCAATAAATACGGCAATTCAGCACCTGCCTGATAAGCAGCAATGTTTCCTGTGACCATCGTTAAGCTGATTACACCCAAAGGTCCCTGCAATACTGCATTGTGAATACCGAAGAACCAAAGAATTGCCAGCAATCCCATAATGATAATAATTGAAATAGGACTTGCAATCATAGAATTCAATGGTGCATTGATCATTTGAATAAAGAAGTTAATAATATCCCCTGATGGTGTAAAGCTAAAGATCACACGAACTACAAAGGCTAATGTGAAAATAATAGATACGACAAAGACAGGAGATAATGATTGTGATACCATTGGAGGAACACTGTCAGGCAGCTTGAATGTAATGTTCTTTTCTGACAGCACTGCATATAATTTCGTTACAACCAAAGCAACAATCATCCCAATAAATAAACCCTGACCGCCTAAATAATCTAATTTCAAAGCATTGATTGTTGTTTCTACCAATTGACCATCCTGCATTGAAGCAGTTGTAATCGTTTGAGGTATGATCATGATAAAGAATGCTAATGATACGATAGCAGCATTTCTTTCATGTGTATTCAAACGTTTTGCATAAGCCATTGCCAAAGAATAAATTACATACAGGGTCAAAACACCAGTAGCACCATTCGTAATAGCAGTTACATGCTGCATCAAGCCAATTTCTGTCAGCCAATTTGTCCAAGCAGGAATTGGGAAATTCCCGATAATCGTAATAAAGGCAATCCCTAAAGTAATTGGGCTCGTTCTGATAAAGCCTTCCATCAAAGATCCCATGATCTTGTTGTTAGCTATTTTTTCTGATAACGGCATCAATTTGTCATTGATCATCTGTTCAAACTTGTTCATTTTTTTCATCCTCTCTTTTCATTTTATTATCATAAAGCATTCAATTGGCCAAATGTAATCGCTTTACTTTATTGCATGGTTATTATATAATACAAAAAAATATATTTATATCATGTATTTAATGTTTTTATAATAATTTTAAGGAGCTTTTTATGAAACTATCTACATTAAAAACGATTTTCAATACCTTTTATCAAAGAACTTATATCCCCATTTCTATCATGAATGCACAAAAAGAGCTCTGTTTTCCAAAACACTCACCCCTTTTTAATCATCTGGATCATTTTGACTATCTCATCACACAAGATGAATATCCTATTCATATCATCAATACTTATCAGCACTTGCTGGCTTCCTTTCAATTTGAAGAATATTCTATTCTGATTGGTCCCTGCACGCTTTTGGGAGCAAAACAGGAAGAGGATGATATTTTTCGTCAATATGAGACATATATCTCTACAGAATCATTGGATATTTTTACTCAGACCGTACATATGCTTTATACGCTTCTGACTCATCAAGAAATTGATATCAAACAAATTCCGGTTCAATATAAACGGGCCAAACTTTCGGTCTTGAATTCAGGAGAGAAATTTGAAAAAAATCTCTATCAAAGACGTGTCGAACAGTCTTCCAGAGATTCTTATCAGTTTGAGCTTCGCTTTTTGGATTATGTAAAAAATGGGCGAAAAGATAAAATTGATTGGATCATTACACAGATGCATAAAACTTATATTGTTCATTTGGCAGATAGCCCATTGGAGTCAATTAAGATCAAGGCTATTTCGATCATTACGCTGATGACACGCTTGGCTATTGATAATGGTGTATCCGTTGAAAGTTCCTTTGCTTTATCAGATACGCTGATCCAAAATCTGCCTCATATCAAAACCGCCAAGGATGGTATTTTGTATATTCGCTATGCCAGCTTTGAATTCATTCAGCTGATTCAATCTGCCACAAAGCAATGCTCAGCTTTGATCAATCAATGCATTCATTATATCAATACACATCTTTATGAAAAAATCACTTTGCTTGATTTGGAAGAATTGACCAACCATTCAGCTGTATATATTTCCTCCCGCTTCAAAAAAGAACTGAATATCTCATTTTCACAATATCTCTTAAACGCAAAAATAGAAGAAGCTAAACATCTTCTTCTATTTACAGATCATTCTTTTCAGGAAATCAGTACGCTGCTAAATTTTACCAGTCAAAGTCACTTCACTCAGCGATTTAAACAAGTCACAAATCAAACACCAAAAGAATTCAGAAATAAAAACTTTCAGTATATGTAAATGGTTATTGGTGCAGCAGACAATACACAGCTCCCAGCATACCTGCATGATTGTGCAGCTCACAGCATTCAACTGAAGGCATCTCTATCAAGCTTAAAACATGATATTCTTGGCATATCGTCTGATATGCCTTTTTAATTTCTTCCATGACCAGCTGATTTTCACTGATGCCGCCGCCGATGAAAATTTTCTCAGGCGCAATTGTCACAGCAGTATTTACACATAAAACAGCTACTGCATGATAAAAATCATTTAAGCATGTTTTTGCAAGTTCATCCCCCTGCATAGCTCTTTTGATAATCTCTTGGGCATCCAAGACCCTTTCTTTTTTCGCATAGCTGTAGTGTCGGCATAATCCTCCGACAGTTGCGGCATGATAAGCAAAGGATTGTTCACTATAATTTTTATTTTCCAGTCCAATCAGAGAAACACCAAATTCTCCGGCTAATCCTCCCAAGCCACGGCGCAGTTTCCCATCCAAATAAATTGCACCGCCGATGGCTGTACCTAAAATCAAGCAGACAAAATTTTCTTCATTTTTTGCAGCACCCAGCCATTTTTCGGCCATTCCGGCACATTTCCCATCATTTTCAATGATTACAGGCAAATGAAGAACAGCCTCCAGTTCTTCTTTAATGTATTGCTGGAAGAAGCATTTAATTGCTCCGCTTGTCTGCATATACCCATTTTCTTTGATAATTCCAGGAGCACTGATCCCTACTCCTTCAACAGGATAAGCTGAGTTTTCTATAAATTGTTGGCTTAACTTGCAATTTATTGTATTGAGAGAGATTGGCATTAACGATATTAAGAATTAGGTGCAAATATATCTTCAT
>CALUVS010000063.1 GCA_944324265.1 uncultured Traorella sp.
TCTTTCAACTATACTTTAACTCTTAATTCGACACTATTTATGTTCGATTCAACAAATTGCAAGTTAAGCGAAAATAAAAATAAAGTGCATAAGTAATTACCGGTAACTTACACACTTTATTTTACACACTCTTGAAATCTCAGAAAGTAAGTATTTATAAGACATGCACCATTAATATCGATAAAACACCATGGAGATTAACACCTCCCAAAACTGAAAACAGTAATCGTAAGATCAGTATTCCCAAAAAATTAAATGATTTGTTGTGTGAACTAAAAGAAGAACAGTCAAAGAAAATTGGTTTTAATGAAGAAAAGTTTTTATTTGGCTATAATCGGCCAATGCCGGTTGAACGCAGCCGCAGAGTATTCAATAAAAATATTGAAAAAATAAACAAAAGTGGTGTTTATTTGCCTAGAATTCGTATTCATGATCTAAGACACTCTCATGCTTCTATGCTGATCAATAAGAAAGTATATATCTATGATGTGGCTTGCCGGTTGGGTGACACTGTAGAAACACTCCAAAATGTCTATGCGCATTGGTTTGAGAACAGCGAAAAGAACATAATTGAAGCTATCGACAACGAATTTGAATAATTATATTTTAGTTATTTTTATTCTATGATATAATAAATTATGCCAAACAATATGTTTTCTTACCAACATGCAGGTGTTTAACAATATTTGTATATAAAACTGCACAAGTTTTGTTAAAAAATAAGAACATATGTTTGACAAAATATATCTTTTTTGATATGCTTTGTTTGTAAAGATAAATAACAATTTAAAAACTAGTAATAGTGAGAGGTAATTTCCCCTCATCTGCTCCAGAGTAAAGATAAAGTCCTAGAAATAGGACTTTTTTAATATTCAGAAGAATTTTGAAGGAACTATATAATATATCGTTGATAGTTGAAGATAATTTTTTCATTTTATGTATTATTTCCTGCCTCATTTTATTGAAATTCACAGGAATTATAATTGATATAAGGGTTTATATTAGAGAAAAATAAATCCTATAGATTGTGAAAAGGGATCAATGGAATTAATTCTATAGAAAACATTATGCTTATCAGTGTTATCTTTTACACAAAATCAATAATGAATGGCTTAATATCGCTTATAAAAAAGCAATTAAAGAAATTATAAATGTAAATATATGATTCCTAGAAAAAGGTGAATTGACAAGAAGTCCCTTTCATTGTTATGCTTTAATCAGAGAAGGATTCTCAAAATTAAATTGTTTGATTCTATATTAAAGGAATTCAAAATATGCAATTTTGAAGAATATAGAATGATGCATTTTTTCATGAAATTCATTTAAATAGATGAATTTCATTGCTTAATATAATTTTTGGCTTATTATGCTGAATCTGGAGGGGAATTATGAAAAAAATATTTATAACTTTATCAACGACTGTACTCATCTTTCTGATATGCGGTACGACTCATTCATTTGCTTTGAATGAAACAAATCAAAGTTTGGTTAAATTTCTGCATGATAGAAATTCTGCTTTTGATATAAATGAATCTCTTACTGAAGATGAGACTTCTGCTTTATTGCAAAATGATATTCAAGGTGAAATGATTGAGGAATCGTCAGACGGTTGGGGAATATTTCTTCCAAGCGATGGAAAAACTCCTTATTCTTTGAGATGCCCGCTTGAGTTTCATAGTGAAAATGACGTTGATACTTACGTTACGATTGATCAAGAAGTGAAGGATATTTATGTCATTGGATTTACAGACGAACTGAACTATTTTCTTGAAGATAATAAGCTATTGGATGAATATCGAATGGAAGCAGCTATTGATAGCTACATTATGATGCTTACTTCCATGTCAGCGGGAAATGGTGAAATCTTCGGATATATGGGAGAATTACTGATCAATACAATTGATTTAGGGAGTTTAACTTCAAGAATGCAGAATTTAATGGAAGATATATCAGAAGAAGAACAGAATATGGCTTTTTATTATCTTGAACTGAGTAAGCTTGCAGATGATTCTCTTGAAAACTATTGGGAGCAATAGTATATTTTCCAGTTTTTATTTGAATCATATAAGCTGCTTGAAGCATTTTTAATTGCCGAATCTATTGAGCTTGTGGACGCAGATATTTATGATATGGAGGACTGCTATGAATAATCATAATTTGCGAAAATACTTAGGTATTGTGCTGTTTTTCTTACTTGTCTTTATCGGTCAATGGTTTGCTTTAGATACGAAATTTCATTTGCTTTTGCATTTTGTTCTATTTCGAATCATACCGGAAGGTTTATTTATTTACTTTTACTGTTTAAAAGGAAATGATAATTTGAGTAAAAATCTATTGCTTTTATTCGGATTATCTGCGGTATTTATTCTGATTTATCTTATAGTGCCTTTGGGTATCGCTGTATTTATTGAAAAACACTTTATTGATATGATCATTATGCATGTAATTATTGTATTGAAAAATCCCATTGCAAAAAGCAATTGGACATACCCAGCACTGATTCTAGCGTACTTTTTAGTGGATGTTTTATCTATAATTATGAGAAAGTGAGGCAATATGAGAGAGAATAGATTAGGGAAAGAAATTACGATCATACTCATTGTTTTTATGATTCTTATGCAGCTGATTTTGATGTTTTCTAAGCCAAAAGCTATATCTAGTCAAATATCTTTTTGCACACAAAAATACGGTGAAAACTGGCAGGAATGTGTTGAGAATTTTGATGAAGAATGGGAGAATAGATGGGAAAACTGATGATTGAGATATAGTCATATTTAGGAGAAAGATATCCATAAACATAAATTTTCTATGTAAGCATGCTGTAACAATAAACAGAAGGAGGTATTTATGCCACTGTTAATACTATCGATTGCAATAATACTTCTTTTAATAGTTGGTTTAGTTTTAGTTGGTTTAAATAAAATCAGAAACGTACCGTTGATTGTATTACTTTTTATTTTAAATTTTGTTTTTGCTAATATCTATTTTCTATTTTGTTTCTTAGTAGCGTTGCCTCATGAATTATATGAAACACTTTCTTGTGCTGAATATTTTGTTCAAAGATTAGGGCAAGGAGGGATCTGGCAATGGTCCTGCATTCTGTACTTTGTTTTTATTTTTGTTGAATTTGTTTTATTAGTTATTCGCAGTGTTGAACCTAAAAGTGTTCAATATGAAAAATAAACCGAGGAGAATGAGAATCTCAATCTAAAGAAGCATGATAAAACAAAAAATATGTTGTACATATATTAGAACTTTCCCAATCGGTTAGACTATATCATCCGAATTGAAGATCTTATCTTTCAATTCGGATGTTTTCTTTTAAGCAGTCTTTAGCTTATTCTTGCTTCCTTTCGGCCGTCCTCTTTTCCTTTTCGGTAATTCTTCACTTTTGGGTAATAGGTCAAGTTTTTGTAAGATCTCTATTTGCGATGGATTCATCTT
Source organism: uncultured Traorella sp. (assembly GCA_944324265.1). Classification (GTDB taxonomy): domain Bacteria; phylum Bacillota_I; class Bacilli_A; order Erysipelotrichales; family Erysipelotrichaceae; genus Traorella. The sequence continues at coordinate 3,445 of CALUVS010000063.1, forward strand.
GATCAATTTCCATTCATCCTCTAACTTTACCTTTTTCGCTCTTATCAACAAGGATAAATCAGCAAATGGTATGGAGAAAAAATGGAAAAGATAATAGACCTTGATCCAAAGGCAGGCTGCTTATATTGGCAATATAAAGGAGTTAAATATTATCATAATAAAAAATATCATGATGCCGAAATGTGCTTTAATGAAGCGTCTAATGTATATTCAGATGAGCGTTATATTGCATTAAATAATTATCAGCGATTCTTTATTTTCAAAAAAAGAAATCAACTCAATGAAGCAAAGGAATTGATTGAAAAAGCTAAAGACATATTCAATAAATATGGCGCTTTCAAAAGAGTCTATAGTTGTAATATGTGCGTTGCCGATATTTATTCACATTATCATCAATATGATCTAGCCATTAACCAATATCGTTCATGTATCTATTTAGCTAAATTAATGCATTATACGGATAATAATTTAGCCATCCTTTATCGAAATATAGCATGGAATTATATCAAAGCCAATCAATTTGAAGAAGCTTTGAAAGAATTGGAAAATGCGAAAAAAATTGACAAAACAAACCCTCTATTGATCTTATACTATATTTACAGTTATTTCCGAATGGAACAGATTGATAAAGCAAAAGAATGGATCATCATCGGAAGAAGAAGATTCACGTTATCAGAATATCAAAATATTCTAGATTTATTTAGTGGATTAGTGAGAAGTTACGGCAAGACACCTGAAACAAATCTCATTCAAAAAGCTATCAAAGTGTATCAATACTATCAAAAATTAGGTGACTATGAACTGATCATATTCTATTTAGATATAGTAATTGAACTCTATGAACAAAAAGAAGATTGGGAAAATGCATATTTTTACTTAAAAGATAAAAATAATTACATATCACAGTACCAAATTTAAACCAAATATCATTACTATCATGATTTGATTGTTGTTTTCCTTTATGCTATGCTTTGGGTAACAAGGAGGATAGACCCAAGGTATGAAAAAAGATAAAAGAATTTTTTTAATAGGAATCTCAGGCGTTTTTATTGGCATACTTTTATATTTAATATTCAGATAAATTGGATGAAGGAATACCAACCATAGATTTCGAAAAAGAAATTTTTAGAAAAAAAGAACGGATTTTCACGGATTCTATTTTAGCGCGGTACAGGAAGTTTTTTTAAATTTTCACCACAAGTTAAGAATTTTATGGAGCTGTAATATACAGTTCCATTTTTATAGAATATCCGATAGCTTATTTTATCTTATGGTTTTTTACATCGATAATGATTTTTCTAGAGGAAAAGTATATCCTGCGGTTTTTGAATAAAAAAGCAAGTATTTGGTACAAATTGTATCCGTTATATATCTTTTTCATCATGGCACTTGTTTATGGAATGAAAGCAATGGGGCAAGTCATTTTGGCCAGTATTCTTACATTTATATTGGCCGCAATCGTTTATTATTGCCAGTATAAATTACGGCATTCTGAACCATGCTCATAATCGTTGGAATCATTATTATTTACTTAATGAACTATTGTATGCAGCCGTTTTATCAGTTGTTCAACAGAAACAATATGTATTATGTTTCTGAAACAGATTCATTACAATAAAGGAGGCCAAAAACATGAGAAAAGCAAAAGTTCGACCGTTTGCAATTCTTACTTTGATTCTCACAGCTATAATTATTCTTACAAATATATTGAGGGATAGAACCAGTATTGAATATTTTTCAAAGCAATATAATGTACAGTTAATCGATTTTGCAGAACTAATTAAGGAAGATGTTATGGATGTAAATTGTGAAGCTGAATATTCTAAAGATGAATTTGATAATAGAGTTTTCATTTTTGCAACAATTGGCGGGTATAATTATGATGATAGTCATTTTCTAATTGGTGTAGATTTTGAAATATTGTCAGAACCGATGGATTATTTTCAAATTTATTCTATTGAATTTGAAAAGAGTAAACTATTCATTGAAACAACACAATATAATTGCAAAGTCGGAAGCGATCAAAAAACACTAAATAAAATCTATCAGGCTTTGTCAGAAACAGAATTGGTTTAATAAATTAAATAATTATTTGAGTTAATTATTTGAGTTAATAGTAAAATTGAATAACGCTTAAAATAGTAATGAAGGGAAATCGGTATTCATTCCTTATCTGAAAAAGACTATTAGAATTCTAAGAGGAGGCAATATGAAACGAAGTAGAAAGTTTTTCATTGGAATCGCAGCTATAATAGGGATTCTGCTGATATCAATTATATGGAAATATCAGAATGAATCAGACCTAGAACGTTTTTCAAGAAAAACTCAATTAAATCTTCTTGATTGTGGTGAAATACTGCAAGACCATGTAATGGCTATAGGCGATGGGGTATTCTTCTGGAATCAGTGCGAAGAGCAAGTACATATTTCCGGTTTCTATACAGCTTATGACCTTGAAAACAGGCATATTGTATTTGGTGTAACTTTTGAATTGATTCCTAATCCATCTGATACTTTTGAAATTAACTCAATTTACTTTACTGAAGATAGGATTGAGCTTGAAACAACACAATACAATTGTGAAATTAATGGAGATCAGGAAATGATAAACATAATTTATGCTGCGCTGACAGCTGATTCATAACAGAAGTATAAAACTGAATAAAAAGATGCAGAGAGTGATTATGGATTCATTCATGATTTTCTCTGCTTTTTATTTTAAAGGCGTTTTTAAGCAGAGAAAACTGTCTGAAAGCCAAGTGAAATGATTTTATTCGGGCAGAATTTATGGTATGATAAAAAAGGTGATGAAATGAAAAGTCTTTATGATTTTAACTATGAACAAATTCAGGAATATGCATTAGAACAGGGCTGGAAAAAGTTTCGTGGACATCAGATATTCCAGTGGCTGTATCGCAAGCATGTGACAAATATAGATGAAATGAGTGATCTCTCCAAGGAGACAAGAGACATTCTGAAAGAGAATTTTATTGTGAATCCTTGCAAGATGGTGACAAAACAAGTCAGCAGTGATGGAACTACCAAGTATTTATTTGAATTGGAAGATGGTTCTTATATTGAAAGTGTGCTGATGATTTTTAATTACGGCAAAAGTATCTGTGTGTCTTCTCAAGTCGGCTGCAACATGGGCTGTGATTTCTGCGCGAGCGGTTTATTGAAGAAAAGAAGAGATCTGACCAGCGGGGAAATGGTTGCACAGGTCATGAGTGTACAGAAAGATCTGGATGCGACAGGAGACCGTGTTTCTCATGTGGTGATCATGGGAACAGGAGAACCATTTGATAATTATGAAAATGTGATGAATTTCTGTTCAACGATCAATCATGATCGAGGATTGGCCATCAGTGCCCGTCATATTACGATTTCTACCTGCGGGATTGTTCCGAAGATCAAAAGCTTTGCGAATGAACAGACTCAGTATAATCTGGCTATTTCGCTGCATGCGCCGAACAATGAACTGCGGGATAAATTGATGCCGATCAATAAAGCTTATCCATTAGAAGAATTGATGGGGGCCATTGATTATTACTGTACTTTGAATAACCGTCGTCTGACTTTTGAATATATTTTATTAAAGGGAGTCAATGATCAAGATGAACATGTCAATCAATTGGCTAAATTATTAAAGGGATACAATGCTTATATCAATTTGATTCCTTATAATGAAGTGGATGAACATGGTTATCGTAGTGTGGATTTTGACAGTGCTTTGAAATTTTATGATAAATTGATGAAGAAAGGAATTCGCTGTACGATTCGTAAGGAACATGGTGGCGATATTGATGCGGCCTGCGGTCAGCTGCGGGCGAAAAAAGAAGCAGAGAGAATGGAGTGAGAGAATGCAGGTTTTTGGTTTAAGCAATCAGGGAAGCGTTCGTTCTGAAAATCAGGACTGTATTCATTATGCCGATAATGATCATGATTTTATGGCCATTGTCTGTGACGGCATTGGCGGAGGAAGAGCAGGCGATGTGGCCAGTGCATTGGCTTGTGAAGTGTTTTTAGAAGAATTCATGAAAAATCCTGTTCTTGAAAATGATGAATTAGTAAAAAACTGGCTGATGGAAACAATTCATTTATGCAATGATGCGATTTTTGAAAAGTCAAAGACAAGCAAGAACTACTACGGAATGGGAACGACCATGGTAGGAACACTTATTCATGAAGACCGTACTTATGTGTTCAATATCGGTGATTCCAGAGCCTATGCGATGTATGGAGATCTGGTCTGTCTGACTCAAGATCATAATTTCATGCATGAACTGGTAGCCAGCGGCAGTATGTCCATGGAAGATGCTTTGAATCATCCAAAACGCAATGCTTTGACCAATGCTTTAGGCATTTGGGATAAAGTAAGAATTGATGTGGAAGTGATCAATCCGGCTTATTCCTTGCTGATGCTTTGTTCGGATGGTTTATATGGCTATGTCAGTGAAGAAGTAATCAGTGAAATACTGACAACGACAAAATCCTGCGAAGAAAAGGTCAATGATCTGATTCAAAGCTCATTGAATGCAGGAGGTTTTGACAATGTATCTGTCATATTATTGACAAAGGAGGATGAATCCAATGCCTAATATGTTAGCAGATCGTTATATGATTGTTCGCTCTTTGGGAGAGGGCGGTATGGCAGATGTGTATTTAGCGATGGATACGATCCTGAATCGTGAAGTAGCTATCAAGATACTGCGCGGAGAATTGAGCTCAGATCCTGTTACGCTTCTGCGTTTTACCCGTGAAGCCAATGCAGCCAGCAAGCTGAATCATCCCAACGTTGTGCAGGTATATGACGTAGGAGAAGTGGATAATCGTCATTATATTGTTATGGAATATGTACGCGGAAGAACGCTGAAGCAGTTGATTCAGATCCGCGGGGCTTTGCATAAAGAAGAAGCAGTGGGCATTATGAAACAATTAGTCAGTGCGATTGCACATGCCCATTCCAAAGATATTATTCATCGTGATATCAAGCCGCAGAATATTTTGGTCAAAGACGATGGGACGGTCAAGATTGCGGACTTTGGAATTGCTTTGGCGCACAATGCGGTGCAATTGACGCAAAATGATTCGGTTTTAGGTTCTGCTCATTATTTAGCGCCGGAAACTACTCGCGGGGAACCGGCAACTAATCAAACGGATATTTATTCATTGGGAATTGTTTTCTATGAATTATTGACAGGAAGTGTTCCTTTTACAGGAGATAATCCAGTTTCAATTGCAATGAAGCATTTGAGTGAAGAAGTGCCGAGCGTGCGTGAATTTAATCCTTCACTGCCGCAGAGCATTGAAAATATTATTATTAAGGCAACAGCTAAAAATCGTGCCAATCGATATAAAAGTGCAGAAGAAATGCTGGAAGATCTCAATCATTGCTTAGATGAAGAAAATGCCAATGCAGACAAAGTTGTTTTTGAACCAGAAGAAAAAGAAGAAGAAAAAACAGTTGTCTTAAGCAATGTATCAGAAGCACCTGAGAAGATTGCAGATGAGCCTCATCGAAGCGGCTGGGTCGTAGGAGCCCTGCTTGTTGTTGTATTTGCGGCTCTTATCGCACTTCTTGTTTATTTCTCCGGTATCTTAAATGTCATGGTACCGACAGAATTAACTGTACCGAATGTCTCAAATCTTACTGAGGAAAGAGCTCGGGAAGAGCTGCAGGCCATGGGCTTTACTGGAGAAATTACCTTACGTTATGAAAATCACGATACCATCGAAGCAGGAGAAATTATTCGCACCAATCCTGCCAACCAGCAGGTAGTTTCACCTTCTACACCGATTACGCTGGTTATTTCCAAAGGACCGAAAATGGTCATTGAAAACTATGTTGGGCAAAATATTGATGAAGTAGAAGCGAAATTAAATGAGTTAGGTATTACTGTCAGCAAGACAGGAAAGCCAAGCAAAGAAAAAAGCGGAACAATCCTGTCACAGGAATTGCTGATGCCGGGAGATGAAATTGACACGGATTCCCGCAATAACCGCATTCGCTTTACTTACGCAACACCAGCTGAATTTGTCATGATTGATGTCATGGGACAGCCGATCGAAACAGCGAAACAGCGCTTGGAAGAGCTGGGAGCAGTCGTCACACTGGAAGTGATTCCGACCAATTCATTGGATCCGGAAGAACTGGAAACCATTGATACAGGGGTTGTCATCGAACAATCCGTCGAGAGAGGAACATTCTATATTCAAGAAGAAGGAGCCAGCATTGTGCTGAGATATTATGAGTAAAGGAACCATTATTCGCATTATTTCCAATCAGTATTTGGTACTGATGGAAGACGGCAGTGAACAATTGGCAGTAGCCATGGGCAAACTGCGCAAAGACAGAAAACCGTTGGTCGGCGATCATGTCGAAGTGGAATTTTTTGAACATCAGGCAGGAATCCAGAAAATAGAAGAAAGAAAGAACTTTCTGATCCGTCCGGCAATTGCCAATGTGGATCAGGCGGTCATTGTCATGTCAACCAAAGATCCTGATTTTTCAGCGGTTTTAGTCGATCGCTTGATCTTTTTGATTTCATTGGCTCATATTGAACCGGTGCTTTGTGTTTCCAAAATGGATTTGATTGACAAGCAGGATCCTGTTTATCAATATATTGAAGACTATCGCAGAAGCGGATATAAAGTATTTTTAAGCGGCAATGACTTTGATGAAAATGATTTGATTCAATGCTTTGAAAATAAGATTTCCGTACTGACAGGACAAAGCGGAGCCGGTAAATCCAGCTTATTGAACCGCATCAATCCTGAATTTGAATTGCATACACAAAAAATTTCCAAGGCATTGGGCCGAGGAAAGCATACCACTCGTCATTGTCAGCTCTATCCGATCGGCAATGGCTGGGTGGCAGATACCCCGGGCTTTTCCAGTTTGGATTTCAGTCAAGTCGATTTATTGGAATTGGCTCATACCATTCCTGATTTCCAGAATGTGGAAGAACCTTGCCGTTTCCGTGACTGTGTGCATCTCAATGAACCGGGCTGCAGTGTAAAAGCGGCAGTTGCGGATAAGAAGATCAGTGCAATTCGATATCAGAACTATACAGAAATAGCGGCAATGATTGCCCAAAATAAAAAACAATACTAGGAGGAAGGACTTATGAGAAAAATTACGGTTGCGCCTTCAGTTCTATCGCTGGACTATGCTCATTTTAATGAACAATGCAAAGCTTTGGAAAAAAGTGAAGCACAGTGGTGTCATTTTGATGTCATGGATGGTCATTTTGTTCCGAATCTGACCTTTGGTCCGGATATCCTCAAAGGATTCCGCAAGGCATGTCCGACATTATTCATGGATGTTCATTTGATGATTGAGGATCCGGAAATGTTTATTTCGCGTTTCCATGCAGCGGGGGCAGATCTGATCAGCTTCCATGTCGAAGCCGTCAAAGACAAGGCTAAGATTCATGAATTGATTCATAAGATTCATGAATTGGGTCTGCAGGCAGGTCTGGTCATCAAACCAAAAACAGATGCTCATGTCTTGGATGAATTTTTAGAAGAAATTGATTTGGTCTTGATCATGTCGGTGGAACCGGGCTTCGGCGGTCAGTCCTTTATGGAAGATCAATTGGACAAAGTAAGATATCTGCGCCGCATCATCGATGAAAAACAGATTTCTTGTGTCATTGAAATCGATGGCGGCATCAATGATGTCACTGCCAAAAAAGCCATTGAAGCCGGTGTGGATGTACTGGTAGCCGGAAGTTATGTTTTCAAAGGAGACATTGAAGAAAACGTCAGAAAATTATTGCCGTAAAGTTCATAGTTAGTTTTATGAAAAAAAGATAGAATTTTGAATTCTCTTATTTCAAATGGTAATCCACAATAACTAAGGGCTTCCAAGTTGTAGGGTCTGGATTACCATGGGGTGAAGTCAACCCCACAATCTG
>CALUVS010000064.1 GCA_944324265.1 uncultured Traorella sp.
TAAGTAAAGCATCTGAACTATCTGCAGAGATGATTTTCAAGGCAAAATAATATAGCCATGAATTAAAGAAATAAAAATCTTTATTATTGTTTTCAGGAAAAACTATAGCTTTTAAAATTCCTTTACTTTCGCAAAAATTACTAAGAAAATCAAATGTATCTTTGCTCATTCTGATTCTAAGCAAATCGCTTTTTCTTTTCCCCTCACTTATATCATAGGCATCCACCAATGCAGGACCAAATACTATCTGATCTTCATGATGCAGATCGCCGTAGGCAATACCACCTCTTACAGCCACAAAGGAATCATCTATTTTTGGTACAGCAAATGCAGAACAAACATAGAAAAAATATAGAAAATCATCATAAGTTTGTAATTTAGCTGATATAACAATACTGTCTGAAATGATGGTAACTTTTAAATCCCATTCATCATTTTTGATTAACTTACGCAAATATTCAAAAATGCTAAATACAACACCAATAGAATATGATGAATGATTTTTTATAATTTCATCTTTGAACCCTTGCAAATCAATAAATGCCACCAATCTTTTTTCATAAGCTTTTAAGTGTTTTTTAAATATTTCTTCTTTTTCTTGTTGTGTATCCAAATTCTCACCTTTATTACTGACGATTTATTTTATCTATCTCGGCGAAGAGTTGTTCAATGCGGGCGACGATGCGCTTTTGCTCATTCAATGGCAGAAGAGGAACTATTGTATTTCTTATATCATCTAAAACCCAATTTTTGTTTCCAACACCACGTGTATTCTCTTGAGCTTGTTGCTGAACTAACGGACTATTAATTAGTTCTTTCAAAAAATTCACATCTAAATACCGTTTAGAAAACTTCATCAAAGCAACGCTAACAAATAAGCTAAATTGCTTGTCCGTATCTACTATGACAGGTATACCCGTTGTGCCAACTTTTGTTATTAGTAAATCTCCCTTTTCAGGATTGCAGCGTTTATACAAGATTTCATGCTCTTCTTCCGAAATAAATTTAGTATTAGAAAAATCCAAAAAACCTCTACTCATATCTTTTACAGAAAGAAATGGAACACCCGCTAACACATATTTAGGCGTACTATGAGTTCCATCTGTAAATTTTGTCGCTAATTCTCCCAATCTCACCCACTGCCAGGAGTCGGGGATGTCGAAGGGTTTTTCGGAATCGGTGATGGGCGAGAGCGGTTTTTTCTTTTTGATTTTGCCTTCTTTTATCAGCTTTTCTTTTTCTGCCTTTATTTTTGAAAGCAAAACGGAAGCAGGCTCGTCTGAGCTATCCTGCGGGACAAGTTTGCCCCGAATGGCATACTGCAAAATGGACTTCTTTAACTTATCGAAAATTTCGCCGTCGAGTTTTTTCGCCTGCTGTTCCAGCTTGTCGTATTCGGCAATCAAAGGTTCAAATTTTTCTATCGCCTCCACTATTCTCTTCTGTTCTTCATAAGGGGGAATTGGCACAAGAGTCGCAATAATTTTTTCTTTTGATATATTAGGCTGCGCTCCACCCTCTCCTCTTTTCCTAAACGATTCACGCTGCGCAAGCAAATAATAGAACAAATACCAATTATCAATTCCTTCAAACGGTTGACAAGCACAGCATGCTTGATTTGTAGTGGCAGGAAAAGATAATATCCCAAGTTTTCCTATTGTTGCTCCATACATAGCAATTAAAACTGAATCTTTAGGATTTAATCGAACCGATGTTTGCTTTAACGCAAGTTCACTAATACGTCCTGGAATATCTTTAATAACACCATCATTTAAATCACCAGTAACTAGCCATGGAATAGTAGCGTTAGCATAATAGGCATTGTTTGATTTTTCAGGGGTAGCCCCAGCCCCCCAAACACCTATAATTCCTAACCTACTCCACGTCCAGCTTTCAGGTATTTCAAAGGGTAATTGGTCGGTAATATCCTTTACTTCCTTACCTGTTTTTTCGTAAAACTTGCCGTCTTCGCCTTTAAAAATTGCGGAGTCTATTTTATCCCTTTTTATCTTTCCTTCTTTAATGAGATTTTCTTTTTCTACCCTAATTTTTTGGAGCAGGACGGAAGCAGGCTCGTCCAAGTTGTTTTGCGGAACGAGCTTACCCTGAATTGCCATTTGAAGGATGGACTTTCTTAAATCTTCTGCTTTCATTAATTATCCTTATCCTTTTTAACTTTAAGATTAAATTCGATTAATCTACTCATATGTTTTACAATCAAAAATAACGTAAAGAGTATGACAATGAAAATATAGTAAAAAATTGAAGATAAAACACAATTTAATACGAAATTAATCTCTTGAGATGCTACTTCCGACATTATAAGAGAATACAACAACAGCAATATACACAGCATCGAATTAAAAACAATAGAATTGATTGTTTCCTTAACCACCATTTTTGCTCGCTGTTTTTGATTCTCGTCTTGTACAGATGCAAAATCCTGCCCTGCTAATATACTCAATATCCCCAAAAGCATAGACAAAATAATGCCCAAAATAACACTTACTCCACTGTATAAACTCTGACTCGCTTGATAGATTAAAGATAGTCCAACAGCAAAAAATAAAGGGAATATATAGAATATGATATATTGAATTTTGCAGTTTTTGAATAAACATAAATGCTCTTTTATTGTTTGTCTGATATTAAAAAAGGAATCATTTTTACGGAATAAAAATATCAACATTAAGACCCCAAATAAAATTACAATTCCTAATCCTATCCATTTTAAACAATTCATAAATCCTCGTTTACCGTTAAAACCATTTTATTTTTATAAGTTTTTGCAATACCAATCATATACTCTATTAGCACTTTTTCATCATATTTTCCATTATTAAATATACTGTCAGGAATATCTTCAACTACACTTAATCTGTTAATATCAGATAACTCTACAGTACGATAGTTGTCTCCTATTTTAAATGTAATCTTTACATTTTCACAAGGACTGTCCTCTATTTCAATAACTTCACTATTAGATTTTCCGTCAAGTAAATCAAGGAGTATACCCTTGAATGATTCTGTTAATTTAGGCTTATAATAAGACCTCTCCTCTCTTCCTATTGATACAAAAATATTATCCGAATTATCAGAGGAAATTCTGTTCTTTATAAATTTTATGCAATGTAAATTGCCTCTGTCCATAAGCTTTTCTACGAATGTTCTTACAGAAACACTACGAGTTTCCAAAGTTAAGCCCATCTCCGCAAAAAATTCTTTCATATGCTTTGTTGTTATAGTTTTTACACCATAAGTTGCAATTGTTTGAAAAACAAATATGCCTTTATTAACTTTGACATTATCTGTATCATTAGGTACAAGCACTAAGCATTTAAAAGACTTTATATCTGCAACATCTTCATTTCGATGAAACTGCACTTTCTGTGTACGCCTATCCATCAAATCCGATTCTAATCCATATTGTCCGGAATGTACAGTAAAAGACAAGGCTTTATAATCATTATCCTCCCAATCAGATATTGAACCTCGCAAAACTGAAAACATTTTCATACTTGATTCATCATCAGCATATTCAACCTTATTTTCGCAAAAACTTTTCATTAAACAAAGAACATTTGCATAATTTTTCCCATTATACCCATATTCCTTATTTAACTCTAAGACTGTTTCATCATTACGACAAAACCTTTTTTTTAAATAAAAACTACATATTAATAAACCGCTTCTTATCATTTGCATTCCTCACAACGTGTTTAACTTATCTTTAATTTCAGATAAAATCCTATCAATTTTTTCGTTTAATAGACTGCGTTCTCTCTCATATCTTGCAATTAATTCCTGGGGTTCTAAAATCTCCTCTTCTTCGTGAGGGTAGCCGCAGAGGTCTATATTATAATTTCTGTAAATAAGCTCCTGCACGCCATATTTTTTAGCCTTAGGAAAACCATCTTGCTCTATCTCGCAGCGGTTGCCCCACCACTCAATAACGGGGGCAAAATGGTCAATCAAAATAGGTCTTGTTTTAGAGAAATTTTTATACCCTTGAGGCATATCCATACGATAAAACCACGTTTCCTCTGTCGGGTGGGTATTGTCAAAGAACAAGATATTTGTAGTGATAGACGTATAGGGTGCAAACACGCTGTGCGGCATACGAATGACGGTATGTAAATTGAACTCGCTGAGCAGTTTTGCCTTGATAGCCGTCTTTGCATTGTCCGTTCCGAACAAGAATCCATCGGGGATAATGACCGCCGCACGACCGTTCTTTTTCAGACGATACACAATGACGTTCATGAAAAGATCAGCCGTTTCACTGCTGCGAAGCTCGGCAGGGAAATTGTTCTTGACCGCATCCTTCTCCGCTCCGCCATAGGGAGGATTCATAAGTACGATATCAAATTTATCGCTCTCCTTATAGTCTCTGACGTTCTTTTCAAGAGAGTTCATATGATAAATTTTAGGCTCGTCCACGTCATGGAGCAGCATATTTGTGATACACAAAAGGAACGGAAGAGGCTTTTTCTCTATTCCGTACACGGTGTTATTATACTTGTCGATATCTTCTTCACTACGGCGCTGCGGTTCGAGATATTTCAATGTTGAAGTCAAAAACCCGCCCGTTCCGCACGCAAAGTCTGCAACCGATTCGCCGAGCTTTGGCGCAATCATCTGCACCATAAAATCGGTTACTGCACGAGGCGTATAGAATTCACCTGCATTGCCGGCACTCTGCAAACTCTTTAAAATAGTTTCGTATATAGTGCCAAATTCGTGGCGTTCCTTATACTCAGAAAAGTCTACTTCATTGATTACATTTATGACCTGACGGAGAAGAACGCCGTCCTTCATATAGTTCTGCGCATCTTCAAAGACGTACCTTGCTATCCTCTGCTTTAAAGGCGTAGTTTCATTGATTTCATAGCGGAATTTTTTGCCGTTTAACTCGATTTCGTTGCCCTTTAAGTAAGGAAAGAGCAGGTTGTTGACAAAGCTCAAAAGTTTTTCGCCCGTCATGACATTGTTGCTTTTATCGTCTACCGCCCAGTTTCGCCATTTCAATTCATCGGGAATAAGGCTAACATACTTTTCGTCGTAAAATTCCCACTCCTCTTCCTTTGCGTCATAGACCTTCAGAAAAAACATCCATGTCATCTGGCTGATACGCTGTGCATCTCCGTCTACGCCTGCATCATTGCGCATTATGTCCTGAATTCTCTTTACTAAATTGCTTACCGCCATTCCTTCTCCTTATGCTGCATATAATGCAAGCTGTATTTCTTTAACCGCTTTTACATACCCATCCAGACCGCCAAACAACTTGGTGATCTTCATAGGGCTGCCGTATTCGTTAAACTCGGGTAATTTTAAAATCTTTGTGTCTGTAATGTCGTCTATTGCATCGTCCGAATATTTTTCAAGCAATATTTCAAGCACGCCCTTGCACTGCTCGGAATACTTTGCAAGAACTTCGTCCACCTTTCTACGCTTTGCCCTTTCACTCTTGGTAAGCGGTTTGATGCCGTATGCTATATCGCAAATAAGGTCAAAATCGTCAACGTCGTTGGGATAATACCGCCTGAGCTCCTCTAAAAATATGCCGTGTTCTTTGAGCTCCTGCAATATGACAGAACGCTTTTCATCACCCGTCCAATACTTCAAGAAGTCGTCGAGCGAAGCAAAGCCGCTTAAAATATTTTTCTTTGTAAAGTCTTTCAGGCTTTCAGTTACAAGCTTTCCGTCCTTATCGTAAAACTGTACACGCTCGGAAACGAGTTCAACGGGGACGTCATTGACATAAACCTTTTTCTTACCACCGTCAATCGGCGGCGTCTCACGAGGATCGGGAGGGGTAAGCACAACTTCGGTTGCTCCGTCAGGCTTATCATAGTCTTCGTCCTGCAACTCCGGCCCGTTGAATTTGGGATCAGAGAACATAACTGAAGCGTTTCTGAAATCGAGTATAGTAAAGTACATTTTGCCGTAGTCTTCGGCAATTCGCGTACCTCTGCCTATGATTTGCTTGAACTCCGTCATTCCGTTTTCACCGAAAATATTGTCCAAGACAATATTCTTGCAGGTCTGACAGTTTACACCAGTAGTCATCAGCTTACTTGTTGTAACGATTGTAGGATATCTGCTTTCCTTATCGATAAAGTTATCGAGCTGCTTTTTACCCTCCTCGTTGTCGCCCGTTATACGCATGATATATCTGTGATTTTCCGCACATAAATCTGCGTTAAGCTCCACGAGTGCCTGCCGCATCCTCTCTGCATGGTCAATATCCACACAGAAAACAATAGTCTTGGCAAATCTGTCCGTACGCTTTAAATACTCGGTAACTTTCTGCGCAACAAGTTTCGTGCGCTCGTCAATGACCAGCGTACGATCAAAATCTTTGATACCGTACTCTCTGTCCTCAACCAGGTCACCGTCTTTATCAGTCTTCCCTTTTGTGGGGCGATAGCCGTAAATATCAGTATCTATTGCGTACCTTATGACTTTATAAGGCGCAAGAAACCCATCCTCTATACCGTCTTTTAAAGAATATGTATAGATAGGTTCGCCAAAGTAATCGATATTGGAAATCTCCTTGGTCTCCTTCGGAGTTGCCGTCATACCTATCTTGCTTGCCTTATCAAAATAATCGAGTATCTTGCGCCAGTTAGAATCATCCCTTGCACTGCCTCTGTGACACTCATCAACAATTATAAGGTCAAAGAAATCGGGCTTGAAACTTTCTTTCAAAAGCGCCAGGTTGTCCTCTGTATCATTTTCAGACAGCTGCTGATACAATGAAAGATAAATCTCATAAGACGTGTTCATGTTCTTATGATAGATTTTAGTCATTGAATTTTTGAAGGGCTTGAAGTCTCCGATAATAGTCTGATCGACAAGAATATTTCTGTCTGCCAAATACAGAATACGCTTTTTAATCCCTGACTTCCAAAGACGCCAGATAATCTGGAACGCCATATACGTCTTGCCTGTACCAGTAGCCATAACAAGCAAAACCCTGTCCTGCCCGCTTGCAATCGCCTCTACCGTGCGGTTGATAGCAATTCTCTGATAATACCGGGGAGTAAACGATTCTTCACCAAAGTAGTAAGGCGTGTTGAGTACAGTTTCTAAATCTTTTGCCGCCTCTATCCGCTCTTTATACTGTCTTTCATAAAGTTCGTCAGGAGAAGGAAACTCTTCGAGCGAAAGCGTCTTTTGCTCGCCGGTCTTCATGTCGTAGAACAGAAAGCCGTCGCCATTGGAAGTATATACAAACCGCACATCGAGCTTTTTTGCATATTCCTGCGCCTGCAACATGCCATCACCTATAACATGGGAAGGGTCTTTAGCTTCGACTATGGCAAGAGGCATATTTTCTTTGTAAAACAAAAGATAGTCTGCGCGCTTTTTGGTCAGTCTGAATGCCTTTTCTCCACGCACGACAATTTTGCCCGCCGTTATGGGGTACTCCATTCGTATGAGCTTTCTGTCCCAGCCCGCTCTTTCGATAGCCGGCGTTATGTAATTGAGTTTTACTTCCTCTTCGGTCATTCGCATATCGCTATTCCCCATTTTTAATTTGTCTGCTTTCCGCTTATTATCATATACTAATTTTTCTTAGCTTCAAGCGTATAAAAATCAATAAAAGTCTTGCCCGTAAGCTTATAATTTCCAAGCAATTCTTGTATTTCATTTTCATCATTATGTTTTGATGATAATGCCTTACAAAATTTACTTATTTGCTCCTTTAATTTGCCTATTTTTTCCCTCTCAATAATTCTAAAGTCATCAGCGGGAGAAGCTAAACTATCAAAAGTTTTGCTAGGATGAATAATAATTGGTACACGTTTTTTTTCGCTACCATATTCAGACTCAAACCATGAAACCGATTCATGTAGCTGTGCACAATAACTTTTTTTAATAGAATCTGCTATAGCTTCATTTTTACATTCAATAATAAAGTATGTATCATCTCCCACATACCACAACACATCAGGGCCAATGCCAAGCTCTCTATCAGGGCAATATGTATCAAAACCCAATAATTCTCCAAGTTTACATACCGCATTTTCAAATTGCTTATATGAATCTTCAATAAATACTAAATTATCAGCATATGATTGTAATTCTAAATTGTATTTACTTACTCCTTCTGCCTTTATTTTCTCAAAAACCGATCTTGCTTGATTTACGGAAGCAGTTAACTTTTGCGCCCTAAGAATACCGTCCCTAGGTTTGACAATATAATTATTTAATTTATGAGCATATGCTACTATTTTTTGTGCTTCTACAGGATTCATTAATTGCATATAGCTAGCACGCAATAATGCATAGAAACCTTTCTGGTAGTCATCTGCCAATTTTTTTTCATAATCAAATAAAATGCTGCAAGCAGCTTTATAATCCTCACGTAAAACCGCAAGATTAAAAGCTTTCCTTCTTACTATATTTTCCTCATTAATTTTTGCTTCCTTAGGATAAGCAAGTTCGCTTAAGGCACCCTTACTTATCTCTACCCATTCTTTATTTTGTTGCAAACATGCTTCCAATGTTTCCATAATTTCATTTATATCCGCATGTTTTAAATCAGCTGAAACCTCTTGCGAAATATTATATTGTCTCAAAGTTGCTTCACTAAAATATTCATACCCTTGCTTCCCGTATAAAATATTGGTTAAAGGTCTACCCATAATAATCACACCACAATAATCATTACTAGACCTTATCCCTCTTCCCATACCTTGTTCGATTTTATGAATCTTATTACGCGCAATTTCATTTCCAACACCTAATAAACAAGATTCATTTACACGGTCTCTATTTAATCGAGTATCGGGAAGCCCATCAATTACCAATAATCTACACATAGAATCTGGCAAATCAATACCATCGTATTTATTAACAAACACGTATAGCCCTGATGAACCTTTCTTTATTGAATCTACACCTTGTAAAATATTTTGCGCACTAATAATTAATTTTGCCTTATCTCTCCAATAATCAGCACGCCTTTGTGAAGGCACAATTACACACACATTTATTACTTTTGAAAATTTAAAAATTGCTTCTTTTAATTCATCATCCGTAATATTTTCATTACATGCCTGAGGAAAGAGTATCATTCTATCCCCTATATCCGAAGCATATGTAGGTGAAACAACACTAACATTTTCCGACAAATCAAAAGCGCGCATAAGCAAACTATCATCACTTAATGTGGCACTCATAAATATTCTTCGTTTAGCATTTGCAAAAGAGGTTATTTGATTTATAGGAATTTCATATGGTATAATTTCGACATCACTTTTTGAAAAAGTAATATTACAAAAATCTATATATTCCCTAACTAATTGATATCCAAATATTATTTCTTCATCATCTTTATGTTTATATAATATATTTAATAATTGACTTCTTGTTTCATTCACTCTCCAAAAAGGAACTTGAATGAATCCAGCGTTTGGATCCTTGTTTTTAAGCTCAATATAGGTATTTTCATTAACCCTTTTTAAATCATCTTCATACAAATTCAATAACTCATTGTACAGCTCATTCTTACAACTTATATTCAATGAAAATTGTGCCGTTACATCATCCATACAAGCATGAACGTCATCAATTACAATATAATCAATTTCCACATTGTCTGATTGCCTTTTTCCAAAAATAGATTTTCCGTTAAATAATTTATGAATATTAATTAATAAAATCGCATCTCCTGAGATAAAGTCTATTGACTTCTCATCTTTAGTAACTTTTATTCCCAAATCTTGCGCTTCTTTATTAGCTTGTTCCATTAAATAATTATCTGGCACAACATAAACGGCTTTCCCTTTTTTTTCAGCCAAACAACTTTTAAGTATTAGTAATGCAACAGTTGTTTTGCCACTACCTGTATTCATTTTTACAATAGTATCTTTACTAGTACGTTTTTCAAACCATTGCTCTAATACTTCTGATTGAACATTCCTAAGATAAGAATATTTATTTGATCTAGATAATGCAGAAAATATCTCTACTGGTTTTATTGAATTTGTGTTATTAAGTTTTTGTCTCAACTTATTAAAATCTATCATAATATCGCCTCATTAATTTTTCCTATAAACCTCATCCAGGGTTTTAACGTCTTTGTTCTTCCAATCAATCCAAACGTTAGTTAAGCCACACAAAACGAAATCGCTTGCCTGCATTTCTTATTATAATTATATTCTGCTAAAATTATAATTCCAGGAGTTCTCGCACTCTGCTTTGAAGGAATCTTTCTATGCTCTTCAACCTACTCTTAGACAAATTGTATCTAGGATGAAGAGTAAACTTAAAATTTATCATCTTTCTAAGCATTGCTCGCTGCCGTTCGGAAATAAACGCACTTACAACTTCTTCATACGAACCGCCCATAGCAGGTTTGCGTGTTTTGGAGTAATTCTCTATATCCGCAAGGTCGTCTTCCATTGCAAAATTGAATAGCGACAACCCGTTGTCAAACACGGGTGCAAACGCCTTTACCTTATTCGCATGACTATCGACGAGCAGCCCGAAATTGCCCGTATGCCTGTCCGTATTGAAGATCAACGCATCAAAGACAAGCATGTCTGCGAACTCATTGTAGAGCTCTTCTCCATAGCCTTTTAGCAACTGAGCAATGGCAAGCAGAGAATCTTTCTCCACAAAGCGCCAAATGGGGACATATGCTGTATTGATGTCAGTAAACAGCTCGCAGACGGATGAGAGCATACCCTTCCACTGTCTGAGATTATATTCCACATGTTTAATGCCCATTGTTTGAGCAATCTGAGCAGCATAAAATTCCGAATAAGGCTCTTTGCCAGTATTCGCCGCACCCATCGTGCCGCCTTTGTACAGATATATTTTGCCGTCCACTCTGCGCCAGCACTTTTTCAGCATTCCGTTTGTAGTGAACTCCGGTGAAGACGTGAAACCTCTTGCAACACTGCTTCCGTGTCCAGTATAGGCAATCAGCGCCAGCGTGCGCGAAAACTTATTTTCATAGAGATTATAGTTCTCAAACTTGCCGTCAAATCCGTCTTCTACAACCCAATAAGAATCGTTGAGGGACAGCCCTTTGCAGATGCGTATTATGCCAAGAGTGTCATTCGTTGAGAGCCCCAACTTTGCAAGAAAACTTTCAACATATTCTCTGTTCTTAGGAATTACCCTTGATTTCAGCCACGAGATAATGCCCTTTTCGGTCAATTTAAGCCC
>CALUVS010000065.1 GCA_944324265.1 uncultured Traorella sp.
CCATTGCCAGAAATTTTGCTTTGGAAATCTGCAGCGGTGATTACATTACCTTTATGGACAGTGATGATCTTTTGGAATATACCTATATTGAAGAACTCGTTTCTGCTTTAGAAAAAAATAATGCAGATATCAGTGTCTGCGGACACATATGTGTCTATCCGAAATTCAAGCAGACGATTCATGCACGAAAAAATCGGCTGCTGACACAAAAGGAAGCATTAGCAATGCTTTTGAGTGATCTCATCATCAAAAACTATTCTTGGGGCAAATGCTACCGCAAAGAAGTATGGAAAGATGTACGCTATCCTGAACACTGCTATTATGAAGATGTTCTGACCATCTATAAGACATTTCTAAATGCTCATAGTGTGGCATTGATCACAAAGCCATTGTATCGTTATCTCATCCGTTCAAACAGTATTACCAATGAAATACCTAAAACAAGAGCGATTGAATTGAAACAGGCTTATCAGAAACAGGAAGAAGATATTATAGCGGTTTATCCTGATTTAAAAAAAGCAGCTATTTTTCCGAAGATCACTGCTCAGTTTATGATCTTCACTTCTAAATTCAGAAAAGATGCAAAAAAAGGTGAATAAATGTTCACCTTTTTCTATGATTCTTTTTTCATTAACTTCTATAATGATTTCTGCTATAATCATTATAATGGCTATGGATGCTTTGTATGATCAAAGCAATCAGAAATAACCCGATATTTTGAAATGGAGATTGAAAGTATGGAAGTTACAGTAGAAGTACAAATTGATGCCAAGTCTTATTTTGATTTTATCTGTTCCACAATCATGAATGATTTGGAAGAAACTGAGTACAAAGAAATTAAAAAAGGCATTAGCTATGAAAAGGCCATGACCACAGGATTCATGAAGAGTGAAATGTGCAAAGTAAAAATTACTGAATATGAATATCCGCATATTGTGGAAATGCACTATATTTCTAAAAAATCTACGAATATCCTGCGCTATGTCTTACAGCCCATCAACAGCACCAGCTGCAAAGTCACTTATCGTGAAACCAAATATGATGCCAATCATCAAGCCATGACTTACAGCGGAATGTTTGAAAAATCTTATAAGAAGAAAATGGAAAAAAGAATGCGGGCGGTTGCCGACTATCTGAATCAAAATAAAGCTGTCGAAGAGTGACAGCTTTTTTATTCATAAGTCATTCCTAAATAATCCAAGATTCCATGAGCAACTTCCAATGCAACATCGGACTGTCCATAAGGACTTGTCAAATGAGCCAAGTCATATGAATTGGTCAAAAATCCGGTTTCAACTAAAGCTACCGGCAAATCATTGTTAAAGACCATAATGTGATAAACAGAACCATCCTTCATTTCACGCACATTCAGATCCGTATCTGATAAATGCTGATTGATGCTTTCTGCTAAACGCATGGATTCACTTTGTTCTGGATTGGCATAGACTTCAATGCCGCTGATATTCTCAAAATCAGATTCTGCCGCATTGCAGTGTATAGAAACTAACAATAACGCATTGTTCTGATTGGCAATATCCAATCGTGCATACAAATCTTCTTCATTGTCACTGGACCAGCTGACTTCATCACTTTCACGAGTCAAGATGGCCTCTACACCATAATAAGCCAATATATTTTTCAGCTTTGATGCAATCTGCATATTCACATCCTTTTCAACAACGGTTCCATCCAATGATAATGTCCCGCCATCATAACCGCCATGTCCCGGATCAATGACAACTATCGGTCTGTCTTCCTGCGGCTTATATTCCATTACTTCTGTTTCTATCGGCTTCGGAGCCGGCAGCATCATTCGAAAGATCTGAATCACTCCTGCAATCATGATCACACAGACTCCAATCAGCATAATCAAACGATCTACTCTTAATTTTCTTTTTACTACTTTTTTTCCCATGCAACTATTTTAGCATACTTGCTTCTTACATGAAACAAGATTTTCAGTTTTATCATATTGACAAGTAAACTTGGTATGATATCATAAAATTACCAAGTATACTTGTCAAAGGAGGATAATATGAACAAAGAAGAAATACTCAGAAAAGCTAAATGCGAACAAAACAATGAATATGAAATGCACATCACTCAGAAGATCATGAATCACAGTGTTTTTGTCCTTACTGCTCTTTGCTTCCTGTTTTTTATGGCTCATGTGATTCAGGCAGATCTGCTTGCCTATGAACATGTCAATGTTTATGATCTGCCGGCTATTCTTTTTGGCTTCAGCAGTTTTATCTATCTCAGCTTATATAAAAGATTAAAACTGAAATCTTATTTGATTATCGGCTGCTGTTTTCTGATTTCTTTTCTTATATTTACAGTTCAGTTTTTCATTCACTTTTAAACTATGAATGAACGATTGATCTTAAAAAACCATTTAAAAGAAATCAGAACAGAAAAGAAATTGTCCCAATCTGAATTAGCGGCCATGGTTGGTGTTTCCCGCAATACAATCAGTTCCATTGAAACAGGTCAATTCAATCCGACTGCCAAGCTGGCACTGATTTTATGCATTGCTTTAGATAAAAAATTTGAAGAAATATTTTATTTTGATGAATGATTCAATGATATACTATCTATTATGAAAGGATGAAGCTTATGAGCCAAAACAAAAAAATCTTTTATTTGATTGCCATTATCTTACTTAATATCGGCATTGCCTATTTTTCAATTTCAATTCTGACAACTCAGAATTTATCAGGTTTGCTCTTATTTCTGTTTTTCGCCGGCATCCTGCTTGTGATCTTTGGCTTTGGCATTATGATCTATGATATCACTGCCCTGAAAACTGATTTATTGAAGCTGCCCGGCAAGCTGAATTTTATCAGCATGATTCTTATGATTGTTTTGACAACCTTGAATGCTTTATATTTTTCCAACAGTATTTTCTCTGCCTTCTTTGCTCTTGTCATCTTGATCATCATCTTGGATGTCATTGAGCTGATGGCGCAGTATACACTGCAAAATAAAGGATAGTCTTTGAATGACTATCCTGTTTTTTTATGATTTCTGAATGAATTCAAGCAATTGTTTTGCGGCTTCATTGATACCGGAGCGATCTTCTTTGGAGAATCCCAAGTGGGTAAAGATCTCACCTACAAAGACATTGTTTTGATATAAGGCTTCAAACACCTTATCAATCAATGGCTTGCAGATTTCCTGCTTCTGCATTGGTCCGAATGGGTTCGCAAAGTAAGTCTGAGACAAACCGACTTCCTGTGTTGTTCCTAGCGCCATACGTTGACCGCGGATACAGATAGCTTTGGATTCTTCCGGATCTTCAATTCTTCTTAAACCGATTGCTTCATCATAGTTGTTGGCATAAGCAAAAAAGTCAATCTTGTGGTTGCTGGAAACAACTTCATAAGGAGCGGCCGGAGTAATAACACGAGCATTGGCACTTTCTGGATTTAAATATACAGAACGGTCCATGTCGCGGTAAGGAGTTCCCTTATCTAAATCATCCAAACGGATGAAAGCACCGATTTCTGTTCCCTGACCATAAGGAACACCATCTTCCAAATGAATAGTTCCCATATCATCAAAGACAACTTCAATGTCACGGATCACTTCATTGCCCAATGCTTTCAAAGCTTCAATGGACTCAGATTTTCCAGCCCCAGAGTCGCCCATCAGCATGATACCTTTGCGCTTGCCATCCTGCAGCGTCACATTGATGAAGGCACCATGAATCGGCAGCCATCCTTTGCTCATCATAGCTAAGTTGTGCAGCGTCAAGCTCATTTTCTTGATATAGCCGAAATATTCAATCTGCTGGGAATAAGAAACAGAGCCTACCCAAACATCATCTTCTTCATCATGATAGAAGGTTGTTTCCTGCTTGCCGTCCTGATTTCCGAATAAACAAATCAAATCAGGCTTCTGATTGCATTCCTGAGCTGTTGCAATTTCAAACAAGTTGGCCAATGAAACACCGGAACACATGAAATCGCGGTGGAAATAAATAAAGGCCAATAAGCTTCCGATTTTTGCCGGGAAGCAGAACCATTCATTTGGATCTCCCTGGAAAGATAAAATTGGATTTTCCTGAATTTCAGTGAACATTCCTGTACGTTTGTTGCTGCGAGTATTTAAGTGCAGCGGAGTTCTTAACATCACACCATCAATCATCGGTACGAAACGCAGGCATTGATATTTTTCAGATAAACGCAGATTTTGGTTGATGCGTACACTGAGAGCCGCATTTGTTCCTGACTGCAGCTGACGATAAACTTTGTTCTTTCTGCCCAGCACTTTTTCTTCGATCATACGATACGTATCACGTACCAAACGATTGAAGGCAGAATCCAATGCCACATAAGAATCACCGGATACGGCAGAACCGCTGCCGGTATATGTCACAGAATAACGTTGGTGACGTTTCCAGAAGTTATACAATTCTTCGATAAAGTTTAACAGCATTGCTTTATCATTCAGATAATAATTGTCGATTTCATCACAGTCCAGTGTCAATAACATACGCAGGCAGCGAGTAATCTCAACTTTAGCTTCGCGAATGCTTTTGCCGTTGATGACATATTGGTATAAATCAGGCTTTTCTTTTGCCATTTGTTCAATAAAGATTTCTACGATATTCATAAACTGAGATGAATGCAGCAGTTCATAAGTACTGCGTACATATTTTGCACTGTAGTTCAACAAGATCATCTGTTCATTCATGTAGATAGGTTCTTTCATTGCAGCCTCCTTTTAATAGTTTTCTTTCAGATATTGGATCAAATCACTGATCTTAACTTCATGATTTTCACTTTCATTGCGTCCGCGCACTTCGACAATTCCTTCCGGTATCTTTTTGCCGATGGTTACGCGCACTGGAAGACCAATCAATTCCATGTCTTTGAATTTGACACCGACTCGTTCATCACGATCATCCAGCAATACATCAAAGCCATTTTGGTTCAATGTATCATACAGCTCATTGGCTGCTTTCATCTGTGCTTCATCCTTAGTTGATACAACCACGATGCCCAGATCATATGGAGCCACTGATTTTGGCCACTTCAGACCATTTTCATCATTGTACTGCTCTGCAATGGCTGCCAGGCAGCGTCCTAAACCAATTCCATAGCATCCCATCTGTACAGGCTGCAGCTTGTTATTTGAATCCAAATAATATAAATTCATGGCTTTGGAGTACTTATCTCCCAGCTTGAATGTATTGCCGATTTCAATTCCCTTTGCAAAAGTCAATTTATGACCGCATACAGGACAAACATCACTTTCACAGACAACGCCGATATCTCCGATCAGATCTGCCTTGAAATCTTTCAGGTTTACATTGATCAAGTGCGTATCTGTCTTATTGGCACCGCAGATGAAGTTTTTCATATGAGTCACTTCTCTGTCCATGACAATCTTGACATTATTCAAACCTACCGGACCGGCAAAACCAACACTGGCATGTGTCAGATCTTCTACTTCCGCAAAAGAAGCCATTTCCATTTCTGCCGCATCCAATAATTTCAATGCTTTTGTCTCATTCAACTCACGATTGCCTTTTAATAAGAAAGCAACATATTCATTGCCGACACGATAAAGCAATGTTTTGACAAAAGAAGAAGCATCTTTACCGAAAAAGGCAGCTACTTCATCAATCGTTTTGGCATTTGGTGTTTCAACTTCCTGCATTTCAAGTTCTTCTTCATCAGAATCCACACCTTTATCCACCACTTCGCTGACTTCCAGATTGCTGGAGAAATCACAGTGTTCACATTGTACAACTACATCTTCTCCGATATCGCAGATAGCCTGGAATTCTTCACTCAATAAACCGCCCATGACACCTAGATCGGCTTTTACGATCTTATAATTCAATCCCATGCGGTCAAATATGCGCTTGTAAGCTTCAAACATTTTCATGTATGAAACATGCAATCCTTCTAAATCTGTATCAAAAGAATAAGCATCTTTCATCAAGAATTCACGCACACGGATCAAACCATAGCGAGGACGTGTTTCATCACGGAATTTTGTTTGGATCTGATATAGATTATATGGAAAATCTTTATAAGAAGAACCATCCATGCTGGCTGCTACTGTAAATAATTCTTCATGAGTAGGCCCTAATACATAGTTTTTCTGATAACGATCTTTCATTGAAAACATATTGCTTCCGAAATTAGCTCTTCTTCCGCTTTTTTCATATACTTCTTCCGGAATCAGACAAGGCATTGTCAACTCCTGTCCTCCGGCACGATTCATTTCTTCACGAACAATATTTTCTATTTTCTGCATGACTTTTTTGCCCATTGGCATGATCATATAAATCCCATTGCTGCTTTTCTTGATCATTCCGGCACGCACCAATAGATTTCCGCTGATGCTTTCTTCATCTTTCGCATTTTCTCTTAATGTATAAAAGAAACTATTGCTTAATTTCATAAATACTCCCTTCTAATAAACATTTCTATCTGACTTATCAATGATCCTGCGGATCATATCTTTTTCTTGTACCACAAATGGTATTTTGGTCTTCAATATCTGCATTGGCTTATTGGCTACTTCAACCAATTCCCCTAATTCATCAAAGCAGTCATTTAAAACCATTTTTTTCGTATATTTTGGTCCGAAAACTTCAACCTCACAATGTGCCGTAAAGTGATTGCGCACAAGAATTGTTGCCATTTCACTTTCCTGATCATAATCAAGGATCGTCGCAATATATTCCTGTGTAACACCTGCACCATTGACACCATACAGCTGATCATTGGCTTTCGGCAATCCCTTATAAAAGCCTACCGCTGTCGGACGATTTTCTGCACGATTCAATTCATCTAAGATAAAGGCCATAAATTCATCATTCAATCGATCTTCCGCAATGGCATCAATCAGCATGCGATAAGCACGGATAACTGTCGCAATATAGTAAGTTGATTTCATACGGCCTTCAATTTTCAATGAAGCTACATTGGCTTCCATGAGATCTTTGATATAATGAGCTGCCATCATATCTTTGCTGGACATGGAGAACAATTCCTTTTCATCATTGATCTGCTTGTCATTTTCAAACAAACGATATTTCCAGCGGCAGCTTTGCGCACATCCGCCGCGATTGGCATCACGATTGGTCATGTGATTGCTTAACACACAGCGTCCGCTGTAAGAAATACACATTCCGCCATGAATAAATACTTCAATCGGCAGTGAGCTGTTTTTCGTTGTTTCTTTGATTTCTTCCAGATTGCATTCTCTGGCCAAAACAACTCGATCAATTCCTTTGCTTTTCCAAAATTCAATGACCTTGGAATTTGTGGAGGAATGCTGTGTAGATAAATGCACTTCCAGTTTGGGTGCTGCTTTTTTTGCCGTCATGGCAATTGTCGGAGAAGCTGCAATAATCGCCGTCACTCCGATTCTTTCCAATTCTTTTAAATATTCTTCCAATCCAGCCAGATCTTCTTGATGAGGAATCATATTGACTGTCACATGCACTCTGGCTCCATGTGCGCTGGCAAACTTCACTCCTTCTTCAATGCTTTCTAAATCAAAATTGGAAGCACGGGAACGCAGTGAAAACTTTTTGCCGCCGATATACACAGCATCGGCACCATAAAGCACTGCAATTTTTAAACGCTCTAAATCACCTGCCGGTGATAACAATTCTATTTTTTTCATGATTCTTTCACCAATGAAGTCGCCCGATGCAGAAATCCTGTGCTGATATTCTGCTGCGGGTATTTTTCTTTATATTCTTCAAATAAACGGCTGCCATCTTTTTTATGTGCCAAGACATCTTGATAATCACATAAGATCTGACAAGCCTCCTCAACACTCATATGAACCGGACTGATGCGAAACTCCTGAATTCCGCATTCCTTCATCTGATTGATTTCCTGAAAACTGCATAAGGTTGTTCCGCTGTATACATGAGTTCCCTGATCATCCTCATATATCGGCATCCTTTCCTCTCTGTTTTCCTCCATCAAATATAAATCTTTTGAATCTGCTTTATTTTCCATATGAACAAATTCAAAATAACTTGATAATAAACGACGCTTGGAGTGCATCATCAGCATGCGGCCATGAATCATGACCTCGCAGTTTCCTTTTGTATTCTTACCGATTTCACAGATTTCCTCCAGCGTAATCTGGTTGGAAACTGTCACACCATGAATCCCCTCATCCAAATAAAACTGGGCATCAGAGGCATTGGTAATCAATGTCTGCGGATCATAAATACACTTATCGGCAAAGCCATGAAGCTGTGCCAACTGCAGCACACACATATCCGTAAAATAGAAAATATCAGCGTTCATGCGGTGACATTCCAAAAGCATTTTTTCACACACATTCAATTCTTCTTCCATAAAAAAGCGTGTGAAATTAATCGCTGCTTCACAATCATATTTATGCACAAGGTCAATGGCTTCTCTCAATTGCGGCAAGTCAAGACAACAGCACGGTCGTGCACTGACAAAAGACAATGAGAAAATCAGACGTTTGGCACCTGCATGAATCAGTTTTTCTATTGCATTCAATTCGATACAGTCTATGGTAATCAAACTCATCTCTTCATCCTTTCAACTTCCCTTTATTATAGCTTTTTTTTAACTTTCTGTATAGACTAAATGGTTATTTCTCGCACAGGTTTCTCATCAATTGATTTGTATTTTCAGTGAATTGAATTATAATAGAAAGAGAAAAGAGTGGTTTAAATGATAGAAGATTGGGTCAAAGAATTTGAAAAAGAATGTACCGGCATTGAAAAAGATGAAATCTGTCCTCGATGCGGAAGAAAAGCTCTGGTTAGAGTCGCTGAATGGGATTACATTTTTGCCTGCACCAGCTGCGGCGCCCGCTTTGAATTTGACGGACGCTACAGAGATGAGCTGGATTATGCCCTTGCCAGAAAACAATAAAAGATATGTTCAAAGATGAAAAAAGCTGTGGTTGTCACAGCTTTTTGCCTATTAAGACCATCGATATCTTGACTTGTGTATCCCATAATTGATTTTTTTGTTCATATTCCTTCACTCTTTGATCATATTTTTGATTGATCAAGGCTTTCATCTGAATGCCTTCATCTTCAGTAAAATACTCAGATAAAGAAACAAGCGTTGAATCCACAGCATCCAGTTCACAGGCTCTTTGGGAGTTGATAATTGCCAAGGCCATTTCTTTTGGATAAATATCCGCAGATAAATCATGCAGCAGATAATTTCTTTGAAGCTGACCAAACCCATACTGAGCCATTGTCAATGGCAGCTGAGCTTCATCTTGAGCATACTCACCGATATGATATTGATTCTCTATCTGATCAAAGCGTTTGGCTTTTTCCCAAAAAGCTTGTTCATAATCACTCTCTTTCAGACAATCAGCCTGTGATGCAATTGTTCTGCGATTGGATAAGACAATGATTTTTCCGTCCGATTTCAAAACACGATGTTGTTCCCCATAGAATACAGAAGGCTCGACATGTTCACTGACGGTATTGGAAATCGTTATATCAAAGGTATTATCGTCAAAAGGCAGATGAGCAATATCCGCTTCCACAAAATCAATGTCCTTTTCATGTTCTTTCGCAAATGCAATAAATGCGCTGTCTCGATCAATGGCTGTAATGGAAGCATTGGGATACCAGCGATGCAATGCTCCGGCCAAAGCTCCCGGTCCGCATCCACTTTCCAAGATTTTCAATGGGGCATCCGCATCAAAAGCAAACAGCTCTTGGTACTGCTTGGCAAAATAATCACTGAACTGTATTTTGCGGCTGCAGTAAAGTGTCTGAATCCCCTGTACATACTTTGACCAAATCTCATTCATCAAAATCCCTCCCTCTTTAAAATAAGATCACATGACTTTTTGATTATTCCAAATTTACTGAAAACATGATTCAGACTGTATATAAAACATGATCCTTGTCATGTATTCATTTTCATCTTTGCTGGTAATGTAATCATTGATGCAGAATTCATAGGCATCTGAAATGATCTGAATGGAATGATTCTTACAGTAATTTAAGATCTTTCGATAGGAAATGCCGATGGATGCATAATCTCCTGTATGAATCAAGCTCACACATTTTCCTTCGGAAAGCTGAATCACTTTATTATCCTCGCATTTTTCAATCGGCAGAAAAGCATAGGCCGCTTCAATACAGCGATTTTCACAAACATTCTGATATGGAACAATGACTCCGCTTTGATAATAAATCGGCAGTTGATGTTCAAAAGCATAGGCAAAGCATTGCTTGGTAGCAATACTGATTTCTTTCATCTGATTTGGTTCTTCGACTTTCTGAGTCAGAATATATTGTCCTGGAAAATCCTCAATGACCACATCACTGGATTTGTTTTTCAATGCTTCCTCCATCTGTGAACAGCGATGATGCAGACGATGCTGGATCAAACTTAATTCCTGAATTTTCTGTTCAATCACATGCACTTGTTTATTTAAAACTTTCAAGCTTTGTTCTGTATCATAATCCTGTAAGTAATCTTTGATTTCATCCAAGGAAAATCCAATCTGTTTCATGATCAAGATTGTATCCAATATATCCAATTGTTTGGCACTATAATAGCGATAGCCATTTTTCGGATCCACATAAGCAGGACAAAAAAGACCTATTTTATCATAAAAAATAAGTGTTTGTTTGGATATATACTGATATTTTGCCACTTCACCGATTGAAAACAAATCTTTCATAGTCCCCCCTTGACACTATAGTTACTATATCCTTTATTATATCGTTGCCATGATAGAAAAGACAAGGAGAAACTATGAAAAAGACATTGATTTCGAAAAATAAAATATTATGTACCTGAAATATTCATGGATTTAAATAAAAATTGCGCAAAGCCTTTATTTTATGGGACTTTGCGCATATTTATGTTT
>CALUVS010000066.1 GCA_944324265.1 uncultured Traorella sp.
GCAAGAAGACCCTAGTTCTCCTAAGGTCTCCTTCTTTTGTTTTTTCCCTTTTTTGTTTCCTTTATCGCAAGAAGAAACGAATCATCTTTTCATACCATTTGTTCTTATATGGCTGATAGCGCATCGGCAGATCCAGCCAGGTCTTCTTATTCAATATGCTTTTGGTATGGGAAAAAGCATCAAAACCAACTTTACCGTGATAAGCGCCCATTCCGCTTTCTCCTACTCCGCCAAAGCCAAGTTCACTGGTTGACAAATGAATTATCACATCATTGATGCATCCCCCGCCATAAGCAATGCGTGAAGTTACTTCCTGAATATGATTTTTATTCTGTGTAAACAAATATAAAGCCAATGGTTTTTGTTTATCTTTCAGAATTGTAAATATATCTTCAAAACGATCAAAGGTTAAGATCGGCAAAATCGGCCCGAAAATTTCTTCCTGCATGACGGCATCTTCCCAACTCACCTCATCCATCACTGTCGGTGCTATCTGCAATGTATCCTTATTGATATTTCCGCCGATCACCGTTTTTTGATTATCGATCAAACCGCATAGGCGATTGAAATGCTTTTCATTGATGATCTTTCCGTAATCTTTGTTTTTCAATGGTTCACTGCCGAACTGCTGAACAATCTGTTTCTTAAGCTCTTTGACCAGCTGATCCTTGATTTTTCGATCACAGAGAACATAGTCCGGAGCCACACAAGTCTGTCCGCAGTTCAAATATTTGCCGAAAACAATACGTTTGGCAGCCAACTGAATCTTGGCACTGTCATCGACAATGCAAGGACTTTTCCCGCCCAATTCCAAAACAGCCGGTGTTAAGTTTTCAGCTGCATGACGCAAAACTTCTTTGCCGACATTCTGACTGCCTGTAAAGAAAATAAAATCAAATTTCTTGTTCAGTAATTCCGCATTTTCTTTTCTTCCGCCGGTCACGCAAGCAACATATTTTGGTTCAAAGCATTCACGGATGATCTTAGCCACAAGGTCACTGGTAGCCGGAGAATAAGCGCTTGGCTTCACAATGGCTGTATTGCCGGCTGCAATAGCATCAGCCAGCGGATCAATCGTCAAAAGAAAAGGATAATTCCATGGACTCATGATCAAAGTGTTGCCGTAGGGTGTCTTTTTTTGATAGCTGCGGGAAGGAAACTGTGACAGCGGTGTATACACCGTGTGTTCTTTCGCAAAACGTCGGGTATGACGAATCATGTAGCTGATTTCACTTAATACAAGCCCTACTTCACACATAAAGCCTTCATATTCACTTTTTCCTAAATCTTCTTTTAAAGCCTGACAGATTTCATTTTCATATTTTTTGACTGCATTATATAATTTTTTCAACATTTCAATACGAAAAGAAACATCCAGTGTTACACCGCTTTGAAAATAACTGCGCTGTGCTTCTAAAATTTCATCTATATTCATCATCTAGCTCCAATCTGCAATTTTATAATAAAATTGCTCTAATTCTTTCGCATTCATCAATTTCGGTACAGGATATAAAGGATTCGCTTCTTTCACTGCATGCTTCGCCATCCCCGGAATATCCTTTTTTTGAATTCCCTTTAAAGTCTTCGGAATATTCATTCTTTCATTCAATCCTTTGATCGCTTCAATGAATTTCTTTGCACCTGTTTCATACGAATCCTTTTCATCTGCAGCATGCGCTGCGACTCCCATCTCATAAAGCTTTTTATAGACCTTTTCTCCATAATCCTCCAGCAGAACCGGCATCAAGACAGCATTGGCCAATCCATGAGGAATGTTAT
Organism: uncultured Traorella sp.; assembly: GCA_944324265.1. Classification (GTDB taxonomy): domain Bacteria; phylum Bacillota_I; class Bacilli_A; order Erysipelotrichales; family Erysipelotrichaceae; genus Traorella. Next base: position 1,780 of record CALUVS010000066.1, read on the forward strand.
ACTGTCCGCCCAAAGAATGAGCAATGGCATGAATATAACCCACATAAGATTTTGAAAAAGCAATTCCGGCTTTATATGCCGCAATCAGCATATTCTTTCTCGCCTGTTCATTTTGCCCATCCTGATAGGCAATTTCAATATTTTCAAAAATCAATTGTGTCGCTTCTAAAGCCAATCGTCTTGTTTCTTTGCTGGTGGAATTGCCGATATAAGCCTCCACCGCATGCGTCAAAGCATCCATACCGGTAGTTGCTGTCAGATGAGGCGGCAATGTATACGTCATTTTCTCATCCAATACGGCATATGCCGGAATCATCGTAAAATTATTCATTGTATATTTATATTTTCTTCTGCTGTCGGTAATCACTGCCGTAATTGTTACTTCACTGCCTGTTCCGGCTGTTGTCGGAACAGCAATCAACGGCGGCAATTTCCGCCAAACCCTCAGCAATCCCTTCAATTGATTGAGGTTTTTTTTCGGGTAGACAATACGTGCCCCAAGAGCCTTAGCACAATCCATCGAAGAACCTCCGCCGATGGCAATCAGACATTCACATTTATTTTCAATATACTCTGCTCTGGCTTCTTCTACATTCTCTACCGTCGGATTCGCACTTGTTTTGTCATATACAGCCAAGTGAATCTGATTCGTCTGCATCATTTCTTCCAAAGGTTTTGTATTGCCGCTGCGGCGTAAGCCCTGATCAGTAACCAAAAGCACTGAATGCACTTGAAGCTTTTGACATAATGGCACAATTTCTTCAACGCTATCCAACAGCTGCGGTTCACGATACGGCAAGATCGGCAATGCTAAATGAAAGCAAAACTGAAACACACGGCAAAACGCCTTTTCAAATAAATTCATACTTCAGGAACTCCTTCCTCATTTAATTTTCTTAGGTTTGCCACAATAGAATCCAATGATTCATAAAGGATAGCTCTTTTTTCATCATCCAGATCTTTGCCGGCAATTTCAACTACCTGAGCGGCTTTCCGGCAAACCTCATCTGCAGCTTTTCTTCCTTCTTCAGTCAAAAACAAAAGTCCTCGATACTGACTTTTGCCTCCTTCCTTTCGAACCAATCCTTTTTGTTCAAGAATGGCAATCATTCGAGAAGCATCTGACTTATCCTTATTGCAGATTTCGCAAAGCTTCGGAACAGTAATTCCTTGTTCATAGCGAGCCATCACAGTCAAATAAGTAGCATGCGGACCTTTTAATCCATAGCGAGTCATTTCTTTGGCAGCTATTTTATGCCAATAGCGGGAAATTTCAAAAATAGCTGATGAAAAATGTTCAAACCGATCAATCATTCAGATCATTTCCTTTCTAAAAGTTGAAAATACAACTTCTTGTATTATATGTCTGTCCAAAAGAAAAGTCAATTTATCACGCTAAGAAAAAAACCGGAAATATTCCGGCTTAAGATTCATTTCTTACTTGTCCGCAGACATCAAAATTCGGGCATTTTTCATTGCAGTTGCGAGTAGCTGCATTTCTTAATTCACTTGGCACAAAAGAGGTGATTTCATCATCATCATAACCAACAACCAAATTTTTTTCATTCAATATAATCGGTCTTTTCATAATGGAAGGATTCTCACGAATAAACTGAACTAACTCATTCAGCCCCATGTCATTGAGATCCACATTCATTTCCTGAAAAACTTTTGAACGTGTGGAGATAATATCTTCCGTACCATTTTCTGTACGCTGAAGCAGATATTTGATTTCATCTTCTTTTAAAAGCGTCGTAAATATATTCTTTTCCACAAATGGTAGATTATTTTCTTTCAGCCATTGTTTCGCTTTCCTGCATGAGGCACATCCAGGGGACGTATATAGAATGATCATAACTTTTAATTCCTTTCATCTACCCTCATTATAAATCTTTAAAGTTTCGTGTCAATACCAATCGCTTAATTACAAACAAATACAAAAATATTCTTTCCTTGATTTCTCAGCTCAATAGCGGTATGATAATAGCGTATAAGCGAAGAAGAAGCGAAGTAGATAAAAACGGGTCATAAAGAGATTTGTTGGTTGGTGGAAAACAAGCAAGGTTTTTATTGAAATTGGGGCTTTGGAGCATTTCATCGGCACAAGTCGATGAACGGTGAACACCGTTATATGAGAGCGGCTCTTTGAGCAAGTCGGGTGGTATCACGTTATCAGCGTCCCTTCAGGGGCGCTTTTCTTTTTAAGATAGGAGGAAGAGAACATGAAAAGAATGCTGAGCGGCATCAAGCCGACAGGAAAACTGACATTGGGCAACTACATCGGAGCTATTCGTCAGTTTGTCACTTACCAGGATGAATACGAAATGTTTGTATTCATTGCCAATATGCACGCAATCACAGTTCCTGAGAATCCCTCAGAGCTGAAGAAAAACACCAAAGATCTGATTGCCTTGTATATTGCCTGCGGATTGGATCCAGAAAAGGTTACCTTATTTTTGCAGAGTGATGTGCATGAACATGCGGAACTTGGCTGGATGCTGACATGTCATACGTATATGGGAGAACTGCAGCGTATGACTCAATACAAAGACAAGGTAGCTAAAGGAGAAACCTCTCTGACGGCCGGATTGTTTACTTATCCATCTTTGATGGCTGCAGATATCCTGCTGTATGATGCCGATTATGTACCGGTAGGCGTCGATCAGAAACAGCACGTAGAATTGACTCGTGATTTGGCAGAACGCTTCAATCATCGCTATGGCGAAACATTCGTCGTACCGACACCGGTTGTTGCTAAAGTAGGTGCAAAGGTTTATTCACTGAGTGATCCAACCAAGAAAATGTCAAAATCAGAAAATGATGATAAGAGTACCATTTACTTATTGGATGATCCGAAGGCAGCCCGCAAGAAAATTATGTCTGCGGTCACAGATTCTGTCGGTATCATTCAATATGATCCGGAAAACCAGCCAGGTCTGGCAAATCTGCTGACAATCCATTCTTGTCTGAGCGGTGAATCCATTGAATCCATTGTTTCTCGCTATGAAGGCAAGGGCTATGGGGAATTAAAGAAAGAAATCGGCGATACAGTCGAAAAATTCCTGACTGATCTGCAAGCCAGATACAAAGAAATCGTTGCCAGCGGCATTTGTGAAAAAGTCTTAGCAGACGGCAAAGAAAAAGCACAGGCCATTGCATTTAAGAAAGTGCGCAAAGTTAAGAAAAAACTGGGATTCCAATTATTCAACTAAATGATAAGAGCTGTCAATGACAGCTCTTATTTTTGAATATATTTCAAACAAGCTTCTCTGAAAAGATCGCCGCGTTGTTCATAATTATCAAATTGGTCATAACTGCTGCAGGCAGGTGATAACAAGATCACATCTCCGCTTTGAGCCATCTTCATTGCCTGATCCAATGCCTCCAGCATTGTTTCACAGATGGTTGTATGTGTAAACTCTGCCGCAATTTTTTCTTTGGTCTGACCAAAAGCAAAACAATGCTTGACTCTGTCATCAAAATCATGCAGTTCATCAAAGCTGATGCCTTTGTCTTTGCCGCCGGCAATCAACAGAATATTCTGATCAAAAGAAGCTAAGGCAATTCCCGCTGCCTGTGTATTAGTTGCTTTGGAATCATTATAAAAACGAATGCCATCCTTTTCACCAATAAATTCAATACGATGTTCTATACCTTTGAAATTGGTCAACGCTTTTTCAATATCTTCTGCTTTGACTCCCATCTTCAAAGCCATACATCCGGCAATCATTGCATTGGAAACATTGTGCATGCCCACAACCTTCAGATCCTTCAAATCAAACAATCGCTGATTGCGGAAATAGGCTGTGCCGTTTTTGATATACAGATCGACATCTTCCCGCTTCATTGAAAAATCAATGACTGTGCATGGAATATTCTGTGCATACTGCATGACCAAAGGATCATCGCAATTGCGCAAAAACCAATCATCCTCTTTCTGATTCATATAAATATTCATTTTAGATTGATAATAAGATTCCACATCCGGCATATAATCCAAATGATCCGGAGCTAAATTGCACACTACAGAGACACAAGGGCGGAAAGTTTCCACTCCCAGCAATTGAAAATTGCTCAGTTCAAGCGCAATATCAGCTTCTTTATCTTCATCCGCCAATACCAATTCACTCAGCGGTGTGCCGATATTTCCTGCCGCATACGCTTCTCCCTTCATTTTCAAGCATTCAAAAAGCATGCTGGTAATGGTTGTTTTGCCATTGGTGCCAGTCACAGCTCCATAATGAAAATGCTTGGCATAACGATAAGCCACTTCAATTTCTGTAATGATGCTTTTTTTCTTTTCCACAAAGTAACTGATCAGATCTGTTGTATATTTGATGCCTGGATTTTTCACCACAACATCATAAGCTTCACTTTTTAAAAAGGATGGATGCCCTTGATCGTAAACATGAATGCCCAACGCTTCGAGCTCTTCTTTGTCAGGAATTTCTTTCATGTCTGTCAAAGTCACATCTTCTCCATGACGTTTTAATAAACGGGCAGCGGCATTTCCGCTTTTAGCATTGCCGACAACTAAGTATTTCATATTACAGTACTCCTAATGCATAACCAATGATCGCAAAGATCAATTCTGCTGTCCAAAACAGCATCACAACCTGTGTTTCTTTGAAACCGCACATCTCAAAATGATGGTGCAGAGGAGCCATCTTAAAGACACGTTTTCCTGTTAATTTGAATGAAGTAACCTGAATAACTACACTGAGCAGTTCCACAACAAAGATACCGCCGATGACTACCAGCAATAATTCCTGTTTCAGCACCATCGCTACAGCTGCCAATAAACCGCCTAATGCCAAAGATCCTGTATCTCCCATAAATATACGTGCAGGATAGGCATTATAGCGCAGATAGCCAAGCAGTCCTCCGACAACAGCCAATAAGAAGATAGCTAATTCTTCCATGCCGTCAAGTACCGCAAATACGATAAACGGAGCCAAAGCAATCATTACACATCCGCTGCTTAATCCATCCAATCCATCCGTCAGATTTACTGCATTGCTTTCAGCTACAAACATGATGAAAATCAAAAAGAAATATAAGAAACCAAGCTCTACTTCAATATGTAACAATGGAATCAAAATAGCAGTTGTTTCAATTCTTGTATATAAAACAAAGATGATAATGGCCATGATGCTCTGCATAAGCAATTTCATTTTTGGTGATAATCCTTTGTTATTTTTTTGAACAACAATAATGAAATCATCCGTAAAGCCAATCAATCCATATCCCAAATAAGCCAGCATCACAATCTGAATATGAGGATCCAAATACGCCTGCGGAGCTAAGATCAGAAGCATCGCAAACGGAATGATAATGAAGACAACGCCTCCCATGGTCGGTGTGCCTGTCTTTGCTAAATGTGACTGCGGTCCTTCTTCACGAATACTTTGTCCGAACTTAATTTTATGTAGGAAAGGAATCAATGCCGGCATGATTCCTAACGTTGCGATCAATGAAAGCAACAATGCAAGTATATAACGGATCATTTTATTTCTCCCCTTTGTTGAATTGTATCAGGTATGCTTTATCATTATAAGGAATTTTCTGTTCTCCTGCAATGATAAAATGCTCATTTCCTTTTCCTGCGATTATTATCATATCACCATCTTGGGCTAATGCAAGCGCTAATTGGATTGCATCCGTTCTTTTTTTCTCGATCCGTACATTGGGATAAAGCTGATAATTCATGTCTTTTAAGATATCGTCCAAATTCTCATTGCGGGAATTATCTTCTGTAAAGATGGCTGTATCACTATGCATTGCAGCTAATTTGGCCATAAGGGGACGCTTTTTCTTATCTCTTTCTCCGCCGCATCCCAATACAGTAATGATTTTTCCTTTAGCGGCTGTTCTGGCAAACAAAAGCAATGCATCGATGGCATCCACACTGTGAGCATAGTCAATCAAGACCACCTTATTTTGTATCTTCAGCACTTCCATGCGTCCCTCTGCCCCCTGCACATAGGCAAGTTTTTCAGCCAATAAAGACAAATCATAGCCCATGCTGTACAGAACAGCCAAAGAACAGACAGCATTGTAGACATTGACCATACCGATCAGCTTCATGACAAAAACTGCTTCTTTTATTTCAAATGCACTTTTATCTTCAGACAATTGTATATTTTTCATCGCTATATGCCCTTTATGACCAAATGTCAATAAATGATGCGGATGCAGATAGATCAGTTCCTGCAGCCACTCACAATCATAATTCATGACAATCCAGCCCTCTTTTTTCAAATAATGACGTGCCTTGAATTTGGTATAGCGATAATGGGCAAATGTCTGATGATAATCCAAATGTTCAAAAGCTACATTTGTATAAACCATACGATCAAAACGAATAAAGCCGATGCGGGATTCATGAATCGCATGAGAAGAAATTTCCATGATCATCACTTCAATCCCTAAATCAACAGCTTCCAAAAACAAATCCAGATTTTCCATAAAAGCCGGGGTGGTATGATCACAGACACGATAATCATCCATCATTTCTATTTTATCCGTACCGATACGAGCACATTTTTTGCCCAAACTGCTCAGCATTTCCTTTAATAATGTTGTTGTGGTTGTTTTGCCGTTTGTACCGGTCACACCGATCACAAACATTTTCTGAGCAGGTTCATCATAAAAATAATTCACCAACAAAGATAATACTTTATGGGCATCAGAAATAATCAGATCGCCCTCTTCCTCACATAAGACAAATGCTCCTTGTCTTCTGGCATGTTCGGCATATTCTTTGCCATGATGATTCGCTCCCTGCACAGCCACAAAGATCCAATCCTGCCGGCAGTATCTTGAATCACAGCTGATTCCCTGAATGATTCTTTCATCTTCATGATCGATTCCTATCACCTTTAAGCACTGCTTCAATGTCTTAGCCAAGAATCACCATCACCTTTCCTCCCTCATTGACGACAGTGCCTGCCTGAGGGTATTGTTCCAATACCGTATTTCCTTCACCGACAAATTCCATGGTCAGTCCCTGAAATACACATTCTTCTTGACTCAGGCCAATGAAGCTGGGCACTTCAATCATAATGGGATCCAGCCAAGTGGTTTTTTTCGGAAGCTGTTCACTGACTTTTTCAACCTTTAAATAATTCAGGATGTCTTCATACATATTGCGGACCACCGGAGCAACGACTGTTCCGCCGTACTGCACATCATTCTGCGGCGAATCAACAGCCACAAAGATCACAATCTTTGGATCATCGATCGGAGCCGCAGATAAAAAAGACAAAATATATTCATTCGATAAGTAAACGCCGTTGACAGCTTTCTGTGCAGTGCCGGTCTTGCCGCCAATCTTATAGCCTTCCATGTAAGCATTTCGTCCCCCGCCATTGGCGACCACACTTTCCAATGCTTCCTGCATCTTCAGGGTTGTTTCGCCGGAAAGCACTTGTTTGCTTGCCTGCGGCAGAAATTGTTCAATAACTTCATCATTCAAGGGATTCACAATGGCATCCACAATATACGGCTGATAAAGCGTACCGCCATTGACCACTGCACTGAACGCTCTTACCAGCTGCAAAGCTGTGACTGATAATCCTTGGCCGAAGGCTACCGTTGCCTGTTCAACCGGACCCATCGCTTCTTTTTCAAACATGATGCCGCTGCTTTCTCCAGGAAGATCAATACCTGTTTTTTTACCAAAGCCAAAAGCTGTCACATAATCATATAACAGATCCAGTCCTAATCTTCGCCCAATCTCCACAAATCCGGGATTAGAAGAATTTTCCAGTACCTGCAGAAAGGTCTGCAGTCCATGTCCTCCGGCCTTCCATGATTTAATGCGTGCTCCCTCTACCATTTCATACCCTTTGTCAAAATACGTATCCGTATGCATATCAAACAGATTTTCTTCCAAAGCACTGGCAAATGTCATTGCTTTGAAGGTAGAACCGGGTTCAAACGACATCCAGATCGGCAGATTGCGGTTGATGATTTCCTGACTGGCCTGCTGATAATGATTGGGATCAAAATCCGGTTTGCTGGCCATGCCCAAAATAGCACCGGTATTCGGATCCATTGCAATCGCCATAGCTTGTGTCGGCGCATAGCGAAGCATGACATTGTTCAGCTCTCTTTCCATGATGGATTGAATCGTGTCATCAATGGTCAATACAATATTCATGCCTTTTCCTTTGGCAATGACTTCCTCATCCATTTCCAATAAATGTCCCTTGGCATCAAAACCAATCTTCAGATCTCCTGCTTTGGATGCCAGATATTCATCATATTCCAATTCCAATCCCGCTAATCCTTGATTATCAATTCCGCTGAAGCCTAAAACCTGAGCTAAATAATTGCCTTTCGGATAATAGCGCTTGCTGTCCTGCACCAATATAACCCCTTCCAGATCAGCTTCAATAATTTTCTGACTTTGTTCTTCACTGATATTGCGGCCTTCCGGCTGCAGTTTCTGCGTTGATACACGATTGGATAATTTTTGATACAGATCATCAGCATCACATACTAAAATTTCTGAAAGAATCTGAGCGGTACTTGTCGGATCCTGAATCATTGCCGGCACAACAATGACACTGGTACTGGGCACATCAACAGCAATTTCTGCCCCATCCTTGGTCAAGATACGGCCTCTTTCACCGGCCAGCTTAAAATCTCGCTGCCAAAGATTTTTGGCCTTGCTGACAATCTTCTCATGATGAAAGATTTGTTCATAACCCAATTTTCCTAAAATAAAAACAAATAACAGCACTGCTGATAAAAATACAGAACGCATTCTCTTACGGCTTCTTTGACGCATGGACTCACCCGTTTTATCTTATGAGTCATCAAAGAAAACAAGAACAGAAAAAAGGGAATATTTAAATTAGTTTGGGGAAAATGACCTGTTCCAATTGTTTAGGGGTATACGGTCCATTTAACTTG
>CALUVS010000067.1 GCA_944324265.1 uncultured Traorella sp.
ATATTTCCTGACAAAAAAATTGTACCAGAATATTTGTATTATGTCCTTAAATCTTTGAAAGACAAAATGATAGCAAGCAGTGTTGGTGGGGCACAACCAAATATATCTCAAAAAATCATACGAAACCTGGAAATTCCTCTTCCACCCATTGAAACGCAGAAGCTGATTGTTGCAGGACTTGAAAGTTATCAGAAAATTATAGACGGCGCAAGGCAAATTGTTGAGAATTATAGACCGACAATATGCTTCGATAAACAGTGGAAAGTGGCAAAACTTGGTTCAATTGCAAAATTAACTTATGGATATACGGCAACGGCTCAAGAAGCAGGATCCGCAAGATTAATAAGAATAACAGATATATCTCCCGCTGGATTAATAAATAATTTTAATCAAAAATATGTTGATTTAAATGATCAGAATACTGAATATGTTTTAAAACGTGGGGATATTATTGTTGCTAGAACAGGTGCCACTTTTGGTAAGACAGCGATTTTTGACTATGAATATCCTGCTGTTTATGCTTCTTTTTTAATTAAAATTGATTTTATCCAAAGAGATGTGTTAAATAAATTTTACTGGATTTTTGCGCAATCGCCTGAGTATTGGGATCAAGCAAATAAATTAGTCGGGGGAGGGGGGCAACCCCAATTTAATGCAAATGCTATATCAAGGATTGAAGTGCCGATACCACCGATTGAAGAGCAAGAAAAGATTATAAGTAAAGTAGAAGACGAAATGCTTATTGTTGAACAAAATAAAAGACTTATTCAAATATTTGAGCAAAAGATAAAAGACAAAATTAATGAAGTCTGGGGAAGTGAGACGAAATAATGAATTTTGATACTTTCAGACAAGAGATAGAAGCTTATCTTCCGATAGACTTCTATAATGAGGAAAATAATACATATAAAAAGTATTTATTAGATGCGCTTACGGAAAACTGGGAGAATGAAAAATATCAGTTTTGCCTTCTTGCCACTAATATGCTTTTTATGAGTTATCTTTATAAGGGCTTTTGGTTTTTATTAGATAAGCATATTCAAATAGTAGATAAGAAAGTGCAAATGAATCAAAGGTATTTAGTGGCAGCACCGTATGAATTGTCGGTTATACCAGAAAAATCATTTATAGAAGATTATCTTCCCATTTATAACATTGGTAAGGAAAGAAGAAAAATTATATCAATGTTAATTGATTGCAGAGATTCTTGTGCACATGCGAATGGTGAAATACTATTTGAAAAAGATGATTTGGAATCAAAGTTTCAAGAATATAATAAGGCTATCAATGATATTTTCAATAAGCATAAATCGTTTCTTGTTGATTCGTTTAAAAAAATATTTGGTGATTATTTAAATCAAGAATTAGGTTCAACCCCTTGCTATGATTTCCTGCAGAATTTCTGCAGCAAGGAAAAGGTCTCAATTAAAGAGTTGATAGAGGTATTTAATTATATAAATACAGTCGTTATACCTAATAGTGACTGTGATTACGTTCAAAAACAATTTGTTGTGTTTATTTTAAAATTTTACATATCAATAAAAACTTGTCAAAAAGTTGATTACAATGTTGAAAACCTGAAAGATGATTTGAGCCTTTTATGTAGTGCAAATCTTGACAAGACACAAACTATAAAGGATATTCTTGAAAGTGAATGGGCATTAAGCGGTTATAAAGTGGCAACGGAAGATGAATTTAATATTCTTTTAGACTGTATAAATGGTTATTTGCATCCGTTAAGTGAGGTAGAAGTCCATGATGAGTTAATACCCTCCGTTGATGAGTTTTATGATATAGCGGGTAAATCAGAAAAAGAAATTAGTGACGAATATTCATTAGCTCTATTATCAAATAAGGAAGACAAAAATTAAAATGCTTCAGGATATAATACATTTACAATACAGGCAGTATAGCGAGAAAGATCTTGCTAATCCTCATGAACTGAACACTGTCAATAGGCATATTGATGAAGTTAGAGCTTATTTTTCCTCGTACGATTTTAATTCGGCATATACTTTGGAAAATATTGCTGACTATTGTTTGGTAACAAAAATAGAAAAATGGGACTTTAAATCTTACTTAACTGATGAATATAAAGATATTTTTGATAAGGTTAAGCAGGATTTTAAGGATTTCAAGGCTAAATTTTGCGAAAAAAACATCGTTTTGTTTTTAAATAATTATGATTTTACAGTACCCAAAGATTTTGGGTATGATTTGTGCTACGCTATTTATAGTATTTTACCCAAGTTTTATAAATCTTTGACTGAAGAAACGTACGAAAGAGCAATTAACAAAGAACCCTATCTCGTTTTAGATTCTTATGATGAATATAAATCAGTGTTTAAAAAATTTCCTTCATTATATGCCGTTCTGTTTAGTGAGGATAATTTATCTGCGTTTTTAGAGCATAGAATGGGAAGCTTAATTAGAATAGGGGCAAATATATGCATTAATAAGGACTTCCCCTCGGTAGATGTACAAAATAAGATTCAGGACGCTTTTGATAAATTAGGAAAAAAGATTTTAGATAATAAAGATATAGAGCTTGCTTTAAGATATCAGATAATCTATAAAAGCGTTCTTAAGTTTTTTAAAGCAATATCTAGTCCCAGATATAATTACTATGATGAACATAGATATATTGTAGATGATCTTAACAATCGATGGCTGGAGGAGAAAGGACATTCTTTTTCTTATGAAATTCCTTTTGATGAAATAAAGAAGCAATTTGATAATCCTTCAATTCCTTGGTACTTAAAACAAATAATGCTTACTCATTCCAGAAATTCAAAAAAAGGGAAAGTAGAGCATTTCTGTGCTCATGCTATGCAGATAGGAAGGACATCGCTTACAGAGCTGGTAAGTACTAATTTAGATACAAATGACCACTTTGGTATGATGACGCAACAGCTTATAGGTATTTATAATAATATCTATTGCAATGCATTGAATTATTATATTTCTAATCCCGAGAAGTGGGGAAATTTTTATAACAATACAGAAAATATCCTTTCATATATTTTTAAAGTTATAAATGAAGATATTTCGCGGGTTCAAAGGCAATTACAAAGCTTGTATAAGAAAGGACAAGATTATCTGTTTAATAAAGAGCTAAATGAGGAAGATAAGCAAGATGCAGCGGTTGATTTTACTTTAACAAATATAACGTTAATCGAACGTGTTCTTAGAATAATATATATTGCTGAAAAGAAAGAAGCAAATAGCTTCTATAATTCTGATAAATTAACGCTTGGAATTCTTCTGAATTATTATGATATAAATAGTCCTCTTATAAAAATTTTGACAGTAGAATTAATGCAATACTTGAGTTATTGTCTTATCCGTGATAAAGATGAAAGAGGTAGAGAAGTTGGGCTGAATTTGCGCAACTCAATTGCTCATGATAATTTTGATCGTGATAAGTTCAATAACGCAAATGGTATACTTGCGTTATTGCTTTTAACAAGTGCAATTAATGCATTGTTTTTATACTATAATAATCTAAGCGCAGAACGTAATAAAGAGAAATTGGAAAAAGAGCAAATAAGAATAAAGGCTATTAAGGCTCAAGAAAAATTGTTTAACGAGCTTAAAGAAACTACCGAAGAAGGTAATAGGCTTTTAGAGCAGTTACATGAACAGTATAAAAAGATACCCGGAATAGCTAATATCGATGAAAATCAAGATATAGAAAATTTAAGAGCTCAACTTCAGGATTTGGTCAACGAAGAAGCTAAAGATAGTGATGAATTTAAAAAATACTTGAAGATTTTGAATGAAAGTGACAAAAAAGAATTACAAGTAAGCCTTAAGTTTATAGACTATTATTTGTTCCTCTACATGACAAGGCAAAATCTTTTTTCAGAAAAATATAGCCAATATATGAAAGAATTGGAAGATAAAGGACTATTTTTCTGTATGATGAGCACGCCTGATATACCAGAGGAGATATTGTTTAGTGATGACAATGTTGAGCTGGTAGGTCAGTTGTATGCGCTGAAATTGCGTGAAATTCTAAAGAATGTAGTATTAGGCGATGATCAAATATCAAGATGCTGCGAGGATGCTATAAATCTCTATGAAGATAAAGATTTTAGTCCTTGCGCATTGACGCTTATGCGTAGTATAAGCGAGAATATAAAAGTATTGGAGAAAACTGTATTTGAATATAGTAAGTCCGATAAGCTATCTGCTTTTGATTATTATGAGTCTTCAGCAAATAAAATATTAAATTTTTATAATCAGATTAATTGTCCTTTAGAACAATGGGATGGGAAATCATTGAATTATTATGATATGCAAAAAGATAACCCAACATATACAATAACAGATCTGGATTGTATTAAATTATTTATATTGCTAAGTCCCATAAAGGAATTAACCGCATTATTCCAGGTGTTAAATTGGTTGTTAAAAAAGCAAGCGACAAGTTCAGGGATTAAAAATATACTTGAAAATTATAGAAGATAGTATTTGCCGATTTACATTGGTTTATGGAATAAAGATTATTTTATTTGCGCATTGTCGCTCGCATTGAACAACTCTGCGCTGAGACTTAAAACAATAAACATGAGAGGAATTTAAAATGACAAAAACCGAATTGAAAACTTTTTTTAATTCATGGAAAAAAGTGAAAGAAATTTATCGCAAGTACTGTCCCGAAAACAGAACGCATTTTCCAGAACCTTTGCGAAAAGAAATTATAAAATCATTTTATGATACAAGCTTAAAAATAGATAACTCAGGATCTTATGACTTTGTAGGAAATGTGGAACTTAAGTCAAGTACTACAGTAAATGGATGCAATCCTTTTTCTCCGAATCAACATAACTGTAGTAGAATCTTATATATGGAAATCACGGATCATATTACTGTGTATGATATTGCTGTTAGTGACGTAAGTATCATAAATGCAAGGGTGCTGAACAATGACATAAATATTACTTTAGGGGATTATAAAACAAATGCTATAAAGACTGTTGAAGTAATCTAGAAACAGATAATAAGAAAGTGTCTTATTAAGATATTATTGCTTGATAGAAAGCATGATTATTGTTGTAAATTTAATTTTTCAACATTAGTGAGTTGATGAAAATAAGAATTATATGAATATGGAATATCAAGAGTGTTACATAGCATTTTTGGATATGCTTGGCTTTAAGAATTTAATAAAAGAAAAGGAATGCGATTATCTGCTTAAAGTTTTTGAGAAAATACGTTATCCTTTTAAGGTGTCGTCAAAAGAGACAGACCCCTCCGGTAAGGAGATAGAAGGCAGTCAAAAGGACTACAGGATAAACTCTAAAATAATTTCGGATAGCATTTGTCTATATATTGAAGCTACCGATAATGAAAAATTAATGATCCTCATAATGGCGTGTTCTATTATTCAATGGGAACTTCTTAATTGCGATACTCCAATCTTTGTAAGGGGCGGTATAGTAAAAGGCTACATATATTCGGATGGAGATGTTATTTTTGGAGAAGGATTGACAAGAGCATACTTATTGGAAGAAGGAAATGCAAAATATCCAAGAATAATTATGACTGGCGATATTTTGCACCCCCTTCGTACACATGAAACAAGAAATGGTGAAACTACTGTGGAAAGATTGGTCTTCAAGGATTTTGATGGTTTTTATACGGTTGACTATTTTAGCAGGTTAAAATATTACAGAAAACAACTTGGTGCTTGTGATAGGGTCGTGAGATATGTAAACAATATTCTTGGTACAACTACAGATTCGTCTCTTAGAGAAAAATATAACTATTTTATTGGTAAACTTGCAAGTATAGGGATAAAATAACAAATGTTAAAGATTCTTTTAGATAATAATGCCATTGATAAAGTGCAACATAATTTAGACTTTATTAAGGAGAACAGACATAAATTAGATATTTATGTGCCAAGAAGCGTAATGGGAGAAGCTTGTGAAAACAAGTCCTATAATCCAACATGGAATGTTATCTCTTTGCTGAAGGCAGATGTAAAATATTTGCCAGATGCTATATTTGTTTTTGGATATTCACGTCTGGATGGGGAAGCGTGTTTTGGTTCCGAAGAAGTTGGCGAGGTTTATAAAAATATACTGAATCAGAATAAAAGTAATATAGTAGACGCCGTTATTGCCACTACAGCTGTGGCTAATGATTGTATTTTAATAACGGAAGATAAAAAATTATATAATAAAATGAAAAATTTTGGATATAAAGTTATGAATTTTGCTGAATTACAGGAAACAATCACATCACTTCATGATAAAAATTAATTATCGTTATATAGTCTATTATGCTGAATTTAATATGTTCATTTAATTTCTTTGCTTTTTAAGGAAAAATATGTATATATAGTCTAAGTAGATGGTTCCTCATAAAAGTCATTCTTAAATAAAGTAATTAGGCACTTTTCGCGTTTGAGTACGAAAATTTTCCGCAGAGCAGGTTGAAAACCATAGGAAAATTCCTGCAAAAGAGGGCAAACGAACTCTTAAAGTTGCAGTGAGTGCGAATTTTATAAATACATAAAACGAAGAGGATGATTGATTGCCTTCAACCATCCTCTTATTGTGTATCACAATATAAGTTAATTATTGTTTTCTTTTTTGATAAGGCATAATCATAAGCGAGCTTTGTTCCGCTGACCTTTGTATTGGAATAGCCGACATGATTATTTGATATTTGTGTGCAGGAAGTGGAATAGGTCTTGTCGAAATAAAATATACAAATAGCGGCTTTGTCTATCATATAGTAATTACGTTCAATGTAAGCGGCTCTGCTAGCGTTCAAAATTTAGTCGGGGAAATAGGTATCATCGTAAAAATTTAATAAGTAATCTTTGTAATTCTCACTGATATGTGGGTATTCCGCTCTGACGTAAATCAGCTTTATGTTCGGGCGGATTTTTTTAACTTTGTAGCTGCTTGCAGGTATAAATCATTGAATTGACTTTTCTTCCAAACAGAAAAATATCGGCATACGCATAAAAACGGCTCCTTACTTGGCTACCTTGTAAGGGGCTGTTTTTTGTCGCTATTCTAAAAAATCTTAAAATCAGGGGCTCCGATTTTGCCATTCTCGTGGCTACTAAGTGAGAGGTGCACACACGAAATTTCTGTGAAATTATCTAAGAGATACCCCAAAAACACAGCCTTCAAGGACAAAGAGATACAGGGATATTACAACCTACCCTGTCATAGCCCAATACATTGCCGTTACCGTATAGCACACCGTTGGCACGGCTGATTTCCTGCCCCGCCTTCACGCGTTCCGACATTTTTCTGCTCTCTTCCTGTGCAACCATCGCTCTGATTGTAAGATTCATTTCACCTTCATTGTCCATTGTCCAAATTCCCTCCTGTACAAAAAATAACCTGCTTGGTTTTTTGGACATAATCATCCCACCTCCCCGCTTGTTTTTGCTTGACCTTTTTGTCCGTATTTCTGCTCGTAGTTCCGCGCTAAGTAGTAGATATTCCGTACCCTGCCAAGCTCTTCATCCGCTTCAAACTTTGTGGCAACGTCTGCCCAATCGAGGTCGGTTATGTACCTTTCGCTTGCACCGTACAGGTTGCCTTGAATGTCGGGATAAGCTCTTCTGAACTTCTCATAAGTCATCTCTTCTTTCGACTCAGGCAGTTCTTCAAGTAGGATTAAAGAACATGCAACGTTGGGACACTGTTGATGCGGAATGTTATTTGGATGAGATTAAACGAGTGTTGATTAAGGAGGCTCGAGTATGTCAAACGGAAGTAAAGTAAGCTTTTGGCGTTTTATTACACAGTCGGGCGTTAATGAAATTGATATACCAGCCATTCAACGAGATTATGTTCAAGGTAGGAGAGATGAAAAGATTGAATTTACACTTAATCGTTTGCTTAATGATATTTTCAATGCTTTGGACACTATGGAAATCCTTGATCTTAACTATGTATATGGAAAACTTGATAATAAAAAGTTTATTCCAATTGACGGGCAACAGAGATTGACGCTTCTTCTGTTATTACATATATATGCGTTTGCGGCAGAAGGAAAGAGTGCAGAGCTGAAGCGACTCCATTGTTTTAAATACAATACTCGAGAGACAACTCGTCGTTTTTTGACGCAACTTATAGATCATTTGCCTGAGTATTTTGAAAAGGGTAATGATAAGTTGAGTAGTTTTATCATGGATGCTGCTTGGTTTGTGTCGTCATGGGAACGTGACCCGTCAGTTGCTTCATTCTTGGTTGTACTTGAAAAGATTGATAATTTATTTAAAAATAATACTATCGCAGACAAGCTTATGGCAGACGATTGTCCGATTACATATATGGGGCTAAGCATCAATGATATGGGGAATGAAAATGATCTCTATATAAAGATGAATGCGCGAGGAAAGCCGCTGACCGAATTTGAAATTTTTAAGTCTGATCTCTTCGACTATGCTGAGTCACTTGTGAAACCCGAACACAATAATATTCTTAGTATGGAATTCTGTGAGCAGTTCGAGCTTCAGGCTGATACGGAATGGATGGCGCTTATCTGGAACATGTGTTCCTGTTCCGAAGCGTGTGGAAACCCTGCTGATAGGTGTGACGATTATTATTTGAAGTTGCTTCATCAGTTGATACTTAATTATATTTTACCTGCTCAGTCGTCAGCTAATAGAAAAACTGACGCTAAAATTGAAAAAGTGTTAAATAACAGCGACTTCTATAATTTTCATAATTATCGCGAAATTTTCGAAGACAAAACCTTGAATGTATCAGGCGCTGGATCCATAAGAAAGATAGAGTCGACATTTAATTTTATGCTTTGGCTCTATAAAAGCAATAGGGACAGACTTAAAAACTTATTTGACTCCGTTTTTGATAAAGCGGTAAAATCAGAACGTAAAGAACGCGTCATTTTGTATGCAGTCACCGCATATGCGGTCGTTATGGAGCAATATGATTTGCGTTCATTCGACCGTTGGATTAACATTATTACAAAGCTTGTAAGGAACACGGAGATTGATACAGATGAGAAGTTTTGCAATTCATGAAATGCTGTCGAAGCCATCGCAAGAGATTGCTGCAAAGACACAGTCGGTTATTTTGCCGCAGTGCCCACAATAAAATTCTTTGATGGGTATCAAGTGAGTGAAGAAATCCTGAAAGCCAAGCTAATAAAGTGTTGTTCTGATTGGGAGCCGACGCTCAAGCAAGCCGAGGGAGATACATATTTTGATGGACAGATAGGTTTTGCACTTCGATTACAGGGAATTAATAACGATTCGCTTCCGCTTGATGAAACGGCGCATAAAGATGCCGTTCAAATATTTGAAAAAAATTGGGAGACGATCCAGCAGCTTTTGAATAAAAATATGATAGCTGAAAAGGACGACCTTCTTAAGAGGGCATTGCTTACTTTCGGCGACTATTCCATTTTGGCAAATTCAAGTTATACTTTCTTCTTTGAGGGTGGAAACCAATACTTTACATGGAGAAGGCTTTTGAGGGAGCAGAAGTCCTTTGATGTGTTTAAAATGTTTTTCAATGAGTATCAGAAAAGCGGTGTTTCTATAGGGGTGCAGACGGAAAAATGGCTGAATGATTGCATTGATGCTTATCAAAGGCAAACTGATTTTGATTTTCACGGCTTACATGACGGGACAGGTGAACTTTTATATAATCTTGTTCATATTAGCGGTTTGTTTGAGTATATGTGGAAAAATCGTTTTAATATCGACATGGGAAAGCGTAAGCGTGTGATCTTATATCAGAGAGAAAGACTGAGTGCAGAATACGTAGAAGCAATGAGTTATGCACTATATTGTCGACTGAAAGATAACGGTTTAGATGTTGAATATAATTGTGGCCGTGGGTACCTGACGGAGGACAGTTCCCGCACGTTCCTTAAGAAAGTCAATGGGAATGATGTGGATATTGAATACCACGACGGTCAGTTCTATGACAATAGTCTCCCATTAAAAGATGATGATAAGCCTGTCAAGACTGTTGAGGATGCCTTTAAACTTCTCAATGACCAACTTTTTGATAAGCAAGTTTCTAAAAGTCTATAATATGAATATTTATGAAAAAATACTTATCTTAAATGTTCATGATATAAAATAAATAAGTGGGACATTGCTTTATCATAATTAACTGTTCATTTCTATTCAAATTAATAAAGAGTGGTATTTTTCTTAAAATTGGGCTCAAAAGTGGTATTTTTCGTTTGAAAAGTGGTATTTTGACCGATTTCGCGGGGTGACCCTTAACCTATACCAATGATACAGGCAAACATCAAAGCTCCGAGGACCAAGTAATTGTGGTCTAACAAGTAGATAACACTATATATTGTGTTTTTGGGCTTATCCCGACA
>CALUVS010000068.1 GCA_944324265.1 uncultured Traorella sp.
AATGAAGATATTTTTGCACCTAATTCTTAATATCGTTAATGTCAATCTCTCAATACAACAAATTGCAAGTTAAGCCTAATATTTAAACTTTTCTATTTATTGGGGATGGTAGCAGTATGTGTTCTTTTGAAGCGGAATCTAATGCATTTTTTCTTATATTATGGGTGCTATATGTCAATTCGAAAATATTCCGGCGGATATCATGCATCAAGTATGGGAGCTTGCTTTATTACTTTTTTAGTTACCTATTTGCTTCTGGATATTTTTGTAATGATAGGTTTAAATCATTATCAGTTGATTCTTTTTGTAATTGGCATCGGAAGCAGTTTTGTGATTTACTTGAGAAGTCCAATTGATTGTGCCAATAAAAGATTGTCAAATGAAATGAAAAAGAAACATCAGAAAAAGACTTTATATATGCTCATGGTTTGGTTATTGATCATGTTGGGATTGATATTAATGAATCAGATTGTATATGCCCTTATTATTTGTTATTGCATGATTGTAATCAGTTGTTTTATGTTTGAAAAGGAATGAGTTTCCATTTGAATTTCATGAATAAGTTATCATATAAAACTATATGAACAATATTTATACCGTATTTCATTTTTCGCACTGTTGACAAAGAAAACTGTGATTAGCTGTATTGAAATACTTACTCTGTGTGGTATAATAAAAGTGAGGAAGTACCAAACAGGTGCTGCCATTATGTTTTTTTATAATGAAACACTCTGTCCTGTGGAATTTAGGAAACGGAGTGTTTTATTTTACTTTTTATTCCTCTTTGATGCTTCAAAGAAAATTGTAAAGCAAAGGTCTAGTAACGTGATGATTGCATGAATGAGTGCAACGATCAAGGCTGCCAGTTCCATAGCCATACCTCCTCTTTTTCCAAAGGGAAAGAGAAATGAGAGCATGGCAGCACTCTGTTTTTGGATTTCCTCAATCTACTTATATGCATGTAAATGGCTTTACTGACAAATGAATGAGTTTGTGTTTGTCTGAAAATAACTGATTTTTTGTGTTAAATAGGTTTCAGCGGATATGCTTACAGGTTAAGCCATAAAGATACTTGTATTCAGATTTTATTGAAAAGAATCCATTCTTTTTTTCTTATAGTCAAAATGATAGAATAGAAATGGTGATGTTATGATTCATTTTGGAATATTGGGGGCTGGAAATATTGCTCATCGCTTTATGCAGGGAATCGATTGCTGTGATCATGCGATTGTGGATATTGTCTATACTCGTAATTTGGAAAAAGGAAAGGCTTTTATAGAGAAGCATCATATTTCACGTGCAGTTGATGATCTGGAAGCTTTTTTAGCGAGTGAGGTTGATGCCGTTTATGTAGCTACTCCGCATCAGTGTCATGCTTCTGATATTTTGAAATGTTTGGAAGCAAATAAACATGTTTTATGTGAAAAGCCTATGTTTGTTAAATTGGAGGAAGCAGAAAGCTTGATGACTTTAGCTAAACAAAAGCATTTGCTTTTAATGGAGGCAATGAAGGTTTGTTTTCTTCCGATAACCTTGCAGGTCAAAGCTTGGCTGAAGGAAGGAAAGCTTGGAAATCTGAAGCATATCACGGCAACCTTTTGCCGTGACAGCAAGAATTCAATTCCTGAAGGAAGTTATTTATGGGATAAAAAGGTAGGCGGTGCCTTGTTTGATGTAGGCTGTTATCCGATTGCTTTCTGTAATTTTCTGATGGATGAAAGGCCAAGAGTCATACCCAAACAGATTGATTGGGAAAAAGGCGTAGATGTATCCTCAAGTCTTGAGCTGAAATATGCTGATGTGAGTGCAGATGTTGCTTGTTCCTTTGCGTATACATTGGAGAATAAAGCAGAAATTGTCGGTGAATTGGGCAGAATAGTGATTAAGGATTTCTGGAAAGCACATAAGATGTGTTTTATTGGAGAAAAGGAAGAAACAATAGAATATGAAGCAGTGCCGGAGTTTTATTATCAGATTGATCATTTTTGCCGCTGCATTGAAGCAGGCTTGGATGAATCAAAGCTTATGACACATGCTTTAAGCAAAATGAATTTAGCTTGTATGCTGAAAGGAAAGGAAGAGTGAGTATGAATACAGCTTTTTTGATGGAAATGTTGAAGACACCTAGTCCAAGCGGACATGAATATGAACTTCAGAAGAAAGTAATGGCGTATGCTTCAGATTTTGCAGATGAAATTGATACAGATGCAGCTGGAAATGTATATGCCTGCGTCAATCCAGAAAGTGAGTTTCAGATCTTATTATGCGGGCACATTGATGAAATTGGTTTGATTGTCAGCGGTTTTACAAATGAAGGCCACATCAAGTTTTCCAATACCGGCGGTATTCGTTCGCAGACTTATTTAGGACAAAAGGTACAGATCCTAACAAAAAATGGGATTGTTTACGGAGCTATTACAGTCGGCAAAAATTTATTGGATAAAGGCAAGATTGAAGTTCGTGATTTAATTGCGGATATCGGTGCGAACAATAAAGAGGAAGCAATGACTGCAGTCAGCATCGGGGATTATGCGGTGCTGGAAACAGAAGTGCGTGAATTGATGAATGGGCGTATCAGTGCCAGAGCGCTGGATGACCGCAGCGGTGCCTTTGTGGTTTTGGAAGCTTTGCGTCAAGCCAAAGAAAAAGGAGTGCAGGTCGGTGTCTGTGCCGCAACAACCGTAGGAGAAGAATCTACTTGCCGAGGAGCTTATTGGGCTAGTGTAAATAAGAAACCTGCTTGTGCCATTGCTGTGGATGTGACTTATGCCAGCGATGATATTCAAAGCAGCAGCGTGGATGCAGATGTCTTGCTGGACGGTGGTCCGGTTTTATGCCATAGCTCATTGGTTCATCCAAAATTGAATGAAGCTTTGAAAGAGAGTGCAGATAAATGCGGCATGAAAGTTCAATGGGAAACGACTAACGGTTATACTTATACAGATGCAGATAAGATTGTATTTACCAATCAAGGAGTTCCAGTGGCCCTTGTCTCTATTCCTTTGCGCTACATGCACTCACCAAGTGAAGTCGGCAGTTTAAAAGATATCCAAGAATGCATTGATCTGTTGACTGAATTTTTATGCTCACTGAATGAAGACTTTTCAATGAATCCTTTTGAATAATAGGTGAAATGATGGAAGAATGGGATATTTATGATATCCATCGCGCCAAAACAGATCATGTGATGCAGCGCGGTGAAGCGTTTGAAAAAGGGAATTATCATTTGGTAGTGCATGCCTGTATCTTTAATCAGCGCAATGAGATGCTGATTCAGAAAAGACAGCCCTTTAAGGAAGGGTGGCCCAATATGTGGGATGTCAGTGCCGGCGGCAGTGCTCTGCGCAATGAAACAAGTCAGCAGGCAATGGAAAGAGAAGCAAGAGAAGAAATCGGTCTTGTTCTTGACCTGAAAAATATTCGCCCTCAATTGACCATTAACTTTGAGACAGGCTTTGATGATTTTTATTTGATTGAAAAAGAAATTGATCTTCAAAGTTTGGTTCTGCAGAAAGAAGAAGTCCAGTGTGTCCAATGGGCCAGCATGGAAGAAATACTGCAGAAAATAGAAGAGAATACTTTTATTCCTTATTACAAAAGCTTTATTCAATTGCTGTTTGAAGCAAAAGGACATATGGGGTGTATTTGTCAATGAGCAAGTATTATCGTATGACCAAGGATCAAATAGAATCCGATGAACAGAAAATAGATCTTTATATTCTTAAGCCTGTGAAAAACAAAAAGCCTCAAGAACAAACGCCGGGCATTCTATGGATTCATGGCGGCGGATATGTTACTGGCATGGCCAAGATGATCTATATTTCCCGTGCAATGAATCTAGTAAAAAAATATGGAGCGGTTGTAGTGACTCCGGAATATCGTCTGGCTCCCCAAGCTCCTTATCCGGCAGCATTGCACGATTGCTATGCGGCATTGAAATATATCAAAGAGCATGCCCAGCAGCTGGAAATCAATGTCAATCAGATCATGGTGGGCGGAGAGAGTGCCGGAGGCGGACTTTGTGCTGCCGTCTGTATGCTGGCCAAAGATCGTCAGGAAGTACAGATAGCCTATCAGATGCCGCTCTATCCAATGCTGGATGACCGCGATACTCCTTCCAGTCAAGACAATCATGGCCCTGTATGGAATACCAAACGAAACCACAAGGCTTGGAAAGTTTATTTGGGCAATAGAACCACAGATATACCGGTGTATGCCGCTCCCGCTCGTCAAAAGGATTACACGAATCTGCCTCCTGCCTATACATTTGTAGGAGACAAAGAACCATTTTACTGTGAAACTTTGACTTATATTGCAAATTTAAAAAAAGCGGGAATAGAAGCGAAAGCAGATGTTTATCCAACGAATTTTCATGCATTTGATATGCTTTTGCCTTTTTTGAAAATCAGCAAAAAAGCTATTGTTCAGTTTGAAAAAAACTATTTATATGCCTGTATGCATTATTTTGCAGAAAATAAAAGGGATTATAAATAATCCTGTGGTCTAGGCTATAAACAGCGTGTGGTCATGCTATTACGATCTTGTGGTTTGCTATCACAAAGTTGTGGTTGGCCTATGACAATTCTGTGGTTTTAAGTAACTGAAAAGGCGATCACGTGATCGCCTTTTTCGTGTCTAAATTCACTCAGTGTTTGATTGAATATATTAAATTTTGTAAGTATCGTTTTTGTTCAGACAATAGAGAATACGATTTCGTGTTCTTTTGAAATTTCTAAACCCATTGGCATTCAATATAAGTCGTTCAAGTTGATTGTTCCTTGATTCGATATAACTATTATTGATCCTTCGGTTATTAATCGTTGAGAAAGAATTAATGATTTCCTGGTTCCAATTAATCAAAAGATTATAAGATTCATCGTATTCTTTGATGTTTGAATCTGCAAATTTTTGAATCAGTTCCGCTAGTTGTTCTTTGGCATTTTGAATGCTGCTCGTTTCATTGAAATGAATATAGTTTTCCTTCAGTTCATACGCTTTCTTCAATTCGGGGAAACGCTCAAATAAAAGGGATTGAATGTCCTATGATGAACCGCCCCTGTCAAGTAGACAGATGAAATAATTAAAGATGTTGTTGATGAAGTTGATGTCTGCCTCCTTTCTTGTAAGCAAATTTAGACACTTGCATTATAAGATAAGGAGGCATTTTTTGATATTGAAACCACAGAAATGTTATAGCATGACCACAGGATTGTCATAGAAAACCACATAATCTTATAAAGGTCAGATAACCACATTTTCTGTTATAAGGGTATCCACACCACAAACTTTGAGAAATACCGGACATTTTTGTTTGAGCTGAAAGGCTGTTTTTGCTCAGTTTCATTGATTTGGGCAAAATGTGAAAAGTGCTTATTGACATCAAATAAGGGACTTTGTAGAATGATTATATTGCACAAAACATACCATAAATAAGATGAGGTGGAAGAGATGAGTTTTGTTGAGTTGATGCTTATCGGACTGGGATTGGCGATGGATGCTTTTGCAGTTGCGGTATGCAAAGGCTTAAACATGAAAAAAATCAATAAGAAGCATGCTGTTCTGATTGCTTTGACATTTGGTTTCTTTCAGGGATTTATGCCGTTTTTGGGTTATTTGTTGGGAACCAGTTTTGAACAGTATATTACTAGCATTGATCATTGGATTGCATTTATTCTGCTGGCGCTGATTGGTTTGAATATGATCAAGGAATCAAGAGAAACAGATGAATGTGAAACATGCCAAGATGAATCACTTGATCTGAAAGAGTTGTTGATGATGGGGATAGCTACCAGCATTGATGCTTTAGCTGTAGGAATTACCTTTGCTTTTCTGAAAGTGGAAATTTTACAGGCAACATTGATTATTGGAATAACCACATTTGTTTTGTCATTGATTGGAGTTGTTATCGGCAATATGTTTGGGTCTCGCTTTAAAAGCAAGGCTGAATTGACCGGAGGTTGCATCTTGATCTTGATTGGCCTGAAGATCTTGCTGGAACATTTGAATTTATTGCCTTTCTGAAAATGACGAAGTTTTTTTAAGAAAAAAAAGAGTATACTAATGTAGGTGATGATATGACAAAGAAAGAAAAAAATATATTGATTGTATTGCATGCAATCTATTTGATCACATTGATTTATGCATTTTATTGGTCTGTTACAACAAATAATTCCAGTGGACTGATGATGAGTTTTGTAGCAATCATTACGCCTTTGATGGTGCCTGCGGCGCTGAAGATATTTCGATTGAAGCCGATTTTTGCTATTTATCTGATTAATATTATATTTGTATATATTGCCTCATTGATCGGCAGTGTATTCGGCGGTTATTCTATTCCTTTCTTTGACAAGGGATTGCATTTCTGCAGCGGGCTGTTTTTATCTACTTTAGCATTTATGATCTTTTCTTATTTGAAGAAGACACCTTGTGTTGAAGAAACAAATGAACGCATCATTTCTGTTATCTTTATGAATGCAGTGAATATGATGATTGCGGTATTTTGGGAATTCTTTGAATTTGCGATACTGGTGTTCTTTAATAATGATGCAATCAATCATTATACCAGCGGTGTTTATGACACAATGACAGATATGCTTGTCTGCTTTTTAGGCGGATTGATCATTACTGGTTTTGTTGTTCATTGGTATACGACAAACAAAGAAAACTTCTGGATCAAGCTGAATAAGGACTTTTTTGAACTAAATTTCAAAAAAGACAAATAAAAGTGTTATTTGTTTGACTTACCTGGAAATGCATGTTATGCTATACATGTAATTCAAAGTTAATAAATGAGAACTCAACATATGCAAATACGCGATAGTATCTTTATTTCTAAGAGTACATGGGTATAAAAGCATATGTTTTTTATATCCTGGCTCATGCAATTACAGAAAATGGAGGTACTTATGAGTACAGGAACAGTTAAATGGTTTAATAATGAAAAAGGATTTGGTTTTATCACAGTTGAAGGGGCAAAGGATATCTTTGTACACTATACTTCAATCTTAGGCAATGGCTTTAAGTCATTGGAAGAAGGAACAAAGGTGAGCTTTGATGTAGTTCGCGGCGAACGCGGTGAACAGGCATCTAACGTACGTCTGCTGTAATCAAATTGACTGTCTGAGAATGCTCAGGCAGTTTTTCTTTGCGCATTTTAAGATTTTGCATATAATAATAAGAGTGTTTATATAAAGGAGCGAATATGAAGATAGTAAAACAACTGATCATATTATTTTTGATATATATGGCTGCTGACTTACTGACAACGTATTTGTCATTGCCATTGCCGGCTACGCTTATCAGTATGATCTTATTGATTGTCTTATTGCTTGTCGGAGCAGTCAAAGAAAAATGGATTGATGAGGGAAGCCGAGTGCTGCTGAAAATATTGCCGGTTTTATTTATTCCGGCAGGAGTAAGGATTTTGGATCATGTCAGTTTATTAAGTGAGAATTTCATCAGTCTGACAGTGATTGTATTGGTCACAACCTTTTTGACATTTGCGGTAACATTGTTGACGGTCAATGCTTTGACACGAAGGGAGAATATTCATGGAAATGATCGTGAATAATCCGGTGTTTATGATTGCTCTGACTTTTTTGGCTTATGGAGCAGGAGCATGGATTCAGAAGAAAACGCACTGGGCATTGGCGAATCCGCTTTTGATCGGGATTATTTTGGTCATTGGAGTTGTTTTGAGCGGAGCTGTTTCATTGGAAAGCTATGATCAGAATACACAGCTGATCAATATGATCTTAGGGCCAGCAACGATGTGCTTGGGAATTGTTGTCTATCGGCAGAAGGAATTATTGAAAAAACATTGGAAAGCTATTTTGATCGGAACGTTTGTGGGCTGTGTGACTTCCATTGTCAGTGTCATTGTCATGTCGAAATTTTTGGGAGTAGAGGATGTATTGATGGTATCTTTGATTCCTAAGTCTGTTACGACACCGATAGCGATGGATGTATCGGAAACTTTGCAGGGCATTGTACCGATTACAGTGGCCGTGGTGATCATTACCGGTATTTTGGGCAGTGTATTCGGTGAAACTATCATCAAACTGCTGAAAAGCAAAAATGCTATTGCCAATGGAGTGGCTTATGGAACAGCTGCTCATGCCTTGGGTTCTGCCAAAGCGGTGGAAAGCGGAGAAGTTGAGGGAGCAATGGCCAGCATTGCTTTGATTGCCAGCAGTATGATCACCGTATTGCTTGTTTTGCTTTTTCAATTATTTTAGGAGGAAATTATGGAGTATTTGAAATCTGGTACAGATTATATCGTGCGGTTGGATCGCGGTGAAGAAGTTTGTGAAAAACTCAGTGAATTAGCACTGAAAGAAAAAATTGCTTTAGCAAGTGTTAAGGGACTAGGGGCTTGTGGTGAATTGACTGTGGGCTGTTATCGTGTCAGTGAAAAGAAATATTATGCGGATACTTTTGAGAAAGAAATGGAAATTACCAGTCTGATCGGTACGATTACCAGCAAAGAGGATCTGCCTTATCTGCATCTGCATATCAATGCTGCTGATGAAAGTCATCAGGTGATTGGCGGACATTGCAACCGTTGTGTCATCTCAGCTACTTGCGAAATCGTTGTGCATGTTATGGAAGGAAAAGTAAGCAGAAAAGCGGATGAAATCACCGGATTGAATCTGTTTGATTTTGAAATAGAAAAGAGCTGAGGCTCTTTTTTTAATTGACATTTATGAGTTTTAGTTTATTGGATTGAAAGGTATTTATTTTAATATATTAATAGTTAATTTGAATGATAAGATTTTGGAAATAAAATGCCTTATAAACCCAATGTCATTAAGTTAAAAGAGACAAAGCGACCAGAAGTTCGAGAAATGCATCAAAAACTTCTGGTCATTTGATTT
>CALUVS010000069.1 GCA_944324265.1 uncultured Traorella sp.
CGATATCTGCACTTTTCAAGGTTCTGTTGAGTCAATTTGGCTTGACTCGTTTTTTCATAGATTACTTGACACTACCCCGGAAAATTTATTGGATAATACGAATTGTCTTTAATTTCACTTATATCAATATTTTCTTTTAATATTAAATCTTCATTTATTTCTACCTCTACTTCAATATTTCCTTGTAATGAAGATCTTTTATAAGTACCAAATTGAAAATCTATTCCTGACAATTTATTATTGCTTATAATAGTGCTAAACTTTATTGGAGTACTTGCAGTTATCTCTCCCAAAGGTGATTCAGCTTCAATACCAACGTCAATACTACGTTGTCTCCCTTTTAACACAAATATGCTAACCATCAGCATAGAAAAAAGTATAAAAAGCCCAATAGCCCTCATCCCGTTTTGTTTCTTCATAATATTACTTCGTCATTCCTCTGCATGTAAATGTAAATTAATTTGTTGCTTTCCTCTTTTCTTTTTGTCCACACTCTATATAATGCAAATATACATCTCTTAAATCTCCACCATATAACTGTTCTACATCTGGATTGCAATCACAATAAGCATATACATCAAACGAACGTGATGCACGCCTTCCCTCTCTCATTCCATAACAAATAAAATGTCTTAATAATTTTTCTTCATTCATTCCAAATTGCTCACGTATATCCTGATTAAATGATGCATAATCAGATGCGTTAAAAACTGGATTCCAATAGCTTTTTTCTTTTTTCAATAATTTACATTGTCCGTGATTACTAAATCTTTCTTTTAAAGGAGATAGTCTTACTGATAATTTATATCCAAATTTTGCCAGTTTACTTTTTTTGTAAACATTTAATTCCTTTAATAACGTCAAATACTTATTGTTGCTTTCATTAAGTAACTGTTTTGCTTTATACAGTTCCTTTTCCAAAAATACAGATCTTTTCTTTTGCAACAAAGTTTTATTCTCTAATGTATCTCTCTTACAGTATTCAAAACTCAGTCTTTCTCTATATCGCTGTTCAATACTGGCACATTCTTCTTTTTGCAATTTTAATTTATTCTCATATAAAGCTTGGATATCATTCAATTTACACTTGTAATTCTGTATTTCTTCCGCATGTAATATATTTCCATTATCTAAATCCTTAATTCTCGCATTAGCAAGATTTACGTTATCTCGTAAAACACAATTTTCTCTCCAAAGAGAAAATAATTTATCTTCATATTCACGAACTAAATCATTATTTGTTTTCTTGCCTTTCCGAAAAAGCATTGCTTGAACAGAAATATATGAACAGTCATAAGAAATATCATGATAAAATCCATTGTATGCGAATCTTTCCGCCCAAAAGCCCACGGAATTGACTGAATAGTGTGTTTCTTCATTTACATCAAATGGCGTAGACGAAAAAATAATGGTATCTGTTGCTGCACACATCCTGTCTATTGCTACAGAAAAATCTTCCGGAGATAAATGCTCCATAACTTCAATGCAAGTAATAAGATCATATGTCCCTTTTATCGGTTCTGTTGCAGACTGAACACTGCAAAAAGGACGTATATCGTCGCGGACTTTCGAAATAGCGTATGAAGAAACATCTATTCCTTTTGCATCTATCCCTAAATCTCTCAATCCTTCTACTAAGTATCCTTCTGCACATCCTATATCTAATACGCTGTTAGGAGCAATCTCTTTTTTTATTCGTCTTGCCTGCCGGGCAAATATCTCCTCCCACCCATTTCCTCGCTCATAACATACTCCACAGTGAGACTTATAGTAATCTTCATTATATACAGAACTATTATAACTCATTTCTTCCCCTTTATCTCTAAAGTCTATTACCAATAATTTTATACTTCACCAACAATTCTATCATATACATTTTCAATATGCTTGGTTTGATTAGTATAAGAATATCTTTTCACACAATAATCTTTACTGTTATTTACAACACTATTTTCATTATATTTTCTACTATTGTATAAATCCGCTATAGTATTAAACCATTTCCCTCTTTCGCATAAGTAACCATTTACTTTGTCATTTATTACTTCTTTAAATATAAAAGAAGGTGTCGCACATGTAACAGTTCCAACGATACTCGCTTCAAAAAATTTTAGTTCTGATTTTGAGTTGGAAAACATATTATTCACTAATGGAACTATATTAACATCTACCTCTGCTATTTCCTTTTGCAAATCCAGGAAATTTACTAATGGTTTTCTTTCTATCCTCCCTGCTTCTTCTAATTTACGCATGGAATCCGGCATTTCCATAAATCCCACGATTCTCAACTGAATATCCGAATATATTTCTAATAATTCTCTTATCTCTGGTGCAACTGTCAGGAAATCATTAATATGTGAAGGTGTTCCACTAAAATACCCAATTACAAATTTTCCTGTGCTATATTCAGTTTGTTTCTGTTTAAAATAAAATTCAGAGATTTCTTCCTGATATCTATTCGTAAAATTTTGTATTACATAAGATGATTTCTGCAAATCATTCTGCATCTTCTGTGCCAAAAATTGATTTGTTGTAATAATCGCATCACACTGCTTAGCCACTGCATTTAATCTGGAAATATATGCAAACCAATAATCATATGATCTATCTTCTTTCATGTTCACAGATAAAGTATTAACAATAACCGGCAAATATTTTAAATCATATACTAAGTCATCTACTTCAAAAACAACTTTAATATCATTTTTTTTTGCCATATAAATCAATTCATCGATTTCAAAAGTCCACCGAAACCTTGCTATAATAATCAAGTCTATATATTCAAAATATTTTTCAACCACTGATAATTCATCTTTATAAAAATAAGTACCATGCCAATGAAGGCTCAATTCCAATGATTGATACATATTAAAAACTCTATAGCGAAATGTACTGGTGTCCGCAATCTCATATAAATAAACTACAGTTTTTAAATTATTCCGTTTTGCTTCCAAAAGGTCAGCGACACGACAATTAAGCTCTTTTTCCCACGGTTCATCCGTAACATAATTTAGGCTACTCAGCTTATACATAAATTCTTTTATTTATCCTTTCCTCTAAATCCGCTAAAATACTTTCAAAACTGTCTTCCCAACTACGTAAAATACAATTATGTAAATAATTTTCTTTACGTTTTTCTAAATTTGATGCCAACTCTAATCCTTCAGTTAATCCCTTTATCATTTCTTCCTTATCTAATTCTTTTAATAATAAATTAGATGAATATTTTAAATGTTGTTTATTTTCAAATTGATTTGACAAAACCACCGCACCAGAACAAAGCATATCAAACGGAGGGTAACTCGGATGTGGAGTATACATAAGGCAAAATGCCAAATCAACCGTTCGCGCAAAAGCCGCATATTCTTTCCATCCCATTACTCCATTAATCTTAGGGGAATAACCATTGCAAAAAGAAAAATTCTCCATTTCTGATCCAGCAAAATAAATATCCCACAAATCTGTATCAATTATTCCTCTTTCTATGGCATTATCCAAACATTCTAAACCAAAATAAAATAAGTTCCTTGGATTCTTAGGACGTCCATAAAAAAATAATTTCTTTTTTTCTTTTTTCTCTTTAAATGTATTTTCATCCGTAAAATACAATTCAGATGGAAAGGCTGGCTCAAAATACCAGGAATTAGAACTTAAACTATCATAGTTATGATTTTTTAAATAATCATATAATAATTTAGAATTTACTATATAATCTATTTGAGGGCTATCCATAACCTTTTCGCAACATAATCTATCATCACTATAATTATAAAAAAATGTCTCTTCTTCTTGAATAATATATAGAATACGCCTATTAATATTACTATCCAACAAACTCTTAGCGCTCCACCATGATGTTGCCATAAAAATGTCGCTATCGCTTATTGGAAGCGAAAAATTAATTATATCGCTATCATAATTTTCATCTGAATATGCCTCGACCTTTTGTGGTGCCTTCAATTTGTATATTTCCAAAAACTTATAATAATTATTTAAATTGCATGGTTCTGTTCGAGTAATAATTCGTAAAGTCCACTGGTTACGATCACACAAAATTGTAGCCAAAATTAGTGCTGTAGCTACTCCTCCAAATAAACTTTTTTTACTAATATCATCTGTTACAATATTGAAGCGAACTCCTTCTGCTTCCTCTAAAATTGTATTAAGTGGACGAGCTATCCAAAATTTTTCTTTTAAGATTTGTGATACCGTCTTCATTTCTTAATTCTTAAATGCTATTAATAGCATTTACTCCTTTCTTTAAAGCTATACTTTATACCAAAAATCATCTACAGGTCTTAAATTTTTTCACTCCATCACTTCGCCCAATATTCCTCACAAGCTTTGCAAACCTCTTTCGTTTCCTCAATCATTTTAATCTTATGGTTGTCCAACCGAATAACACAATCACACATTTCCTCAATTTGTTTTAAACTATGAGATAATACCGTTGTTCCTCCTTTCATCAACTCCATCATGCGAGCCTTGCTCTTATTCCGAAAGCGTTCATCCCCTACAGCCAAAATAGCGCTATTCAGAAAAATATTTTCTCTCCCGTTGAACTCCGAATCAAATCCTGACCCCAGCTCAAGCGTAGGAACAATATTGCCATTTTCCGTCTCCTTTCCTGAACTCCTTTAAACTCATGACTTTATCATTTGCCATACGAAATATCATGGAAACATGCTCTACCTTGATCCTTTTCCCCTCCTAAACAACTTTATCCAAGTTTTTCTTTACAAATCTATTTAACAGATCATTTGAACCTTTTCCAACCATGATAGCCAACATACCCATTACTATCAAGGTTCCTTCTGGAGATCTTTCCAAAGCACCTGCATACATGGGTGAACTCACAGATATGGTGCTAATTAACGGCATATGCCACAAATAAATACCATATTCATTTTTTGCTATGAATTGTATGAATTTCCCTCCAATTGATTGATATTTCAATTTAATTCCCGTACATAAATGGAGGAGAAATGCAACCTCTATCCCCAACACAGCAGGCCACATCCAACTTCTCACATTAGCTCCCCAAACATAATTTGAGGACGGCGTATAGGTAAATACCATAAAAGATCCCAATATACTCAAAAAGACTATTGCTACCCCCCATCTGCACCTAAATGCATTAAGTTCTCTTTCTCGTTCCATATAGTTTTTCCCGACAATCATTCCACCCACAAAAATGTCAAAGGTCGTATAAATCTGACGAATAGAATATACTACAAACAAGAACGAGTCCCCATTTATCCGCCGTATATAAAGACTTACTAGCATACGAATCAGAAACGTAACACATATAGAGAGTACGTAGAATTTAACTCCATACTTTTGCACAAGTTTATACACCAAAGGAGCTATCAAATAGAATTGCATCATCAATGCAATTGTCCATGTTGCCCCATTAATCATCGTGTTTGTTGATGCAAATAAATTTTGAACAAATGCAAAAAAAGCACTCACTCTCAATATCTGGTTCCACGCTAGGAAATTAGCGCTTACTGTGAGCAGCAATACTACCAGGCAAAAATAGTATTGGGGGGCAATCGCTCGAAAACGTTTTTTCACATATGATAAAGCCTTTCCATCTCTATGTTTAAATAAATATACATAAGAGCCAAACCCGCTAATCGAAAAGAACATGATCATTGCCATCTGGCAAAAGCCTTCATCTATCATCTGAAGCCAATGTGTATTCATAATTCCCGGTATGATTTGGGTATAATGATAAAATAAGATCAGCAGAATCGCAATTCCCCTCAACATTTCTATATCCAGATTTCTTTGCCTTTTACCCATCACTGCATCCAATACTCCTCATAAGCTCTGCAAACTTCTTTTGTTTCCCCAATCATCTTAATCTTGTGATTGTCCAACCAAATCACACGGTCACACATCTCCTCAATTTGTTTTAAGCTATGAGATACGAATAATACCGTTGTTCCTCCACTCATCAGCTCCATCATACGAGCCTTACTCTTATTCTGAAAGCCTTCATCCCCTACAGCCAAAATTTCGTCTACAATTAAAATTTCCGGCTGTACAACGGTTGCAATAGAGAATGCCAATCTCATCATCATACCTGATGAATAATTGCGAATAGGCATATCTATGAACTGCCCTAATTCTGAGAACTCCAATATTTCATCATACTTTTCCTGCAAAAACTCTTGGCTGTATCCCAAAATAGCGCCATTCAGGAAAATATTCTCTCTCCCATTGAGCTCAGGATCAAATCCTGATCCCAACTCAAGCATAGGAACAATATTCCCATTGGCAGTTACCTTTCCTGACGTCGGCTTCATAACTCCTGCTATTATCTTAAGAAGAGTGCTTTTTCCTGCGCCATTTTTCCCGATAATTCCAACTACCTCTCCCTTTTTCACTTCAAAACTTATGTCGTCCAGTACCTGAAATTCCTCGTAAGTCAGTCTTCTTTTTAAAACAGCCACCAAGAACTCCTTTAAGCTCATGACCTTATCATTTGCCATGCGGAATTTCATGGAAACGTGCTCTACTTTGATCATTTCTCTCTCCTAGATATACAGAATAAACTTGTCCTGAGTTTTCTTAAATACCAATGCACCTATTGCCAGCATGCCGACAGAGAATATAATG
The DNA here is from genome assembly GCA_944324265.1 of uncultured Traorella sp. GTDB lineage: Bacteria > Bacillota_I > Bacilli_A > Erysipelotrichales > Erysipelotrichaceae > Traorella. The sequence goes on from CALUVS010000069.1 coordinate 6,628, forward strand.
CAGTATGCGTACTCTTGTATAGATGGAGATACTCCCGCAATTAATAACTCTCTAGTAAATCTTATATAGTGGTACATTGGATTCAATTTTTGAATTAAAATAAACTTTTCCGGAATAATATCTGCCGGATAAAATATCGGGGTTGCGTACGTCCAAGCCAAGCTGACAATCCCCCACAGATACTGCGTGTCTCTAAAAAACACCATAGATGAGCTCAAAAGCAGCGACATCCCTATACAGAACACAAGCAAACAAATCAATGGGAACGGCAGCAGCAGCAGCGATTTCCTGAAGGGCTGTCCAGTTAATAACATAACTATAAACAGCGGTATAATAGAAATCAGCAAATTAATTGAACTTGATGCAACTTTTGTAACGGGATAAATATACTTGGGTACATATACTTTTGTAATCAGGGCAGCGTTAATCACAATTGCCCCCAGCCCCTGTCCAACTGCATCTGAAAAAAAGTTAAATAAAACAATTCCAGTCAACAGATATACGGGGAAGTTTTCAATATCTGACTTAAACAATGTCGAAAAAACTATATATTGGACCAGCATGGATAATAATGGATTTAAAAAGCTCCATAAGTATCCTAATGCAGATCTCTTATATTTAGTTTTAAAATCTCGAGAAACTAGCTGCCGAATAAGGAATCCGTACCGGTTCCAAATTCCTTTCATATGCACTATGAATGTAACTCTTCCCTTTTTTTCTGCCCAATCAGAATACAGAAGATACAGTTCAACTGCACCTACAAGCCCTGCGACAATATACCAGTAATATTCTCCAAACCAATAGCTTGTTTTTTCTTGGAGGCTATAACAGACAATGCCAGAAATCATCTCATTGTTTACCGACAAATTTCCATCTGAGATATTCTGATTCATATAGAAAGTAATCCCACTTCCCGCCGGAGACGTCGCTCCTGCAGTTAAAATCATTTCTCGTCCTTTGCAGTTCTCTAATGGCTCTTCAAATTCCCACTCATACAGTGTATCACCTGGCAATAGACTCACATCTACCTGATGCTGTTCCAAGGCCTCTCCGCTTTTTTTGTCCACCAAAGACAAAGTTAAAATACCTGTATTCGTACGGGCATAAGTAGCCATACGTATAGATATTTTTTCAAGAATATCGTTTTCTATAATTAGATTCTGCCGCACTTCAACCCCTTCCGAAATTTCTGGAAGGACGCTGCTTGCATCTTCCATTTCCGTGGAAATAGTTTGATATTTCAGTTCATCTCCACCTACAAAGTACAGAAAAACACCTAAAAACAGAAATATTAATGCTGCAAGAATGTAAGTTTTTATTGATCTTTTCATCTATCTTCTCCAACTGCTACTTTTTTGTCATGCTGTACATTTTAAACAACAAACTTTTTATTTGCTTTCTGAAAGGAATTTTAACTCCAGCTAAAGCCTGAACTGTTTTAAATGTAATGGAACTAGTTATAGCTTGTATCCTTTTCTCTGCTTCATTTAATCTTTTATTAAGATCTGCATCTGCTTCAGAAAATCCACCCAAGTCATTTGCCCACAGATAACCGTTCAGCACAAATTTTCTTTCATATGTGCCAGTTCCCTTTGTCTTCTTTTTCGCGTTCTGATATATTTTATCGTAATCCTCTGACATTTCTTCTGTTGTCTTTAACAATAAACTATTTACTATATTCAAAACACGGCTATACTCTTCATAGTCATTTTTTATCTCATCTATCTTTTTCAGAATATCTTGATATGATGTCCCATGAGGAACTGTCCATCCACATCCGAGGGCCTTTACTCTCTCACCCACTGCTCCGATTTCAGTTGCCAACACAGGAATCCCACACAGCACTGCCTCCGATATTGTGTAGCAAAAAGTCTCCGGCCATATAGGCAAAATACATATCAAATCAATCCGATACTTCTCCATTAAATCTGGCAAATCCTCTCTCTTATATCCGCCAATTTTATGGAAATTTCTCCGATTCATCATAGACAAATCATTATGTCCAAACATTCCGAATAAAAACCACTCAATGTCCGAGCTGCTGTTTTTAACCATCTGGAATGCATATTCGCTCCCCTTTGCTGGACTTAATAAAAAAAAAAATGCGACATGGAATTTTTTGTTTTTTTCATCTGCCC
>CALUVS010000070.1 GCA_944324265.1 uncultured Traorella sp.
TCAATCAAAAATACCCCAACATAATGGAAAGCGAAAAAAGAAGGAGCCACAAGAAATTATGTAGCTCCTCGATTTCCTAAGTTATTTTAGATACTCTTTCAAATAAGGTTCAATCTTCTATCTTTTTTATTAAGCATTGATTTATTTTCTGACTTGATATTGATCAATATATTCCTGAATCATTTTTTCTTCCGGATCAATATAGATGGTTTTATAGCTTGTCAGAAGGGCCTGCCCAATGGCTTTGCCTTTGGCTTTTTTCAGATTCTTGATCTCACAGTAATTGACCGGCACACTGCTGGAATTTTTTCCTTGAGAATAATAGCTGGCAAACATGGCCGCCATACGCATGACTTCTTCACTTGGATCATCGCTTTGAAGAATGACATGAGCTCCATGATAATCCTTGGCATGGAACCATAAATCATTTTTCTTGGCATAATGGAAGGTCAGATATTCATTCTGCAGATTGTTCTTGCCGACAAGAATAGTATCGTTATTGACAGATAGAGTCATGTAATGAGGCACATCACTGGTTTTCTTTGGTTTTCCTTTGACAGGGGCTTTTTTCAGATAGCCCAGACGCTCCAGTTCGGCACGTATTTCCTTGGCATCTTCAAAGCTGGCAAAATCCAGCTGACTTTCCAATAAAGAGAAATAGCTGATTTCCTTTTCACACAGATCAATCTGTTCCTGTACCATGATCTGAGCGGTCTTGCTTTTGTGATATTTCTGATAATAGCGTTTGGCATTCTGCTTGACATCGAATTTGATATTCAGAGGGATGCAGACATCTTCTCCGGTCTCAAAATCCTGCACGACAGCCTGAGAGACCTTATCCTTGAACATGTAGGCATAAGCATATAAAAGATCGCCATATACACGATATTTTTCGCAATCCATGGCTTCCTCCAAAGTCGCTTTCAGCTTTGGCAGTTTCTGTGTATTCTTTGCCAATTCCTTGCGGACAAGCTTATAAAGATCACCGCTTTGCTGGCGGATGCGTTCTTTTTCCTCCTGATGGAAATAGACAACATCCATCCCTTTCATGATCGGATATGCATCACATTTGCCCAAATGCGTTAATGGAATGCAATGAAACTGTGAGCTTTCATTGTGCAGATACAATGTCTCACTTTGTTCAATCTGTTTCATGATATCCTGAAATGCTTCTCCATGATGCATACGCCATTCCACTTCACGGCTCAACAAAGGTGAAAAGCCATGGAATTGTTTGGTGAGTGATTCATTTTCGGATACCTCAAATTGAGTAAAGGGATCTTTTTTATCAAAAGCTGTCGGCAGCTGAAACTGCATGCCCGGAAAAATCACTCGTTTGTTGTTATCAAAAGGCGGAATTCGTTTCAAGGCATCAATGACCTTATTATTTTCATCGATCAATACGATGTTGGCGTATTTTCCCATCAATTCAATGGACAAATGAAAATCATGTTCATCGCCCATTTCATTGGTCGCTGCCACACGCATATCCAAGATACGATCCAATCCGGCCTGTTCAATGGAGCGAATATAACCGCCGTCAATATATTTGCGCAAGACCATGATAAAGTTGTTTGGGACAGAGGGACTTTGATAATTTTCATAAGTCAAAGAAATACGATTGTATTGTGTATGGGTTGAAATCATTAATTTATGATTGGTACTGTCATGTCGAAGATGCAGTAAAACTTCTGTATCGCTGACTTGCTGGATCTTATTGATCCTTGCAGGCAGGATATTTTTCAGCTGTTTGGCAATCTGATGCATGAATAATCCGTCTAGTGCCATAAGTACTCCTCCTTCACTGCTTAATCATTATAGCACAAGTTATGAAAGAAGTTACAAAATGCGATTGACTTTCCTGTGTTCAAGGGTTATCATAAAACATAATAGCGAGGGTAAAAGAATGAAGAAAGGTTTACTAATTGTTATCAGCGGTCCTAGCGGTGTAGGAAAAGGCACGGTTCGTGAATACTTTATGAAAGATAAGTCTTTGAATCTGACTTATTCTATTTCTATGACAACTCGTGCACCGCGCAATGGAGAAGTAGATGGGGTTGATTACATTTTTACGACAAAGGAAGAATTCCAGAAAGCCATTGACAACGGAGAACTTTTGGAATGGGCAGAATTTGTCGGCAATTACTATGGTACGCCGTTGGCAGCCGTAGAAAAATTAAGAAACGAAGGAAAAAATGTCGTTTTGGAAATCGAAGTACAGGGAGCTACTCAAGTGCGTGAAAAATGTCCGGATGTATTATCCATTTTCATCATTCCGCCATGTATGGAAGAATTGGAAAAGAGAATCCGCGGACGCCGAAGCGAACCTGAGGAAATTATTCAGGAAAGATTGGCTAAAGCCAATCAGGAGCTGAAATTGGTTTCCAACTATAAATATGTTGTCTGCAATGATGATCCTGAATTAGCTGCAGAAGTAATTGCTTTAATTATCAAAAGAAACTCATAGCGAGTTTCTTTTTTTTAACGAATAAACAGTGTATAATGAATACAGGAGGGAAATATTATGAGCAAAAGATGTAAAACCTGCGGCGAAGAGATTGAAGACGGCATGAATTTCTGTCCCAACTGCGGTCAGCCTTGTGATGATCAGGAAGACAGACAGGCGATTCGAAGAGCCATGCAAGATCTCAATGCAGCAAGACCTCAAAGAGAAATGAAGCAAGAAGAAATAAAACCAGAAAGAGAAATCCGACAAGAAATAGATGATGAGCCGAATCATGGACGCGGACCATTGATCGTGCTGGGATTATTGGCGATTGCTGTTGTGGCAGTCGTCGGAGCCTTGATCGTGGGCATGCTCCGCAATGAAGGAGTTGAGCAGCCGGCACCGGAAAATCCAACAGCAGAAGTACCGGAAACACCAGCTGAAAATCCGGATACTGATCCGGAAGCACCGACTGAAACACCGACACAGCCGCAAGATCCGGAAGAAGAAAATCCTCAGGACAATGAAGAAAATACAGGAGATGCCGAAGGACTTGCCTTTACGGATCAGCTGGAAGCATTCGGTGATACATTGCATGTCGATCGCATTGAAGCAATTACAGAGGAAGATACTCTGCGCTTTACAATCTATTATGAAACAACCGTGCCGTTGAGTGTATCTTTGGTGGATGATACGGGAACGATGCAGATTGGACCGATTGATTTAGGCGAAAACGGCGGTTATGCTTATTTTGAGATCAATCGTAATTATGTTGCCAGCAATCAATTGATGTTCTTGTTCAATCAAAGCAATGAACCAACTGTTGCCGGTGAAATTATTATTGAAAAAGAAGCTTTTGAAAGCTATCTGAACTAAAAAAGCAGCTATTGCAGCTGCTTTATTTTATGTATTTCAGGCAAGCTTTGGCCACACCGTCCTCCTCATTGGAATAATCACTGATGGTACGGGCATGAGATAAAGCACGTCGGCTGCCATTTTTCATTGTAACTCCTATTCGGGCTGCTTTTAAAAGCGGTTCATCGTTGCCGGAATCTCCGAAGGCAATGACATTGTCCAGACTTAGGCCCAATTGTTCACAGACATAAGCTACGGCATTTTTTTTGCTGACGGTAGCCATGCATATTTCCAATGAAAAAGCATTGACGTAATAAAAAGCAAAAAGATCCGGATATTTTTGCTCAATCTCTTCCTTGCATTTTTTTAAGCTATCAGGCATTCCTGATAAAGCAATCTTGACGACATCTTCCTGCATATCCTGAATGATATCTTTGGTAAAAATCGTCTCATCCAGCAGATGTGTCGTATAATCAAGCTTCTGATAGCCCAAACGATGCATGCCGTTCAGTGTCTTATGAAAGAGCTTGATGATTTTCTCAATCATATTTGTCGCACACAAATGATATACTCCTTTGATCTGGATATATTGATACACATGATGCTTCTGTGAAATATGAACCAAATCTTTGGCCAGATTGACATCAATCCGATCAAAATGATGTACATGACCATTGGCACAGTCAATGACTTCATAACCATTTCCGCATACCATATAGCCATGATTTTCACTCAGCTTTAATTGTTCGGCATAACGCTTGACCTCCCGCATATAACGGCCGCTGGCCAATACTAATGTTTTCCCGTTTTGGGCAAAATGAAGCAGCGTTTCTTCCGTAAACGCTGTGATTTGTTTCTTTGAGTTTAATAATGTTCCGTCAAGATCCATCGCAATAATTTCTAAACTCATTGCTTGACCTTCTTTCCGGAAGGTTTCTTTTTCTTTTCGCTTGTTTTGATTTTTTCTGCTTCCAGCTGTTCTACCATCTGTGTCGTTACCACTGCTTCTTGCTTTTCTTCTTTGCGGCGAATTACCACCGGTTCCAGTTCAATCAGCGGTTCCTCCTCTTTGCGCTTATGTATACGGTCTCTCATATCTACTCGCATCGGATCATCTATTTTAGCAGGTGTCGGGTTTTCTACGATCAAAGGCTTTCCATCTCTGTCCACCAAAAGACATATAGAAGCGGTAGAACCCTCCTGATGCAGATAATAGGCAACCTGGGTGTCTGTATCTACAATGACTTTATGCACGGCAAAAATACCATCAGGATAAATTTCAGTTGTCATAAACCTGTTTTTCCGTTTCATAAATTTTACTCCTTTTCCACTCTCATTATACAGGAAAAAAGTACGATAAGGAAGAAAGAAAAGCAAAAGTATGTTATGATAAAAAAGGTGATTCAATGAATATTGCAGAGTGTTACATCGAGCATAATGCCAGTGCAATCGATCAATTGTATACCTATCAGTATACAATGGAAAAGATACAGCCGGGCATGCGCGTCAAAGTAAATTTCGCCCGTCGTGAGTGCGTGGCTTTTGTCATGCGCATAGAAGAAAATACAAGCAAGACCTTTGGCTATGAGCTCAAGCCGATACTGGAAGTCTTGGATGAGAAGCCTGTCTTAAATCAAGAAGGTATCGAATTGGCTCAATGGATAGCCAAGACAACGATTTCTCCGATGATTTCCTGTCTTCAGGCAATTCTTCCAAGCAAGCTGAAGCCCAAAAGTAATCAGGCAGCAATCAAATATGAAGATTGGGTCAGAGCGGCTTTGGACCATACTCAGACGCCTCGTCAGAAACAAGCATATGATCATTTAAAAGCAGTGAAAGAAATGAAGCGCAGCGAATGGCTGGCAATGTTCAAATCTGTAGCCAAGACACTTGAAAAGAACGGCTCTGCCGAAATATTCCAAAAAGAAGCAACCATAAAAGAAGAAGAAACACAAATCAAAAGCTGTTCTTTTGAATTAAGCCAAGAACAGAAAAATGCAGTGGAATGCATCCTTCATGCACAGAAAGAAGTTATATGCCTGCATGGTGTCACCGGCTCCGGTAAGACAGAAGTATTTCTGCATTGTGCGCAGGAAATGCTTCGGCAAGGCAAACAGGTCTTATTTTTAGTGCCGGAAATCTCCCTGACACCTTTGATGGTTCAGCGAGTCAAGGAACGCTTCGGCAATGAAGTGGCTATTTATCACAGCGGATTGAATGATCAGGAAAAATATGCTCAATATCAAAGTGTCCGCAATCATGAAAAAAATATTGTAGTAGGAACAAGAAGTGCAGTATTCATGCCGTTTGATCATTTGGGATTGATCATTGTGGATGAAGAACATGATACCAGCTACAAGCAGGATTCTTTGCCTCGCTATCATGCCAGAGATGTAGCGATATGGCGCGGCAGACGTCATCATGCTTGTGTCGTATTGGCCAGTGCCACACCTTCCTTGGAGACTTATGCTCGAGCTGTCAAAGGCGTTTATCAGCTTGTGACATTGAGCCAAAGGGTAACCAATGCCATGCCGCAGGTAACATTAGTCAATATGCAGAAACAAATCCGTCAAAAGGATTCCTATATTCTCAGTCAGCCATTGATTGAAGCAATGAAAAAAACACTGGATGAGGGAAAACAAGTCATCCTATTATTAAATCGAAGAGGATATCAGCCAATCATGCGCTGTGACAGCTGTCATGAGGTCATCAAATGCCCGCACTGTGACCGAGCACTTGTTTATCATAAAGACAGTCAGATGCTTCGCTGTCATTTATGCGGCTATGCCCTCCCTTTGATGAAGACCTGTCCGATCTGCCATCAAGGAACCTTAAAAGGCATGAACTATGGTACTCAAATGCTGGCAGAAAAAGTACAGGAATATTTTCCGGATAAAAGAATTCTGCGCATGGATGCCGACACGACAGCCCGTAAAAATGCGCATCATGAATTATTAGAAAAATTCGGCAATCACGAAGCAGATATTTTGTTAGGGACTCAGATGATTGCCAAAGGATTGGATTTTGAAGATGTGACCTTGGTAGGTATCCTGCAGGGAGACAGCTTACTTTATCGCAGTGATTATCGCTGCAGTGAAATGACCTTTGATTTATTGTGTCAGGCCAGCGGAAGAAGCGGCCGCGGCAGTGAATTCGGTCAAGTCATGATTCAGGTATTTGATGAAAATCATTATGCCGTCAGCTGCGTGAAGAATCATGATTATCTGTCATTTTTCAAACAAGAAATGCAGTATCGCCATTTGGCACAATATCCGCCGTATACCTATTTATGCAATTTAGTCTACATCAGCAAAAATGCTTCTGCAGCTTATCAACTGGCCAGCCAAGCTATGAATGAATTAAAGCAATATGGTTTTAAGGTGCTGGGAGTCAGTGAACTGATCAAGATCAAAGATGAATATCGTTATCGTATTTGTGTCAAAAGCAAATCGTTGGAAGAACTGCAGAAAAAAATATATGAATATTATCGTCAATATCGTCAATCCAAAACATCAGTGAATTTACAGATTGATATGAATCCGCTTTTAATGGAATAGAGGTGAATTATGAAAGCAAGAGAAAAGGCTTTTGAAGCATTATGTGAAATTGTTCTGAAAGGACAATATTCCAATTTATATTTAAGAAAAGAACTTTCTGATTTCAATAACGCTGATAAAGCATTGATTACTTCCATTGTATATGGAACTATGCAGCATTCGATGTATCTGCGCTATCAATGGGTTCATTTTGTCAAAGATAAGATCAGTGAAGATATGGCTTTGCTGATGGATATGAGCATTTATCAATTCTTGATGATGGATAAAGTGCCTGAATATGCCATTGTCAATGAAGCAGTGGAGATTGCTTCCAAAAAGCATAAAGGCAAGTACAAAAATATGATCAATGCGATGCTTCGCCGTTTTCTTCGCGAAGGAAAAAAAGAAGTGATCGGTACACCGGAAGAAGTGCTTTCCATTGAAACCAGTCATCCTTTGTGGATCGTGCAGATGTGGAAAAGTCAGTATGGCTGGGAAAATACAGTCAAGATCTGTCAGGAGGATCAGAAGATTGCCCCTCAATGTGCCCGAGTCAATACAATGGCTGCTTCAAGAGAAGAAATCATTGCACAGAATCCTATGTTTCAAAAAGGCAAGCTCAGTCCGGATGCCCTGATTTATCAAAAAGGCAATATTGCCGACAGCGAAGAATATCAGAAAGGTCTATTGACCATACAGGATGAAGCCAGCCAATGCGTGGCTCATCTGCTGGCGCCTAAGCCCAATGACCGTGTGCTGGATGCCTGTGCTGCTCCGGGAACAAAAACAACACATATGGCTCAATTGATGCAGGACAAAGGCGAAATCATTGCTTTGGATCTGCATGAGCATCGAGTAGAATTGATCCGCAAAGGAGCTGAGCGTCTGAAGTTATCGATCATTCATCCGCAATGTGCAGATGCAATGCATGTCAGCGAGATGTTTGAGAGTGAAAGCTTTGATAAAGTGCTCTGTGATGTGCCTTGCAGCGGCTATGGTGTCATGAAAAGAAAAAATGACATCAAAGTACATATGAAAAGCACAGACATGGATGGAATTATTCCATTGCAGAAAGCCATTCTGGAAGAATGTGCCAAGATGGTCAAAAAAGAAGGCATTTTGGTTTATTCCACATGTACTTTAAATAAAAAAGAAAATGAAAAACAAATTGAAGCCTTTCTGAAAAACCATCATGATTTTGAATTGATTGTTCAAAAAACCATCTTTCCTTTTGAAGCAGAAACCGATGGCTTTTATATGGCGAAGCTGAAGAGGAAATAAGATGGAACTTAAGATCAAAAGATTTTCAGATTTCAGCTGTGAAGAATTAT
>CALUVS010000071.1 GCA_944324265.1 uncultured Traorella sp.
ATAAATATTATCTCTCTTATATCGACATTATTTATGTTGCATTAAACAAAAGGTGCATCATGTGGGGAATCATAAAATAAAATAAACAGGTTTATTTTATGCATGTGAAAGGGGTGGAATGCATGAAAGAAAGGATGAAAGATTTTTTTTGGATTCCAGATAATATCGATTCTTTGTTTTGGCAGCAGGCAGTGCACAAAAATCGTTTATCCATTCGGGTAGTCTGTGTATTGATTCTTATTTTTCAGTTATATAATATGAGCCGTGTTTTGTTTTTTTCACGCTCTGCTTTATCTACTCTGAATAATCGCATTTATTTCGGCTTATATCTTTTCTTATTTTGCGCTAGCATCCTTTATTTGATCTTGGATCATTTATTCGCGGCCCACTCCATAAAAAAGCAATGGTATCTGCAGCTTTCTGCTGTTGTGATCTGTCTGATCTGGAATATTTGCATCAATACGTATGATTTTACGCAGACGCCTCCGGTCAGTACATATCCCTTTATGAGTGTGGTGTTCGGCAGTGCCATGCTGATTACAATGCCTAATCTGATGTTTCTTTTGCTGTTTGTCAGCGGTTATATAATTTTTGTAGGATTAAATTTTCAAGCAATCGACAGCGGCAATCTTTTGAATTTGACCATAATGATGATAATTGCCATCATTATTGTATTTATCAATATAAATCATATGATGGTGGAAATAAGCCAGCGCAAGGAAATTGTACATATCAATGCACAGCTTCAGCAATTGCTTCAAAAAGATGCACTGACGGAACTTTTAAATAAAAAAGCAGCGGAAGAATACATTGCTGCTTTCTTAAAACAAAGTTTCTATAATCGTTATTTGGCAATGATGATGGTAGATCTTGATGATTTTAAGCATATCAATGATGAATATGGACATCCATGCGGAGATCATGTGCTTGCGGAAGCATCCCGTTCTATGCGAATCATTTTTGACACAGCTATATGTATCGGAAGAATCGGCGGAGATGAGTTTGTTTTGCTGCTGGATGATATCAAAGATCTGAAAATGCTTGAAAAACTTTGCAGTGAACTGAATCGTGAGCTCAAAAAGATCAGCTGGAATGGGAAGTCATTGAATATCAGCTGCAGTATCGGCATTGTCAGTGTGTCCGAGAATGAGATTACTTATGATCACTTGTATGAAGAAGTAGATCAGATGCTGTATGAAGCCAAACGTTTTGGCAAAGGCTGCTGCAGTATCAAAAAACTAAGCTGATTGAAAAACAAAAAGTAATTGGACTGCTCGATTTGACTGAAATTGTGTATAATAAATGGGTGAGGTTAAATTATGAATCAATTACGTTTATATTTCATTAAAGGGATACGCTGGGTGTTAGTGAAAATGGGGCGAGGAGGCTCTTTGCCAGGAACAATTGCTCTGAAGCTGGATCCACGTATCTTATCGAAATTTCATATGCCGAAGATTGTTGTGATGGTGACAGGAACCAACGGCAAGACAACGACAAGCAATTTGATTGTGGAAGCCTTGTCTGCCTGCGGTCTGAAAACGATCGGCAATCGAAGAGGCGACAATTTAAGAGAAGGGATTGTTACATTGCTTTGTGCCAATGCGGATCGTCATTATAAGGTCCAAGCTGATGCTGTGGTGCTGGAAGTAGATGAACTGACTGTTTCTCGTGTATTCAAAGATTTATCTGTGACGACTTTTGTGGTGAATAATTTCTTCCGTGATCAATTGGATCGTGCCGGAGAAATGGAAACAATTGTTCGGCGCATTGAATCGATTTTGGATGATTATCAGGGGCATTTGATCTTGAATGCGGATGATCCCAATGTCGTGCGCCTGGCAGATAAAGCTTTGCAGGCTTCTGTTCATTTCTATGGTGTGGATAAGACCGAGCATTCACTTGTGCTGAGTCATGAGGCCAGTGAAGGAAAATTCTGTCCGCGCTGTCAGTCTCCTTTGATCTATGAGTATTATCAGTATTCTCATATCGGCAGATTCCATTGTGAAAAGGATGACTTCGGCAACAATCCATTGGAAATCGAGGTCAGTCATTATGATGAACAAGCAGGAACCTTTACCGTGGATGATACTGTATATCCGGCTTTCCAGAATGCCATTTATGCCATCTATAACTGCGCAGCTGTTTTGTGTGTGCTGAAAGTGAATCAATTGCCTTTGTCAAAAGCAGCACAGGTATTTTCCAGTTTCACATTGAAGGAAGGACGCAATGAAGAATTTGATCTGGGCAAGAAATGTATCTTGAATCTGATCAAGAATCCGACAGGTGCCAATGAAGTCATGAAATATATCAATGCCTTTGATTATTCAAGAAATATTCTGATTATCTTAAATGATCATGTACAGGATGGCAAAGATGTTTCATGGATCTGGGATGCACAGTTTGAAATGCTGATGAATGAAAAAACTGACATAATCATCTGCAGCGGATCAAGAGCTTATGATATGGCACTGCGTCTGAAGTATGCCGGCTTTGAACATTTTGAAATTATTGAAGATGTTGGTGCCGCAGCTGCTCGTTTAAAGGAACAGAACAAAGAAAGCTTTGTCATTTCTACTTATACGGCTTTGCAGCCGACAAGAGCTATCTTAAGGAGATTGTCCAAATGAAAATGAAGATCTTATGGATGTATCATGATTTAATGGATCTGTATGGGGATAAAGGCAACATTCAGGTCTTGAAAAGAAGATGCGAAATGCGCGGCATTGAATGCCAAGTGGATACATGTTCATTGCATGAAGAAAAGGATTGCACGGATTATGACCTGATCTTTATCGGCGGCGGTGCAGATAAGGAACAGGGGATCTTGGTCAAGGATTTATTGGCTAGAAAAGAAAATCTGAAACAGGCAATGGATCAAAAAAGCTTTGTCTTATTGATATGCGGCGGCTATCAGATGTTTGGTCAATATTATATTGATGGGGACGGCAATCGCATTGAAGGTCTGAAATTCTTTGACTATTATACCCAGAGTGCAGATCATAAAAAACGATGCATCGGCAATATCGTTGCAGAGTGTGAATTAGAAGGAAGGAAGATACGGCTGGTCGGTTTTGAAAATCACGGCGGACAGACACATGGAGTCAAAACACCTTTTGCCAAAGTATTGAAGGGGCATGGCAATACGTTTCAGAATGGGTATGAAGGCTTTTACAATGGTCAGGTATTAGGAACTTATATGCATGGACCATTGCTGCCGAAAAACCCGGAAATTGCGGATTTTATTATTGAAAAAGCATTGGCAAGGCAATATGGAAAAGTTGAATTAGTGAGCTTAAATGATGAAATTGAATGTAAAGCAAAAGAAATTATGATTCAAAGATGTTTAGGAGGAAAATAAGATGATTTATATTTATAATGCGGGTCCGATGTTCAGTGAAGCAGATATTGTACAGCGTCAGAAAGAAGGAAGAATGTTCAAGGAAGTATTGGATGCCAATGAATGTGATTATTTTTTAGCGAATCCGATTGATCTGCCTTTTGATAATACAAGAGAAATACCGCCTTCAGAAATATTTATGACGGATTATTCTCATGTTGATAAGGCCAATGTCTTCTTCTTTGATCTGGCTACCAATGATGCCGGTACATACGTTGAATTAGGCAATGCCATCGAGAAATTGATGAGCGGGAAAAAGTTACATATTTATCCGATTTTCTCTGATCTGCGCATTCAAAGAAACAATATTGCCGGAATAGAATGTCCTGTCGGTTTCAATTCTTATCTGGTAGGTTCTCTGACTGCCAATCATTTGCCTTTATATCGCTCTTTTGATGAAGCATTTGCGGCATTTTGTGCTGATTTTGATCTGAAAAAATAATAGAATTTTATACTTAAATATTTTAAAAGAAGAAACTTTCGGGTTTCTTTTTTTTCATGCATTTTCAGGAAAAACCACTATACAAAAGTGGTGGCTTCCATTATAATAGTGGTATAAAGTAGTACGAAGTGGTAGAAAGTGGGTGACATCATGTTCATGGGTGAGTATCAGCACAATTTGGATGCAAAAGGAAGGCTGATCATCCCGGCTAAATTCCGCAGTGAATTAGGAATGAACATGATCGTAACACAAGGGCTGGATGGATGTTTGAGCATCTATACCAAGGAAGCATGGGACAAGATTTATGCTCAGCTTCAGCTGCTGCCTACAACGAAAAAGGAAGCAAGAGCCTTTGTCCGTATTTTAACATCCAAAGCCAGTGAAGTAGAGATTGACAATCAGGGACGTATTCTGATTCCTGCCGGTTTATTGAAACAAGCGCACATTGAAAAAGAGTGTACGATTGTAGGAGCCGGGGAAAAGGTCGAAATCTGGGCAAGTGATGCATGGGCAAACTACTTGAATGAGAGTGAGGAAAGCTTTGAAGATCTTGCGGAAAGCTTAACGGGCTTTATGTTATGATGAAACACTACAGCGTATTGCTGAATGAAAGCATTGATTCTTTAGTTATCAAAGAAAATGGGATTTATGTTGATGGTACGTTGGGGAGAGCGGGCCACAGCAGTGAGATTTTAAAAAGGATTCCCCAAGGACATCTGTATTGCTTTGATAAGGATGAACAGGCAATCTGTGAATCCAAAGCAAGATTGGATGCCATTGGCAGCAATTATACTTGTATTCATGCAGGTTTTATGCAGTTAAAAGAGGAATTGCAGAAAAGAGGGGTCCATCACATAGATGGATTGATCTTGGATCTAGGAGTTTCTTCTCCGCAGTTTGATGAAGCGGAAAGAGGCTTTTCTTATCGATTTGATGCACCGCTGGATATGCGGATGGATCAAAGTCAGGCCTTAAGTGCCTATGAAGTTGTCAATACATATGAATTTCATGATCTGGTGCGCATTTTTTCACAGTATGGAGAAGATCCATTTGCCAAACAAGTGGCACGAAAAATTGAAGCAGCCCGAACAATCAAACCGATTGAAACAACCTTTGAATTAGTGGATATCATTAAATCAGCGTATCCGGCAAAGGTATTGAATAGCAAAGGTCATCCGGCCAAAAAGATTTTTCAGGCTATCCGCATTGAGGTCAACAATGAATTGAATGAGCTGCGAATATGCTTGAAGGATGCTTTGGAAATGCTGAATGTCGGCGGAAGAATTGCCGTTATTTCTTTTCATTCTTTGGAGGATCGAATTGTAAAAGAAACATTTCAAAGTGCCTCAAGTGCACCGAAGATTGACAAGCGTATACCGTTAAGAGCGGATCAGATTGAATCTGCTCCTTATCGTTGTGTGAATAAAAAGCCAATATTAGCTAGCCAAGAAGAACTTGATGAAAACAATCGTTCTCATTCGGCGAAGCTGAGAGTTATAGAAAGGGTGAAGTAAACATGGCAAAAATTATTCGAAGAAAAAGAAAATTTAGATTGAACAATTTATTAGCACTGATTTGTGTATTTTCCTTTATCGGATATTTGGGCTCTGTAACTCTTTTGAAATCATACAATATCTCTCTGAACTATGAATTAGCTCAGGTCAATATGGAAAATGAAGAAGCAAATCGCGCATTGGAATCATTGCGCTTAGAAGTTACCAGCTATACCGATCGTGAATATATCATGAACGTAGTAAATGAAAATGGCGAGGACTTGACTTATTCTCAGCAAAGAATAACTTATATATATAATACAGATCAAGAAGATGGTGAGTGATGAAAATGAAAAGACCTAATTCGAATTTTCGAATTTTAGTCATCTTTATCTGCATATTTCTTATGGGAGGCATTATATCATTTAATGTCTTTTTCACTACGTTATCGGGTTATCACTTAAGAAGTCTGACCAATGTTTTGGCAGAAAAAGAAGGCAGCCAGGAAAAAACAGAAGTGCTGTCAGCTAAGCGCGGATATATCCGTGACCGCAATGGTGAGATTATTGCACAGGATCAGGAAACGTATAGTATTACAGCTATTTTGTCACCGGATCGTCCGGGAGAATATGCGTATGTAGAAGATAAAGAATTTACGGCACAGGCCTTGGCACCAATTTTGGGCATGAGCGAAGAAGAAATTTTGGGTTATCTCAATCAAGATTTGTATCAGACATCACTGGGTGAAAAAGGCAACAGTCTGACGCTGGAACAGAAAAATCAGATTGAGGCAATTGAATATACGCCGGATCCTGAAAAGACAACGCCTGGTCTGCCGGGCATTGAATTTGAAAGAACGACCACACGTGTTTATACACCGGGGAAAATAGCTTCAACGCTTTTGGGATTTGCCAGCTATGACAGTGAACAGCAGAAAATTGTCGGGCAGGTAGGAATTGAAGCCTGGCTGGACGAAGAACTGAGCGGTACAGATGGCTATTCTGTATATCAGAAGGATGCCTATGGCTATAAATTACCGAATACCGAAACGACGATGGAAATGCCGGTCAATGGAAAAGATGTCTATCTGACGATTGATAAAGATGTCCAGTCTGCTTTGGAAGCGGCTCTGCAGGATACGATTGATTACAATGGAGCTGAAAGAGCCTGGGCTGTGATCATGGAAGTGGAAACGGGAAGAATTTTAGCTTGGGGAGGTTATCCGACCTATGATCTGAATACCCGTGAAGAAGTCTTATATTTTGATATTCCAAGCATGTTTGTGTTTGAACCGGGTTCTGTCATGAAGCCGTTTGTGTTTGCGGCAGCGATGGAAGAAGGCGTTTATAAAGGTGAGGATACAGTTACGACCGGCCGTTATTGTGTCGCCTACAATGAAACAACCGGCGATATTTACCGCAGTTGGGAAGGCTGTCCTGTAGAAGGAAATATCAATGATGCCAACCGAACCGGATGGGGAACCATTTCCTTTGATGAAGGATTGGTCCGTTCTTCCAATACCGTTGTAGCAACATTGGTGACGGATTATTTAGGCGATGATAAGCTGTGGGATTATTTGGATTTGTTTGGTTTCTTCCGTCCTACCGGTGTTCAAGGATTGGAGATGAGCGAAGAGGCCGGAATCCGCAATGATACCTATGCACTGGACCGATTGTCTGCAAGCTTCGGTCAAGGTTCTGCAGTAACAACATTACAGCTGATGCAGGCTTATACGGCTATCTTCAATGATGGGGTCATGGTAAAACCTTATTATATTGATAAGATCGTAGATCCGAATACCAATGAGGTGGAAATGGGTGAAACAGAATATGTTTATACCGATGAAGAAGGCAATCCTATTCAGATCTTGTCAAAAGAAACTTGTGAACGTGTCCGTGCTTTGATGTATGATGTTGTCAATGATAAAGAAAAAGGTACAGGAACTGTATATAAAATTGACGGGATTGAAATGATTGCCAAAACAGGTACTGGGGAAATTGCCACAAGCGGCGGTTACGGAACAGAATTGTATACTTCCAGTATCATGGCGGCAGCACCGGCAGATGATCCGAAGATCATGATGTATTATGCATTCCAAAGTCCGAATTTCAAAAATTACTCCAGTGATTATTTCAAGCATGCATTTATGGCAGCCTATGATGCTATGGGAATCAATACTCAGCAGAATGCTGTCAGTGAATATGATGTTGCTTATGAAGAATGGAAAGAATATGAAATGCCTTCTTTGAACAATCATACGATGACTTATGCGAATTGGAAATTAGATGAAATGAATGTACACCGCATCATTATCGGTGACGGCAATCTGGTCATGGAACAGTATCCGTTAGCCAATGACAGTGTTACAACCAATCAAAATGTGTTCATCAAAACAGACGGTACGAATATTACAATGCCGAATATGTATGGCTGGACATATCGAGAGGTGGAAATTTATAAGAGTCTGACCGGACTGAATATTACGATGAATGGAACAGGAGTTGTCAGCTGGCAGAATCTGGATGAGGGAACCCCGCTTTATGCGGATACCGATATACAAGTGACTTTAACTTAAGGGACTTCGGTCCCTTTTTTGGTACTCTAAATTAGTTGGGGGCAGTGAGAAATCAAAAGCCAATTGAAATTGGGGAGGAATACCCCAATTCAGTTGGCTT
>CALUVS010000072.1 GCA_944324265.1 uncultured Traorella sp.
ATTGCATAACTGAATCTGTGAATAAATCTAAAAATACAAAAGAAGAAATCGTTGTTTTGCAGCCGCTGTTTGTCAATTCTATTTTTATGTGATTGCATTGAAATAGTTAGATTATCAAAATTTCTATTAGTTCCTAACAAAATATCAAATGCTGAAATTTGTACAAAGATAATGTGAAAAAATTTTATTTTGTCATCAATTATTTGTTCAAATATTTGTTCAAAATCATACCTTAGTGCATATAAAAGGGTAGGTGGCAAATAATGAAATGTTTACGATGCGGAAATGAGGATGAAAAATACTTTTATTTAGACAAAAATGTTTATTATTGTCGGAGATGCATTCAGTTTGGACGTTTGGATGTAGGGCAAGAGCCTCAAAATAAAATGACATATGTATGCAAGAAGCATCGCATCAAACCAAAATTGAAATTTGAGCTGACCTCCAATCAGAAAGCGGCTTCTTCACAGCTTGTGGCCTATTTTAAAGAAGGAAAAGACAGTTTGGTTTATGCGTGCTGCGGTGCTGGCAAAACAGAGATTACCTATGAGGTATTGACTTATGCCCTTAATCAAGGATTGAAGGTAGGCTTTGCCATATCAAGAAGACAAGTTGTCTTAGAAATTGCTTCACGATTGCAGGGGGTATTTAAAACGATCAAAGTAGTCCCTGTGTGTGAAGGATATACGCAGATTGTGGATGGTGATTTGATTGTATGCACGATGCATCAGTTATATCGTTATCACAAGACATTTAATCTGCTGATTATGGATGAAGTGGATGCCTTTCCTTTCAAAGGTTCTGACTTGCTTGAATCAATTGCCAGACATGCGTGCGTCGGCAATCGTGTCTTTCTGACTGCAACACCTACTGATGAAATGCTGGAATCAGTAAAAAAGAATGAGCTGAAAATGATCAAATTATTTGTACGGCCGCATGGTTTTCCTCTTGTACTTCCTGAAATCAAAGTACGTCCAGTAAGCGTTCAAATAATTGAATTGATTCGATTAGTGACCAAGACCCTCAAAAACCCTTTGCTTATCTTTGTACCGACTATTCGTGATGCAGTTACCTTATCGTTCTTTTTCAAAGTATTTTTTCCATGTGATGCTTTGACATCCAAAACCGAAAATAAAGAAGAAATTATCGACAAGTTTAAGAAAGGAGAGCTGAAATTCATATTTGCCACCACTGTATTAGAGAGGGGGATTACCATCGAAGGAGTAGATATTGTGGTATTGAAAAGTAATCATCCAGTATTTGATGAAGCTAGTTTGATTCAGATTATCGGACGCGTAGGAAGAAGCCGTGCACATCCGACTGGACTCGGTATTTTCTACTGTACAAAGGTAAATGAGGCAATACGTGCATGTGTATCCTCATTGAAAGAAATGAATGAAGCTTTGTAAGATTTGCTTTCAGCCGATAGATACCGGTGTAACATTAAAGCAATATTTTATTGGTGATGATTGCATTTGCGGAAATTGCCGAAGTCAATTCATCGAGAATCACAGAACCTATGAATTAGAGCATTGTATCATTCATGCTTTTTATATCTATAATGAGTTTTTAGAAAATCTGCTTTTTCAATATAAAGAGGGAAGAGATGTTGCGTTGGCAGACGTATTTCTTTTTCGAAAAAGAAGAAAACTGCACGACATGATTCGACATCGCCTTGTTGTGCTGATGCCGTCCAATGAACATAAAATAAAGGAAAGAGGATTTGATCACTTAGAAGGTATGCTTGGAGATGGTTTTCAAGAAATTTGTCATGTTTTGGAGAAAAGTGAATCTTATAAGCAAAGTGAACAGGATTTTAAAAATAAAAAGCGTATTTTTGATGTTATGAGGATAAAAAAGGGAGTAGAATTACCGAATAAAGACTTTGTACTCTTTGATGATGTTGTAACCAGCGGCAGCACAATTCAGTCTGCAGCTCGATTATTGGCAAAAAAGGGGGAGAAACTTCATGCTTATGTTTTATGCGTTCATCCTCGATTTGTCGAATTATGCGATGAAAACAGGTTGTAAGTAGATTAGTACAAAACTATACTTACATTGTCAGGAAAGGAGTCATCATGCAAGGAAAAGTAAAATGGTTTAATCAAGAAAAAGGCTTTGGATTTATTGTCGGCGATGATGCTAAGGAATATTTTGTTCATTATACGCAGATCAGAGCTGAAGGTTTTAAGACACTTGAGGAAGGGAATTTAGTAAACTTTGATGCGATAGAAATTGAAAAAGGACCTCAGGCAAAAAACGTCACAAAGATTGTTCAAGACTGTGCGGTGTAAGCAGAAAGTGTTGCAAAATCACTATTTTAGAGTATAATAAATGTATGTAGTTGTTATCAACATCATAGAAAGGTATAGGAGTCCAAGATGCAAGGAAAAGTTAAGATGTTTAACCAAGAAAAGGGGTACGGTTTCATCACAATCGAAGGCGGAAAAGATGTATTCTTCCACTATTCTCAATTACAGATGGAAGGTTACAAGACAATCGAAAATGATGCACAAGTAGAATTTGAACTGGTTGAAACAGAACGTGGCCCACAGGCACACAACATCGTAAAACTGTAAAAACAGAAGTAAGAAAGTGAGTTAACCTCACTTTTTTAATTCTTGAAGCGTATACATAGAAAAATAATTGGCAAAGAAATCACGAAATGACGTATTTCTTGTGGATATTTCCTTGCTTTTTTAGTAGAATAGTATATGATAGTTTAGTGAGTTTATAACTAGTGTAAAAATAAGAAGTTGGAGGAAAAGAAATGGGTTTATTAAAAGATATCTTCAGTGAAGAAACTCGTATTATGAAAAAATACGAGAAAAAAGCACATGAAGTTGATGCGCTGAAAGACCAGTTTGCGGCTTTAAGTGATGAACAGCTTCAGGCAAAGACAGCTGAATTTAAAGAAAGAATCGCTAAGGGTGAAACCTTGGATTCATTGCTGCCGGAAGCATTTGCAACAATCCGTGAAGCTGCAAAACGTGTATTGGGAGAGTTCCCATATCTTGTGCAGATCATTGGTGCTATTGTTATGCAGGGCGGCGATATTGCCGAAATGAAAACAGGTGAAGGGAAGACCTTAACTTCTATTATGTGTGTTTATTTAAATGCATTGGAAGGAAAAGGTGTTCACGTTATTACTGTCAATGATTATTTGGCTGGCCGTGATGCTGAGTGGATGGGCGCTATTTATCGTTTCTTAGGATTAACTGTCGGTGTCAATAATCGTGAACTGACAACAGATGAAAAGCGTGCTGTATATAACTGCGATATTACTTATACAACAAACTCTGAATTAGGGTTTGACTATCTGCGTGACAACATGGTAACTCGTAAAGAGGATCGTGTATTGCGCGGTCTGCATTTTGCTGTTGTCGATGAAGTTGACTCTGTTTTCATCGATGAAGCGCGTACTCCATTGATTATTTCTGGAGGGAAAAGAGATACAGGCGATTATTACAGACAAGCTGATATATTCGCTAAATCACTTTCAAAAGAAGATTATGCTATTGATGTTCAGTCAAAGACAATTACTTTGACAAACTCTGGTGTTGACCGTGCTGAAAACATGTTTAAGATCAAAAATCTGTATGATGTTGCGCATGTTCAATTAGTACACCACATCCAGCAGGCATTAAAAGCAAACTACATCATGCAGAAAGATGTAGAATATGTAGTAGTTGATGGAGAAATTGTGATCGTAGACCAATTTACTGGACGTATCATGAAAGGGCGTGCGTTCTCCGATGGATTGCACCAAGCATTGGAAGCAAAAGAAGGGGTTCGTATTCGTGAAGAAACTTCTACTTTGGCTACTATTACATATCAGAACTTCTTCCGTCTTTATGATAAATTAGCCGGTATGACAGGTACTGCTAAAACTGAAGAAGAAGAATTCTTGGAAACATACAACATGCGTGTTTTGGTTGTTCCTACAAATCGTCCAATTGCTCGTATTGATTATCCGGACAGTGTGTATGCAACACCTAAATTAAAATATGAAGCTTTGGTTCGTGAAGCAATCGAACTGCACAAAAAAGGACAGCCAGTACTGGTAGGTACTGTATCTGTTGATGTCAGTGAAAAATTATCTGAAATGTTCCATGAAGCAGGCATCAAGCATGAAGTATTGAATGCGAAGAACCACGCTCGTGAAGCTGAAATTATTAAATTGGCCGGCCGCAAAGGTGCTGTTACAATTGCGACAAATATGGCTGGACGTGGTACCGATATCAAGATTGACGATGAAGTTCGTCAGTTGGGCGGTTTAGCTGTATTAGGTTCTGAAAGACATGAATCTCGCCGTATCGATAACCAGCTGCGCGGACGTAGCGGCCGTCAGGGAGACCCAGGATTCTCTCGTTTCTATGTTTCATTGAAAGATGAATTGATGGTTCGTTTCGGAAGTGAAAAATTAGAAGGCTTATTTGCTACTTTAGGTGATGAACAGATTGAATCTCCAATGGTAACAAAAGCAATTACTTCTGCACAGAAACGTGTTGAAGGTCAGAACTATGATATTCGTAAATCATTGCTGCAGTACGATGATGTATTAAGACAGCAGCGTGAAGTTATGTATGAACAAAGAGATTTCGTTCTGGAACATGATGATGTTCACAGTATTGTTCACGATATGTTTGTTCGTGTTTTGAATACCTTGATGAATACTCACTGTGATCCTAAGAGTGAAGTTGTAAATGTAGAAGAAGTACAGAAAGGATTATTCATGCTTGGATTCCCAGAAGGCATGATTACAAATGCTGATCTTGAAGGCAAGAAGGCAAAAGATGCTGCTGCATTATGTGTTGATAAAGCATGGACAGCATACAATGCTAAGATTGAAGATGTACGAGAAAATTATCTGCCATTTGAAAAGACAATTGTTCTTAAGAACATGGACCGTAACTGGATCGATCACATTGACTCAATGGATAAATTGAGAAGCGGTATCCACTTACGTTCTTATGCACAATCTCAGCCATTGCAGGCTTATGTAGAAGAAGGTTATGCAATGTTTGAAGAAATGATGGAACAGATTGCTCGTCAGGTAGTCTTCTTTGCGAACAAGATGAACATTGAAGTAAGACACCGTGAATACAAGCAGCCGGTACAGAAATAATGGAACTATTTGAAATTAGACAAGGAATCGATAACTACTGCACAAAGCTGCAGCAGTTAGGTGATTCACTTTGACTTACCTGGCAAACAGCGTAAGATAGAAGAATTAGAACATGAAAATGCACAGGAAGGATTTTGGGATGATCTGAAGCATGCGCAGAAGGTCATTGCCAATATGAATCAGCTGAAAGAATTGACGGGCAGCTATTATGATTTGGAGAAGAACCTGGATTCTTTGAAAGAAACGGCTGTGATGCTGAAAGAAGAAATGGATGCTGATTTATTCGAATTAATGGAGGAAGAATATTTGGAATTTATTAAGCAGTTTGAGGCTTATGAAATCAAAGTATTGCTTTCTCATGAATACGATCATTCCAGTGCAATCCTTGAGCTTCACCCAGGAGCTGGCGGAACAGAAAGTCAGGACTGGGCAGAAATGCTCTATCGTATGTATTCTCGATATGCGGCAGATAAAGGCTATAAGGTAACAGTATTGGATTATTTAGCTGGTGATGTTGCCGGCATCAAATCAGTTTCTATACTGATTGAAGGTGATTTAGCTTACGGTTATCTGAAGGCAGAACGAGGAGTGCATCGATTAGTAAGAATTTCACCATTTGATTCCTCTGGCAGAAGACATACTTCCTTTGCGAGTGTGGATGTTATGCCTCAATTCAATGATGAAATTGAAATTGAAATCAATCCAAATGATTTGGAAATTGATACGCATCGTGCCAGCGGTGCCGGAGGTCAGCACATTAATAAAACGGACTCTGCAGTTCGAATTGTGCACAAGCCTACCGGTTTGACTGCTTCTTGTCAGGCAGGAAGAAGTCAGCACGAAAATAAAGAGCAGGCAATCAATATCTTAAAATCACGTTTATATCAGCGGATGATTGAAGAACAAGAAGCAAAATTAGCTTCTATTAAAGGTGAACAAAAGCGTATTGAGTGGGGAGCACAGATCCGCTCTTATGTGTTCCAGCCTTACCGTATGGTGAAGGACTTGCGTACAGGATATGAAGAAGGAAATGTCCAAGCTGTCATGGATGGCAAATTGGATGGATTCATCTTCGCTTATCTAAAATCACAAATAGAGTAGACGTTGTCTACTCTATATTTATAGGAGGGCTCATGAAAAGAAATTTATGGAATCTAGGACAAATATTGATTGGTAATTTTATTTTAGCATTAGGTGTCAGCTGCTTTGTCGTTCCGAACAACATATTGAGCGGCGGTGTAGCAGGGGTATCTATTGCATTAGAACCATTGATTCCATTTATTTCACCAAATAACATGATTACCCTTTTAACAATTGTATTATTTATTTTTGGGGGTATTTTTCTAGGAAAAGGTTTTTTCTTTAAAACATTGATTTCTACGATTGTATATCCTTTGTTTGTCTATATTATTTCTTATTTTATGCAGGGAGCATTAATTACTGAAAATGCTTTGCTTGCTTCCTTGTATTCAGGTATTTTATCGGGAGCAGGGGTAGGAATTGTTTTTCGTACAGGAGCCAGTACAGGCGGTATGGATATACCGGCATTGATCATACATAAATGGACCAATATTCCTTTATCAACAGTTGTGATGGTGATTGATGGATTGACTGTATTGCTTGGAATTACCACTCATTCTTTGGAAGCAGCTATGATTGGTTTGATCTCAGTATGGAGCTGTTCCTATGTGATTGACTGGGTATTGAGTTATGGCGGACAGAAAACAAAATCTATCATGATTATTTCAGATCATTATGATGAACTGATTGGACAAATACGCAATGAACTTGATCGAAGCTCTACTTTATTAGAAGCTGAAGGAACTTATACCCGTGAGAAGAAAAAAGTATTGTTAGTTGTTGTGGAAAACAAACAATATCCGATATTGAATCGCTTGATTTTATCTGTGGATCCAAATGCATTTATTATTGTACAGGATGCTCATGAGATTCAAGGAAATGGATTTACATTATCATTGGATGATTAAAAAAGAGCCGAAGTCTTAGAATATATTCTAGGATTTCAGCTTTTTTTATTCTTAAATTAACTTCGCAACACAGCCTAGATCATCTAATACTGCATAGGCAGCATCCGCAACTTCTTGTGTAGGCGGATTGATATCAGGGATAATGATATAGCGAATATGAGCAGCTAATGCAGCTTTGCCTCCGATAATAGAATCCTCCAGAACCAATGCATTTTCCGGTGCAACATGTGCTTTAGCACATGCGGCAAGAAAAACATCAGGTGCGGGCTTTCCGTGTTCAAAATCACGGCCTGAAATAATAAAATCAAACTGGTCGAATATGTTGGAAACTTTTAAAAATTTCTCAGCTCTTTCATAAGGAGAAGAAGTAGCTACACACATTCGGATGTTTTTCTTTGTTATAACATCAATTAATTCCAATAGGCCTTTTTTTATTGGAAGGCCATGGTTATATAAGTATTCAATTGCATCATGATGATTTTTGGATGTCAGTTCATTTAATTCCTCATTAGATAAATTGCTTTGGTTAAAAAGGTTCATATCTATAGGTAGAGAAGAACCAATGACATCATATAAAGCCTGCATATTGATTTTGATGTTCTTTTCATCACATTCTTTTTGAAGGCTATCGCAATAAAATCTTTCGGTATCAAACATTAAACCATCCATGTCAAATATAACTAATTTAAGATTATTAATCATAGCATGTACCTCAACATTATATAAAACCTGAAATATTCATGGATTTAAATAAAAATTGCGCAAAGCCTTTATTTTATGGGACTTTGCGCATATTTATGTTT
>CALUVS010000073.1 GCA_944324265.1 uncultured Traorella sp.
AGAATTATATGCTGTTCTGCAGGTTCGAAATGCTGTGTTTATCTGTGAGCAGCAATGTCCCTATCAGGATATCGATGACAAAGACCAGACAAGCATTCATGTGATGCTGACAGAAGGAAAAGAAATTTATGCTTATCTTCGCATTGTCTGTGAAGAAAAGAAAGTCATGATCGGGCGAGTGTTGACGACACAAAGAGGCAAAGGATATGCTCAGATTGTTTTAAAGGAAGCGATTCAATTCATTCAGAAGAATCTTTCAGCTTCAAATATTGAAATAGAAGCACAGACTTATGTACAGTCTTTGTATGAAAAATTTGGCTTCAAAGCTATTTCAGAACCATTTTTATTGGACAATATTTGGCATGTGCGCATGCTTTTAGAACTATAACAACAAAGGACACCTCAGTGTCCTTTCAGTTTATTTTTGGCTTCAATGATCAGATAGGTCCATCGGGAAACATATTCAGTGATCCATTTTTTGCATGACATGGTTTCATCAGCTTCATACATCGAAATATCGTCAAAAAATTTTTTTGCCAATGCATAAGAACGCGGAGCATGGCTGGAAGAAGTCACGATGCCGATTCGATGAAAATCATTCTTTTGGCAGATCAGGGAAGCATACTTCAGATTTTCATAGGTTGTCGTTGAATTTTCTTCTAAGATCAAAGGAATATTTGTTTTATCCTTGAGATAATCTGCCATGGCCTGTGCTTCGGAATATTCATTATGAGCCTTTCCTCCGCAGAGAATAAAAGCCTGGATGGAAACAGTCTGGCTGATCGATAAAGCATGATTCAAGCGATCAATCATTGTCCTTCGCAGGCTGCCGTCTTCATGTGTCGGACAGCCAAGAATCAAACAAGCATCAATTTCCTCTCTCTGTGTTCTGCAGCGTTTAAAAGCAAAGAAAGGAATCAGCAAGATCAATACAATCAGTAAGAGGAAATAAAACATGGCGGCTGCAGTTCCTGCTGCAGAAGAGAACTGCGTTTCATCGGATTGGCCCAAGCATAGACACTGGCTGCTTTCCATTCCATTTCTCGATAAACTGCTGGAATCTGATTAAAGCGGGAAGCAATGGTCACTTGTTTTGATAATTGTTTGAGATAAGCCTGTCCTTTTGCATTAAATGCCAAAGGACGCAGATAATCCGGCAGAGGCAGATCTGCCTCTTTTTTGGTTGTTTGATTTAACAGATGAATCAATGTACGCTGAATTTTGCTTCGCGTATATCTTTTTGAAATGCATTGATCCATAAAGACATCAAAATCATCTATGACAGCATTTTTCTTTAACATATTTTCAATTCCTTCATCCATCAAAAACAAGGAAGATAAATATTCACTGCTGCATGTACTGAGCAGATATTGAATCAATGGATAATAATCTTTCAGAAAAATAGGATGTTCAATGTGCATCGGTGTTGTGTGCTTCACTTCTTGATTTCTCTCTAAGGCTTTGCGGATACTGGTAGCACTGGAAATACTGCCGCTCAATTCTTCATCCAAATAATGATTCGTTCTTTGAATGCAGTAAGGCACAATATCTTTTTCTTTGATTGCTTTGAGGTAATTCAAGGCAAGAATATCATTGGAAAGCAAAGACCCATAGGCTTCTTCATAAGCCTGAACCGTGGATTGACCCTTTTTCTGCAAAATTGTCGGATTCAATTCTGAAAGCTGAATCAGTTTATCCAATTCATTGCTTTCTGAACCAAAGCAGATGCAGTCTGCTTGAGCTAATGCCAATAGATGAACGGCTGCCTGGGCAAAATAAGCGGCGCTTTGAGTGGCATACAAAAAAGGCAGTTCAATCACCAGATCCGCTCCATGTTCTGCCGCACATTTGGCCCGCTCCCACTTGTTGGTGATGGCCGGTTCTCCGCGCTGAACAAAATTGCCGGACATGACGCAGATCAAAAGCTCGCATTGCGTAACTTCTTTTGTTTTTTTGATGTGATACAGATGTCCATTGTGAAAAGGATTGTATTCACAGATAATACCGCAGACTTTCATTGAGATCCCTCTTTCTTATTTAATATATCATATTTTTAGGAAATGAGTTTTGAAATCTATCTTAAAAACCCATATTATGGTAAAATAAAAACGTTAAGGAGGCCGATATATGAGAGAATTCCGTTTTGAAAAAATTCAATCAGAAGCAGATGGCCTTGAACTGGAAATGATGAGCATCGTACCAAACGGAGAAATCAAGGGCATTTTGCAGTTGGTGCATGGTAT
Organism: uncultured Traorella sp.; assembly: GCA_944324265.1. GTDB lineage: Bacteria > Bacillota_I > Bacilli_A > Erysipelotrichales > Erysipelotrichaceae > Traorella. The sequence continues at coordinate 2,244 of CALUVS010000073.1, forward strand.
GGCTGAAAACAAAGAGCGATATCAGCCTTTCATGCAGAAAGCTGTATTGGAAGGATTTGTCTGTGTCATACATGATCATCGAGGCCATGGCCATATTGATTCCAAAAATTTTGGTTATTTTCAGGATGATACAGGAGAAGCCATTGTGGATGATGTCATTCAGGTAGGAGAAATCATGCGCCGACGTTATCTCAACGTTCCGCTGATCTTATTTGGGCATTCAATGGGTTCTTTGGTTGTTCGCTGTGCTATGAAAAAAGCAGATAAAAATTATGATGGCTTAATTGTATGCGGATCCCCAAGCAAAAATCCGATGAGCGGTGTAGCATTATCATTGGCAAAACTTTTATGTAAGATTCAAGGACCGAAGAAACCTTCTGGATTTTTAGATAAATTATCCTTTTCATCTTTTAATAAACGCTTTGAACCAACGAAATATCCGCATGAATGGATATGCAGTGATCTGGAAGTAGTCAAAGCTTATGAAGAAGATGAAAGATGCGGTTTCTTATTTACCAATAATGGCTTTGTCAATTTATTTACGCTGATGAAAAAAACTTATGAAAAAGATTATTCCTGTAAAAATCCAAATTGTCCGATCTTGTTTATTGCCGGTGAAGAGGACCCATGCATCACCAGCAAAAAAGATTTTTTAGAAGCAGTTGATTTTATGAAACAGGTCGGATACAGACATGTAGCATATAAATTATATCCGCATGTCCGACATGAAATTTTAAATGATGTTTCAAAAGAAGAAGTCAGCAATGATATTCTTTCCTTTGCCGCTCATATCGTAAATGCTCGATAATGCAAAAGAATAAGCATAAAATGGGAATTTTTGTTGTTGACTTCATATAGTGAATTCAGTATAATAAGTACGTTAAGCAACGAGGTGATTTCTTTGAAGTGGACGAAAAGTGAATTACTGCAGGCAAAAGATCAGACAATCTATTTCGATGATGAGATTACGTTTGATGAGGCTGCGTTAGCAAAAGTAAGCCACTTGAGGAAGTTGCAGAATGTTACGGTATCCGGCAATATCCACTATGATGGAACAAGTGATCTGGCAATTGTCAATTTAAAGATTGAAGGTGTCATGGTCGTGCCTTGTGCCATTTCTCTGGAAGATGTAGAAGTGGAATTTCATACAGAATCCTGCGAAGTTTATTCTTTCGATAAGAATAATGAAAGCGAAGATGTGCATGAAACCAAGAAAGATATCGTTGAGCTGTACCCAGTGATTTTCCAACTCATCTTGATGGAAGTTCCAACCAAGGTTGTAAAGGAAGGTCTTGTCGAGTATCCGAAAGGAAAAGGCTGGGAAGTTGTCAGAGAGGACGATTTGATTGCAGAGAAGAAAGATGCAATTGATCCTCGATTAGCAAAACTAAAGGAATTTAAGATAGAAGAATAGATCAGGAGGTACTAACAATGGCTGTTCAACAGAGACGTAATTCAAAAACTAGAAAAGCTAAACGTAGAACACATTACAAATTAGCAGCACCTACTTTGGTTAGATGTCCAAAATGCGGCGCGCTGAAGAGAACTCACAGAGTTTGCGGTGAATGTGGCGATTACAACGGAGAAAAAGTTGCATAAGAAGAGCTGAAAAGCTCTTTTTTGTTAGGGTTTGAAGCCTGTTCAATTGTATGAAAAAAAGATATAATAAATACATATGAGGAGGAATTTATTATGAGTTTTCCAAAAGATTTTTTCTGGGGCGGTGCTACGGCAGCTAATCAATATGAAGGCGGCTGGAATGAAGGCGGCAGAGGCCCTGCTAAAACCGATGTGACGACTGGCGGCAGTGCAACTGCACCTCGTTATATTACTTATTTGATGCCGGATGGTACTGCTGGTGCTTATTCTCAGTTTGGCGGAAGCTTGCCGAAAGGGGCAAAGCATGCGGTTGTAGATGGCTATTATTATCCAAATCATAATGCAACGGATTTTTATCATCATTATAAAGAAGATATTGCTTTATTTGCGGAAATGGGCTTTAAAATGTTCCGTATGTCTATTTCATGGAGCCGTATTTTTCCGAAAGGAATTGAAGAAGAACCAAATCCGGTAGGATTGGCATTTTACCGCAATGTCTTGACCGAATTGCACAAATATAACATTGAACCTTTAGTGACTATTTCTCACTATGATACACCTTTGTACATTGAAGATGAATTGGGCGGATGGGTCAATCGCGATGTCATTGGTTTATTTGAACGTTTCTGCCATGTGATCTTCAAAGAATATCAAGGCTTAGTCAAATATTGGCTGACATTCAACGAAATCAATTCTCAGATCATGATCAAATCTTTCTTCCCAAATTGTCCGGCTGAATTATTGGATAAGGCTTATAAGGGACTTCATAATCAATTTGTGGCCAGTGCAAAGGTAGTGAAATATGCGCACGAAAATTATCCGGAATATCAGATGGGCTGTATGATCGGCGGATTAGTCAGCTATCCATTGACTTGTAATCCAAAAGATGTTTTGGCTAATCAAAAGAAAATGCGTGATTTGTTCTATTACAGCGGAGATGTCATGATGCGCGGAGCTTATCCAAGCTATGCACCAAGAATTTGGAAAGAAGAAGGCATCGAAATGAATATTTCTGAAGAAGATAAACAGATCCTGATGGAAGGAAAAGTGGACTTCTACAGCTTCTCTTATTATTCTACCAGCTGCGAATCTACTCATAATAATGAACCGAAAGATGGCAAAGGAAATCTTGTCATGGGCTATAAAAATGAATACATTCAATATTCTGATTGGGGATGGGGCATGGATCCGGATGGATTGCGCTATATCCTGAATGAATTGAATGATCGCTATCAAAAACCAATCATGGTTGTGGAAAATGGCTTGGGAGCTATTGATACATTGGAAAGTGACGGTACAGTTCACGATCCTTATCGTATTGATTACATGCGAGGACACATTCAGGCAATGAGTGAAGCCATTGAAGATGGTGTCAATCTGATTGCTTATACACCTTGGGGCTGCATTGATTTAGTCAGTGCTTCAACCGGTGAAATGAGAAAACGCTATGGCTTCATTTATGTCGATATGGATGATGAAGGCAAGGGAAGCATGAATCGCTACCGCAAAGATTCTTTCTATTGGTATAAGAAAGTCATTGCTTCTAACGGCGAAGATCTGGATTAAAGAAAAAGGCTGTCAGCGCTGGCTGATAGCCTCATTTTTTTGCAGGCATTTGCTATGAAAAGTCAAATCATCATAACTTCTTGGACTGAACAGAATCGTGATGGCATAAACATGCTCATAATCATGCTGGGCATAGAGTTTTGGCTTAAAGAAAAAATCAACATTGTAAGAGTGAATTTTATCTTGAGTTGTTTTGATCTGAATGGCTAGCGGAATTTCTTGTTCATAAACAATTTCTTTTCTCTCTTGCAAAGAAGTAAGAACTGAAGCCATATAATAATCCAATTCCTCTGTTTGTTCCAAATAGTAGGCTGAAAGGATGAATTCATCTTCATTTTGCAGGTAAGCTTGGAAACCGATATTATCGAGGATAAGAGCGGCTCTTCCTTGTGAATCTTCAAATTCAATTGTTTCTCCGCCTAAAGTATTCTCCCATTTTTCATCAATTAATTCATAAATATTGATTTGAATCGTTTTCACGGTATCATCCAAATAAAAATCATAGAGATAACATTTTTCTTCAGGTTCTGATAATTGCAAAATATTTTCCTCTTCTTCAGTAAGCTGCGCCATTTCAATATACATGTTCGGTGTTTGATTTCCTGAATTTAAAATTGTGCATCCGCTGAGTACGATGATAAGAAATAAACTGAATAATCTCCATAAACGCTTCATGAACATCCTCCTCTCTGATGGGTGTTCCTTTCCTTCATTATAACGAATTTCTTATAAAATAGGAATTTTTATTATAATTTAAACAATAAAAAAGCATAGCCTTTTTGGACTATGCAGTGAGTTTTTATCGTTTGATTGTTTGAATGGCAATGCAGCCAGGACCGCCCTGTGTAATAAAGGCAGGCGATAATTCGTGAACTTCTATTTCACAGTTAAATTCTTCTTTTAAGCGATTGGCAGTTTCTTGCGCCTTATCCAAACAGCAGGCATGAGAGACACCGATGTACCAGGAATCATCAACGTTGTGATCTTTTAAGAAATGAATAATTTCATCGACAGCGCTTTTATAAGTACGTTTCATAGCGAATTTTTCCAGCTTCATCTTATCTTCTGTCTGAGTCATGATCGGTACGATTCTTAAGAATCCGCCGATGGCTGCAGCTGCCGGTGTTAATCTTCCGCCGCGTTTTAAGAATGAGAAGTCACTTGGAATCAAAAAACTGTAAGAGTGTTCAATACTTTCATTCAGTTTTGCCAGCAATTCATCTAAAGAAGTTCCTTCATTGACCAATCGAACCGCCTTCTGAAGCAGATAACGGTGCGGTGTGCACAATGTCTTAGAATTGATGACATGAATTCTGTCTTTATTTTTGCTGGACTCTCTGGCTGAGCAGGCACTTTGATAAGTTCCGGATAAACCATCGCACATGGTGATGTCCACAATATCACAATCTTCATATTGGTCGTATACTTCCATTTTTTGTCCAATTGATGGCTGTGAAGTCGTAGGAACAAATTCCTGATGAATTAATCGAATAAATTCTTCTGTTTTGATATCCTCATATTCACGATAAGATTGATTGTCAATGTTCACACTGAGCGGAACGATAATAACACCCATCTTTTCTCCTTCTTCAATATTATACAGTGTTGATGTATCACTGATCAAACGTATCATACTTATACCCTCCAATTACCATATATACCGTAACATATTTAGTATATTAAGTCAATATATCTAGTAATTAAAACTAGGTATATTAGAGAATGATTTGACATTTAGATTTTCTAATGTTATCCTTATTGCAGGAGAGTGTTATGAAAAAAGAAATGTTATATAGTTTTCATATACCTCGCTGGGAAGAATTGCCGGATTTTGATTTATATATGGATCAGGTAGTCAAATTATTAGATACATACTTAGCTCCATTGAAGGCAGAAGATGAGAAGGCAATTACCTCAACGATGGTCAATAATTATGTGAAACAAAAACTGGTAAAGCCTCCAGTCAAAAAGAAGTATACACGTCTGCATTTAGCATATTTGATTGTCGTGTTTATCTTGAAAAAAGTGTACAGTATTCAGGAAATCGTAGAACTGATTTCACTGCAGATTCATACTTTTCCTGTAGAATCTTCTTATAATGTATTCTGTGATGTATTTGAAAAAACATTGATTCAAGTATTCTCACAGCAAAAAACGGATGTAGATTACGGCAATGCAGATTCAGAATTGGCTTATATGCTGCAGAATGTAGTAACTTCTATTGCCTGCAAGATATATGCAGCAGCATATATAGAAGAACAAAAAATTAATCCAAGCAATAATGGCAAAAAAACTTGAGAAACTAGTGTCGGCTATAAGTTGACACTGTTTTTTATATAATATTCGGTACTATGTTCACTGAGATGCTTAATATGTGATTTGAAAATGAACTGAAACATGTGTAAAATAAAATATGATTCCCCATCTGAGTCACCTAGGCTAGAGATAGACCACGTTGAAGTGCATACGCATCCATAGCTGCTTG
>CALUVS010000074.1 GCA_944324265.1 uncultured Traorella sp.
ATTTGCACACCACCTACATAAAGCACCTGTCCGTCCGGCGCAACCGCCAGCGCCGTGGCGGGCAGCAGGCCCAGGCAGAGCGCCAGGACGCAGAGCAGGCTTAAAAATCGTTTTTTCATTTTCTTCCTCCTTTTTCATGAATTTTTATTGATACGAGACAACATAAAAAGGACGCATAATATCCATGAATATCATGAACATACGCGTCCCTTTAAAATATAAGTTTGATGCATCCAAAAGAACAGACTTATTCTGTCTGTCTGTCTGTCTGTCTGTCTGTCTGTCTGTCTGAGTTTAGTGCAAAGAAGCATTGCTTGTCAACTCCTTTTTTAGAAAATATGAGAAATGACGGATAATTTATATCTACATACAAATTATATCGAATAAATGAAACAATAATCAACATATTCCTTAAGTTTTCTTACACTATGTGTTAGATTATTTCATGAATCGTTTCACAACGATATGGAACGATAAAAGGTATTGATAATCCAATGAGTGCCTGTCATAATCTTGACAATAAAATCAATGATTCAATCAAACCAGTTCCTTCTTATACACTGGCAATCAATGATGACAACACAATTACTCTTGAAGTATCAAAAGGAATATATACTCCTTATCTATATAAAGGAAAAGCTTATAAGAGAAATGATACTTCAACCATTGAGGTTGATCGCCTTGAATTAAATCGTTTAGTTCTTGAAGGAATGAATCAGACTTATGAAGAACAAGAGTCATCAAATCAAAATTTATCTTTTTTACAGTTGGAAATGGAATTGTCTCAAAAGCTTGGAAACGAAAAAATATCTCTGGATATTTTACGTACTTTAGGTCTTTTCAAAAATGAAAAGTATAATAATGCTGCAGCTTTGGTTTCAGATAAAAATCAATATCTAGGAATTGATATCATACGATATGGAAGAAATATCAATGAATTGATGGAACGGCAGACGAATGATTTTATGTCTATCTTCAATATGTATCATCAAGCTATAGATATATACCAAAAATATTATTGTTATGAAAAGATAGAAGGAAGTCGAAGAATTCCTAAAGAAATTGTTCCAAAAGAAGCATTTCGTGAAGCACTTGCTAATGCACTTGTGCATAGACTATGGGATATAAATGCACGAATCAGAATATCCATGTTTGCCGACAAAATTGAAATTGTTTCTCCCGGCGGTTTACCATCAGGAATCAGCAAAGATGAATACTTAAATGGAAAATATTTTTTTCTCAGAAATCCGATTATCGGAAATATCTTTTTCCGGCTTGGCTATATAGAAATGTTTGGATCAGGCATCAAACGAATTAAGGAAGCTTATAAAGATAGCTTATCTAAACCAAATTTTCAAATATATGAAAATTCCATTTCAGTTATTCTTCCTGCTATCGATCAACCTATTGAATTAACGGAAGATGAACAAGCTGTTTTGAATATATTGATATCTTCCCCAAAACTATCTCGATTGCAGATAGAAGAAAAAACAAAATTCAGTAAAACAAAAACAATACGAATCTTAAATTCTCTAAGCAAAAAAGACTTGATTCATAAAAGTGGTTCCGGACCTAACACAAAATATACCAACAATAAATAAAGACATCTTGCGATGTCTTTTATGCTTTATGAAAATGAACGATCATTTCTGTTCCTTTATCTGGTTCACTTTTTACTTCCAGTGAAGCATCATGGCGCATAACGATATGCTTGACGATAGCTAAACCTAAGCCTGTACCGCCGGTAGCTTTTGAACGGCTCTTATCGACACGATAGAAGCGTTCAAAGATGCGCTGCTGGTGTTTGAGCGGAATACCGATGCCGCTGTCTTTCACCGAAACAAGCACTTCATCGGAAAGCGGAGCAACACTTACCCAGACATGTCCTCCCTTGTGATTGTAGCGGATAGCATTGTCAATGAAATTGCTGAAGAGTTCTACCATCATTTCGCGATTGGCATTGACAACAGCTCTGGTTCCCTGCAGTTTCACATCCACATCATATTTCTGAGCCTGCATTGCCAATGAATCAATGCAGCTGGCAGCAATTTCATAAAGATCCACTTTTTCAAATACTTCTTCTCCTGCACTATCCAATTCAGATAAACGCAGAATATCATTGATTGTTGTTAAAAGACGTTTTGCGGAACGATGTATTTCATGCGCAAAATGCTTCACATCTGCTTCGCTGGCCATTCCGCTTTCAATCAATTCTGAATAGCCGGAAATAGATGTCAGCGGTGTTTTTAATTCATGTGTAACATTTGCTGTAAAATCCTGACGCAGCTTTGCACTGCTCAATACTTTTTCATGCTGAGATTTGATTGTTGCCACAAACGGTGCAAATTCCGGATAAACCTGTGTTTCATCAATTTCATCCAGCTGATTGGCAATATTCTCAATTGGTTTCAGTATTGATCTCGTCAAGAAGCCTGCCACAAAGATAATGCAGATAAATTCCAATGCACACAAAAGCAAGACCATCGGCAATGCCTGCAGAAAAATATTTGTCAAACTGTTGGTTGTACGGGCAACACGCAGAATATTGCCATTATCCAGCTTCAAAGCCACATAATAATTGCTTTGATTGATTGAATCTGAATGACGCTTGGCCTGTCCGATACCATTTTCTATAGCTTCCTGTACTTCCGGACGATCGGCATGATTATCCAAGCTTTCCGCATCTGTGACTGAATCATACACGACATCTCCCTGCGCATCAATCATCGTAACACGCAGATTCTCATCTTTCGGAACATATTCTGATTCCATATCCATTGTTTCTTCCAGCAAATAAGCAACAGTAGTCAGATCTGAAGTAATCTGATTTTCATAGTGACGATAAAATACACTCATGGATAAAAACAAGGTTGCACAAATTGTCATAAGCGCAATTGTCAATAAATAGATATTAATTTTCTTTTTCATACTATTCAATCATATATCCGACATTACGCACTGTCTTAATGTACGTGCCGGCTTCCTTTAATTTCTGACGCAGTGTTTTGATATGCATATCCAAAGTTCTGGATTCTCCTTCAAAATCAGTTCCCCATACCTTTTCCATCAATACATCTCTGGCTAATACAATGCCGCTGTTGATCATCAATAATTTCAATAGTTCATATTCCTTATAAGTTAATTCCACTAATTCATCACTGACATACACACAGTGTTTTTCATCATCCAGAAAAATGTCTTTTAAGACTAAGAATTTTTCATTTTCATTGGCACTTCTTCTCAATAATGCTTTGACTCGAGAAATCAATTCCATGACACCGAAAGGCTTTGTCATGTAATCATCTGCCCCAATATCCAATCCTTTCACCTTATCCAATTCACTGGTTTTCGCACTGACCAATAAGATAGGAACATTCTTTGTTTCAATGCGCATTCTTAATTTCTTTACAATGCTTAATCCATCTTCATCCGGAAGCATAATATCCAACAAGATCAATTGAGGAACTTTTTCATCCAATTTCTTGTAAAAATCTTTGGCATTATCAAAATCATAGACCACATAACCACTATTTTTTAATGCATAGGTCTCAATTTCACGAATATTCTGATCATCTTCTACAATATAAATCGCAGCCATATTTCTCCCTCTTTCTACATTTTCTATAAGTTTTTTCTATTTTATCAATCACCTGTAAAAACAGTATATCATTTTTTGTAAAATTCATGTAAAACAGTTGATGAATTTATGTGAAACTTCCGCATAGTGTTGACGAATACCTCATAAAATCATAAAATGACAACATGTCATATAGGAGGCTGATTATGGCAAGTTCTACATTCAATCATTTACCGCCAGAAAAGAAGAAACGTATTATGAATGCTATTATGCATGAATTAATGCGTGTTCCTTTTTCCGAAATCAGTATTAATAAAATTATTCATGAAGCAAATATTTCCAGAGGAAGCTTTTATCAGTATTTTAATGATAAATATGATTGTCTGGAATCTGTCATGAATCATTTCAAATTAAAGCTGAATGAAAAACTATTAACCAGTCTGAAAGAAAACAAAGGAGATATTTTTGATATGACAGAATCTTTATTTGATGCTGCTGCGGCATTATTGAATAAAAAAGAAACAAGACTGCTTTATGAAAATCTCATCAATGATACGAAATTAAATCGTGATTATATCCAGCAGCTGCTTATCCATGATAAAAATTTCAGGAATTTACTGTGGAATGAGATTGATATGACGAAACTGAAGATCCAAGAGGATGAACTGGAAACTTTTTTAGAAATTTTATTTGCTGTAGCTATATCTTCCGTACGCGATATTTTCTTCTATCGCGATGATTCTCAAGCCGCAAAAGATAAATTTCTGAAGAAGCTGGCATTACTGAAAAAGAGTTATGAAAGAGAGGGTATTTATGCTTGAGCTTAGAAATATAAAGAAGACCTATCATGTCGGTGATATTGAAACAAAGGCTTTGGATGGCATCAGTGTCGCATTCCGTGAAAAAGAATTTGTGGCTATCTTAGGAACCAGCGGTTCCGGGAAAACAACCTGTTTAAATATTATCGGCGGATTGGATCGTTATGATTCCGGTGATCTGATCATCAAAGGAAAGAAAACAAGTGAATTCAAAGATAAAGATTGGGATGCTTATCGTAATAATTCAGTTGGCTTTGTTTTCCAAAGCTATAATCTGATCATGCATTTAAGCATTGTTGAAAATGTTGAGTTAGGCATGACCTTAAGCGGTGTGCCTAAAGCAGAAAAGAATCGACGTGCCATAGAAGTATTGAAACAGGTAGGATTGGCAGATCATCTGCATAAGAAACCAAATCAATTATCCGGCGGGCAGATGCAGCGTGTTGCTATTGCCAGAGCTTTAGCCAATGATCCGGAAATTCTGCTTTGTGATGAACCTACCGGGGCACTGGACTCTGCAACAAGTGTGCAGATCATGGATCTGATTCAATCCATTGCACATGATCGTTTGGTTATCATGGTTACACATAATCCTGAATTGGCAGAAAAATATGCCGATCGTATCATTCGTTTCAAAGATGGCAAGATCATTTCAGATACCAATCCTTATTATGCTACTTTGGATGATTCCGGCTTTTCATTAAAGAAAACCAGCATGTCTTTTATGACAGCTCTGCGTTTATCTTTCAATAACATTCGCACCAAGAAAGGAAGAACGGCTTTGACAGCCTTTGCTTCCAGTATCGGGATCATCGGAATTGCAGTCATCTTATCTTTGTCCAGCGGATTCCAAGATACGATTGATGAATTCCAAAGCGATACCATGGCTGAATTTCCGGTCATGATTACCCCGAGTGCTGCTGATGTCAGCGTTGAAAGTGTAGAAACGATGCAGGAGTTGGCTGAAAATGGTTTCGGCGGAACGGAAAGATTTGCGGACAGCGATGAAGTTTATCTGTATGATCCAAATGATCTGACCATTACGCACACCAATGTCATTACTGAAGATTTCATGGATTATGTTTATGATATTGATCCTGAAATTGCTTCGGCTGTCGGTGCTGTGCATGTAGCTTCCATGAATATTATCCGAGAAGTGGATGGCGAATGGCAGCCGGTCACCTTATCCAATGGTATTGCCGCCATGTCCCAGCAGACAATGGCCGATGCCGCTAATATTTCAAGTATTTCCGGTCTAGGCTTATCCAGCTATCCTACACCGACAGATGAAACCGAAATGAATTATCTGGAAAAAAACTATGATTTGCTTGCCGGTGAATATCCGCAAAAACCAACAGATCTGGTATTGATCATTGATTCCCGCAATCGTATTGATATTTCAATCTTAGAGGATATGGGATATGATACTGAAGATGCAAAAACAATCAAATTGGAAGATTTTATCGGTGATGAATTCAAGGTTGTGGCAAATAACGACTATTATGAAAAAACACAGTTCAATACATATCTGCCAAAAGAAAACTATGAAGAAATGGCAGATGCCGAAGATACAATGACCCTGACAGTGACTGGGGTTGTTCGTCAGAAGGAAGATGCAGTAGCTTCCTTATTGGCAACCGGTTTTGCCTACAGCGATGCCTTAGTAGAGGAAGTATTGGAGTTAAATCAAGATTCTGACATTGTTAAAGATCAGCAAGCCAGCAGTACCAATATCTTTACAATGGAAGCTATGAGTGAAGAAGAAAAGAAAAATATGATTGCTTATTTAGGCGGAGATGCAATTCCTACTATGGTCATGATCTATCCAAGAGACTTTGATTCCAAAGAACAAGTATTAGCATATTTAGATGCTTATAATGAAGATAAGGACTTTGATGATCAAATTATTTATACCGATCTGGCCGGTACCATGTCTTCACTGACCGAAGGTATCATGGATGCTATTACTATGGTATTGATTGCTTTTGCAGCTATATCCTTAGTTGTTTCTTTGATCATGATTTCTATCATAACATACACCTCTGTATTGGAAAGAACAAAAGAAATTGGGGTATTAAGAGCATTGGGAGCTCGTAAAAAGGATATTACACGAGTATTTGATGCAGAAACAACGATTTTAGGTGTTTTCTCCGGTATTTTAGGGGTTGTCATTGCTTATTTATGTACATTCCCGATCAATCAAATTATTTATAATGCAACAGATTTAGTAGATGTTGCCCATTTGAAATTAGAACATGCTATAATATTAGTAATTGTTTCAACAGTTCTTACAGTATTAGGCGGTCATATCCCAGCAAGAATGGCTTCTAAGAAAGATGCGGTTGAAGCATTAAGAAGCGAATAGAAAGGGAAATTTATGTCCAAGATAAAAGATTTTTTCTCGAAGGCTAAAATCAGAGAGTTTTACAGTAAAAACGGCAAATTTAAGGTAAATACTTATATTATTTTACGAGCATTGGTATTGATCTGTTTAATTCTTCAGATCATGCGCGGTGATTGGCAAAATGTATTCTTCTGTATTTTAACTCTGGTCTTATTTACAATTCCTTATTTTGTAGATAAAACATTGAACATTACTTTGCCCACCTTGCTTGAAGATATTATTCTGCTTTTTATCTTCTCAGCAGAAATTCTAGGAGAAATTCAAAACTTTTATGGTATCTTTCCTTATTGGGATACCATGCTGCATACAATCAATGGCTTCTTATGTGCAGCTATTGGTTTTGCCCTGATTGATATTTTAAATCGAAATGATAAGTTTCTGTTTAAGTGTTCACCATTGTTTGTCGCTATTGTTGCTTTTTGTTTCTCTATGACTGTCGGTGTCTTATGGGAATTCTTTGAATATACATCAGATCATTATTTCTTAGCTGATATGCAAAGAGACAGTGTCATTCAGGAAATTTCATCTGCTTATCTGCATCCGCAAGGATTAAATAAGCCAATTATTATTGAAAATATTGATCACACAGTTATTTATTACCAAGAAGATGGTGAAATGAAAACCCATGTGATTGAAGGCGGTTATATGGATATCGGCATTATTGATACAATGGAAGATTTATTTGTTAATTTCATTGGTGCTATTGTATTCTCTATTATTGGATTGCTGTATATCAAGGATCGTGATGAATATCATTATCTGGAGAATTTCTTGCCGCGTCTCAAGCCGAAAAAACGCGGAAAAAAGAAAACAGAAAAGGTCGAAAGTACCGCATAAGCGGTACTTTTTTTTGATTTCTGTTTGTGATAGAATCCCGTCTTTGACAGTTAAAAACTCAGAATAAACCTTAATCATAGGCTTTTCTGAGCTTTTTTAATGTAACGATA
>CALUVS010000075.1 GCA_944324265.1 uncultured Traorella sp.
CTGAACACAAAGTTCGTATTGTCAATGCATGGCAATCCAAAGGACACATCGTTGCGATGACCGGTGATGGTGTCAACGATGCCCCTGCTTTAAAAACAGCCGATATCGGATGTGCTATGGGTATTACAGGAACTGAAGTAGCGAAGAGTGCAGCAGCTATGATCTTGACAGATGATAACTTTGCAACCATCATCACTTCTATCAAAGAAGGACGCGGTATCTTCGATAACATCCAGAAAGATGTTCAGTACCTGTTATCCAGCAATATCGGTGAAGTATTGACTATCTTCTTAGCTTCATTAATTTCTGTCATCGTTCCTACCGCAAACTTCGGAGTGCCTCTATTGCCGATCCACTTGTTATGGGTCAACTTGATTACTGACTCATTGCCAGCCTTTGCATTAGGCGTAGAACCTACTGAAGATTCAGTCATGGATCGCAAGCCTCGTAAAAAAGATGAAGGCTTCTTCTCCAATGGCTTATTAGGAACCATTGCTTGGCAGGGAATCATGATTGGTTTATTGACCTTAGCTTCTTATATCTATGGAGAAAGCATCAGTCATGAAACAGGTATGACAATGGCATTTGTAACATTAGCATTTGCTCAGATCTGCCACAGCTTCAATGTTAAGAGCAGAGCATCTGTATTCTCTAAACAAGTCTTCAATAACAAATACTTGTGGTTGGCAGCACTTGTCGGTGTCTTGATGCAGGCAATCGTTATCAACGTACCATTCTTCGCAGAAATCTTCCAACTGGAACCATTGAATGCACAATGCATTGCAGTTGCCTTAGGCTTAGCCCTTTCAACAATTGTTATCTGTGAAATTGTTAAGTTGATTCATCGCCTTGTTCGCAAATAATCATATTCAATAACTGTGGGTGAAAACTCACAGTTTTCTTTTGCAAAAACATCTCCAAAAAACATGAAAATAGAATATTTATCTGCTGATAAAATTCATTGAGAAAAAAATAAAAATTGTTATAATTATTTTTAGATATTTTAAAAGGAGGAAACGCTTATGAGAAAACTTACAGTATTATTTTTAGGGGGATTATTATCTTTTGTGTGCATATCACCTGTACACGCACAAGATCCAGCTGAAGCATGTGTATTGTTATATGATGAAAATGGCAATATCATCAATCAAGAAGAATATGAAAAATGCTTAGAAGAAAAAGGCGGAGCTCAGACGCATGAAGCAATTTTCCCAACTGATAAAAAGTAGAATATGGACTATTACTTGAATGAAGAATATCAAAAAGAGGCGATTGGTTTACTTATCAATCAGTTCAGAAAGAGAAGTGATTTATCATTAAATGAATTGGCTGAAAATGTAGGCATTTCTTCTCAGTACTTGCATGAAATTGAAAAAGGAAAGAAAAAAGGAAATGATGAAATTTATAAATCAATTTTTGATTTTCTTAACATTCAGTTTTATGATGATTTGAATAAAGGACAAAAATATGTTCGTTTGTTTGATGAAATGGTAGATGCTTACATTGATATGGACAGTAAGAAAAGAAAGCAGCTTGCTCAAGAGATTTTATCAGATCCATATATTCAAATTTCTTATTTTCATCCTATCTATTATTTAACAAAATTTATGACAAATGAATTGGATTTAAGTAGTGGGGCAGACATTGAAGATATAAATGATTGTCTAAAAGTATATTCGATTTTTTCAAAACAGCAAAAAGCAATTTTTAACTACATCAGAGGAATCAATGCGAATTCTTATGAATCAGATAGAGCACAATTCTACTTTAATCAATCTTTGGAAGAATCTTGCAATGCTGAAATCAGTGCAATGGCATATTATATGATGGGAAAAAACTTTACAAAATCTTATGATTTTGCAAATGCAATTGATTGCTTGAATTTATCGAAAGATATGTTAATAAAATGCAATCATTTTCACCGGATTGTATATCCTACAATCGTATTAGGCATTGTATATATTCTGATGAGACAAACTCAGTTGATGGAAAAATATTTATTAGCTGCCAGTAAAATAGCATTTAATTATAATGACAAAGAAAACTACTTTGTATCTATGATAAACATAGCTTCTGGTCATTTAAAATTATGCAATTTTGATCAATGCATCCAATATAGTCTGCAATTGCTTCAGGAAGGATGTAATGATTACCGACTGTATTACTATTTGGCTTGGTCTTATTATATGCTTGACGATAAAGAGAATGCGGCCAAGTATCGAGATTTATTGGTGAAACATAATAAACATGTTTATATGGATATTGATAACTATGAAATATGTTTAAATTATTTGTTAGCAGGGAAGTATGAGGCATACTTTAAGAAACTAAAGAAATACTATGAGACATGCAAGAAAAAGAATTCAATAGAAGATAATGAAATTTTGCTTGAACGATTGGTTAATTATTGTGATGAAAATCAATTGATTGAAGAAGGCTATTATTATCAAAAGGAATATATAAAACTTTTGAAAAAAAGTTAAAAAGATTTCTCCTAAATTTGATAAAAAGACTTGAAAATCAGCAGAAAAAACAAATCAAGCAGGTATCACCATAAGGATACCTGTTTCTTTTTATGAAACAAAACGCAGTAAAATGTAAGCGTTATACATAAAAGTATAGAGAATCGTTACATTTTTCCTAAAAATACATCAGCAGAAAATGCCATTGAAATATATTTTTAGTCAGCATAAAATGTAATTATAAGATATCTTATGAATGTAATGCAGAATCAGAAATTACTCCAAGAGCTAAATCATGCTTCAGATGTGGTGGATGGTGCAATTTGGTAGATACAGAATACGGTTCATGGGTTACAGGTCCAAGTGTGGATTGTACACATGGATATCCAAGCGGAGTAGATTATACAGAAAAAAGAACCATCACCTATTATTACGAATGTGATGGATGTGGATATTCTTATACAAACACTTCGACTCAAACACGAGTTACTGATTGCTTCGGCCACTATTAAAATAATTAAAAATCACTGCATAAAGGAGGATTTTCATCCTCTTTTATGTATATAGGATCAATAAATCAAAGCTAATAGATGGAATTAAATGTGATCACATGATTGCAGCTGCTTGATTGAGTATCTGATGAATTAAGGAGGGGTGTTTATATGAAATTAATTCACATTAATAAGGTGTATCATAATAAAAATAACGATGTACAAGCATTAAGAGATGTATCTTTTGAATTGAATGAGAATGGAATCATTGTTTTGCTAGGAAGCAGTGGATCAGGAAAGAGTACATTGTTAAATATTATTAGTGGTCAAGATAAAGATTTTACGGGTCAGATAGAGGACTTAAATAAAATTGACTATATCACACAAGAATTTAATTTATTTGAAGATATGAGTATTATGGATAATTTATTAATGGCATGTTCAGATAAACAACAAATCCTTGAATATATTCATTTGTTTGCACTTGAACCACATATTTACAAAAAAGTAAAAAAGTTATCCAATGGACAGAAAAGACGAGTTCAGTTTATTCGAGCTTTATTACAGAATCCGGATGTTTTATTATGTGATGAACCTACTGCAGCTCTTGATCATGAAAATTCTGTTTTATTGATGGAAGAATTAAAAAAAATCAGTGATAATGTACTGATTTTCATGGTGACACATGATATTGCTTTGGCTAATTCCTATGCAGATAGAATCATTCAAATTGAAAAGGGTATGATCAAGGAAGATACGATTATTCATCGAAAGGAAAAGCATGAAAAAAACAAGATAGAAAATGTTCATAAAAGTTTGATGCAGCATTTACAGTTTTCCTTAAAACAAATCAAAAGCAGAAAATTCGAGACAGCTTTTTATGTATTGTTATCTTTTATTATATGTATTTCAATGTTTATTAGTTTACAGATATACACGAATGTAGATAATCAGACATATGTAAGTACTGTTTGGGAAAATGGTTTTAATCAAGTACAGTCTTTGCCGAAAGAACAATATCAAGTAGAAAATAAAATGCTGAGCAGAACGTGTGCTTATGAAAAAGATGGAGTGGGGTATGGGTGTAATGAACAAATAATTTATGGTCATTATCCGCAGACATATGTTTCTTTTGATGTGCTTAGAGAAAGTGATATTCAAAACGTTGTGGAAAGTGTAGATGAGATCATTGCTGTCAGTCCTTTCTATGATTACTTTTTATATGAGACTATCATGAAAACAGTTCAGCTAAGTGATGTTCAAAGGGAAGTCTTTAGAACAAATCAAACAAGATATAGAGCATCTGAAGATACAGAATTGCATGATTATACGTTGGAACCAGGGTTTTATCCTTTTTTGATGAGTGAGGCTGAATTTGAACGTTTATTTGAGGAAAATCAATCGACCATTGAATATTTGTATGAGCTTCAATATATTGATGATGAGGGAAATTATTTTACAATTCGTCCAAATAGTGAAAATATTTCCTATGTTAAAGCTGAATATATGAGACGTTTATTCAGAGATGAAGCTATGATTCAAGCATATAGCTTTAAACCATACGAAATTGTCAATGAATATCAATTGCCTTTGATTTATGGAACAATGCCGAAAGTAGCTGATGAAGTTGTTGTTGGCTATAATACGGCAGAAGCAATCCGCAGATTTTATAATTATTCAACCTTGGAAGAAATGATTGGTGAAAAGATAGAAATTGCCGTTCCTTCTCAAATGCTGCAGTATAGTGCTACAGATGATTATATCATGACATTCATTGACCTTACTGTTTCAGGAATTACCCCTTTGCAAAATGAAGAGATGCGCGTTTATTTTCAAACTGGCGGAATCAAAGAAACATTACTCAAAGATCGCATCAATGAGGGAAGTGAAGTGTATTATACAGCTGTAGATCTCTTGATTGATCCCAATAGTGATTATCCTGCAGTGATTGAAGAAATGAATCAGCACTTGCCGTTTGAAAATAATGAGTTAGTTTTAGCAAGTGAACAAGAAGATCAGAATAATGAAGCTGTATACATGAATCCAAGGTCATTCTTTGTTTACTGCAATGCTATAGCTTTATGTTTGGCACTTGTTTATATCATATATCTGCTTATGAATAAAAAACGTGGAATGAAAGAAAAAAATATTTTGATAACATACAATTATAATGTATGGATTGAGTCAGCAATACGTTATGTTTTGATTGAAATTGCTGTCCTTATTTTAGTAATGCTTTGTACACCGACTTTCGTGAATTACATGAATCAAATAGCTAAGAGTCTGTATTATGACAATTTCCTCACGGAGAATTATTTGCTTTTAGCTGGTATTCTTCTTGTTTTAACTGGATTCTGTCTATCTATTGAAAATCTTATGTGGAGAAGAAGAAAATGATTCAGCTGAATAATGTATCCAAAAGGTTTTATGACAATATTTTGTTTGAACATGTCAATCTGACTATTAATGAATGCGGTATTCATGCTTTTGTAGGTGAAAGCGGATGCGGAAAAAGTACTTTGCTGAATATGCTGGCAGGTTATGAAAAAACAGATGAAGGCAGTATTGAAGTTCAAGGAAAAAGTGCATTCATCTTTCAGAATTATGAATTGGTAGATGAATTAAATGTACATGATAATATCTATTTACCATTAATGATTGCCGAAGACGGAATGGCAGCCGATAAGAAAGATATATTAGAATCATTGGGATTGATTGAATTGATGGAATATTATCCGAAAGAGTTATCCGGTGGACAGAAACAGCGTGTTGGTATTGCCCGAGCACTTTTTATGGAACCTGACATTATCTTCTGCGATGAACCAACAGAGTCTTTGGATCAAGCAAACAAAGAAATTGTCTTAAATCTTTTAAAGAAGCTATCAAAGAAAAGTATAGTCATTCTTGTGACACATGATCAAAAAATTGTAGAAAATTATGCTGATTGCATATATCATATTGATCAAAAAAATATTATCATACAACAAAAAAAGAGTTTGCCAAGCTTTAAAGCTAAAATGAAAGAAAATCAGTTAAATACAAAGAATATTGCTGGTGTTATTCATAAAATAATACATAGACGTACTGTTTTATACTCTCTCTTATTAGGATTACTTGTGTCTGGATGGGTTTTATTATTTGGATTCAATGCGTGGATGTTCAAAGAACCTTCAACCACACAAGTATTAAATAAGGATATTGTTTATGTAACGACACTTAAAAGCGGTTTTCCATATGACAAGATTGATGCAGATGAAAATGATGTACAAGTAATTTTGCCGTTTACTTCAGTACAAATTCGGAACGAATATTATAAATCTTATATTGTTCCGTTTGTATCGAATAATGGTAATTTGCCGATCAAAGGTAAAGCTCCTGTTGGCCCCGAAGTAATTGTCAATCAATTAGTTGCTGAAAAATATGGTGATGACATCTTAGGTGAAACAATTATTCTGCATTACACAGTCAATTGGACAAAGGAAACACTTCCGGTCAAAGTAGTAGGAATTATCGAAGAAGCTGATGCACCAGAAGAAGTAATTTACTACGATATTTCATGGCTTCAAGACCAGCTGATGAATTTAATGGATCGAAATAATCATCCGCAATGGGAAGTTCTAGAAGATAGTGCTTCATATTTTCAATTGGAAATTCAATATGAAAATATTGATGAATTGAAAACAGCGTTGGCGCATGAAAGCAGTATAAAAATAGAAAATCCATTATTTGATGCAAGAATGGCAATTCGTCAGCAGCATCAGGCATATATGACGGTATTTTTGATTGCGGAAATTTTATTGACTTTAGCTATATTTATTCTGACAATAGTTTATGCATATTTAGATACGAAAAACTATATGAAAACATGTGCTATTTTAGTAACAATGGGATGTTTGACTGAACAAATTAAGGATATTTACTTTAAACAGAAAATTAAAATATTTGGTTTATTTGTATGTGGAGCATTTATTTTATCAGTGGTGCTATTGCATATAATTGCACAAGAATTTTTCTTTTCATCCGCTCAAGGAATCGTGATTCTCTTATTCATCGTTTTGCTTTTATGTTTATTTGCAGGAATACTTCAATTCTTATTGAGACGTTTGCGTCCTACGGAAATTAATCGAGTTATAAAGGAAATGTAATTTTTGAAGATTGAATGTGGAAGGAGAATAATCCTTCCATTTTTCTAATAATCTTTGCAGATAGGCAGTATTTTAAACTGTAATGAGGAGTATTATGATGATATATCAATATGATTTTTGATGAAATTTCAACAATAATATTTCAAAATAAGGTTAAAAATGATATCCTCAGTTGATTTAAAGTTGAAAAAGAAGTAAAAATTGGAATAATATACGAAATAGAATAGAAATATGATATAGCCTTAACTTTTAAAAGATTATCTAACTAAATTAAAGAAGTGCCAAAATAAGCGATAAATAGGCACTTTTTTGTTGCACAATGGCTTGATATGTGTTAAAATATAGTTAGGTGGTATAACTAAAAAAGGAGGCCCTTATGTTACTCAATAATGTTAAAGTGTTGCGCCCGCTGGATACTAAGATCCAAGCCAAAGGAAA
>CALUVS010000076.1 GCA_944324265.1 uncultured Traorella sp.
AAAAGATTTGTCTATTTATGTGAGTGCCTTTATTGGCACTTTTTTTCAAGACAAATCTTTTCTAATTTACTTAAGTAGTATATCTGAATATCAATACATTTTAAAAAGCAGTATCCCTTTTTGGTTTTTATTGTTCTAAAAAGAGACTGCTTTTTTGCTTATGAGTTAAGACTAAAAATACTTGAAGAAGAATTGAAAAAAAGATGCTAAACCTATAGGGCTGCAATTGCCCAAAGGTAGCATCTCTAGAAAAGATAGTACCACACCTATAGGGCTGCAATTGCCCAAAGGAGATACCATCTTTATTGATAATATAAATCAAGAGAATAAAATTGTCAATCAGAACAATCGCATATGTTATGACTTGGAATATAAAAAAAGCCTTCAATCAAGGCTTAAAACTAACATGGTGGAGCTTACGGGGCTCGAACCCGTGACCTCTACGCTGCCAGCGTAGCGCTCTCCCAGCTGAGCTAAAACCCCATGTGTGTCTATTATACAACAGATGAAAGTAATTGGAAAGGTCTTATTCTCTATTCAAAGGGATTTTGGTATGCTAAAATGAAAGAATGAAACGATTGATAAACTTATTTGCTATTTATAAGGGATTGAAAAAAGAATTATATGTATTGGCTTTTGGACGTATTGTGACCTCTATGGGGTCTATGATCTGGCCGATGCTGACATTGATCTTGAAAAGCAAGCTGGGCTATGATGCTTCACAGATCGGCATTATATTAATGGTTTGCTCGCTGGCAGCAATACCGGCAAGTTTATTAGGAGGAAAGCTGGCGGATATCTTTAATAAAAAGAACATTATTGTATGCTTTGATATTTTTACTGTGCTTTGTTTTATCACGGCTGGGTTGATTCCTTTAAGTAATTTCTCTATTCTGATTTATTTTGCCGGTTCTATTTTCCAGCAGATGGAATCTCCTGCTTATGATTCACTGGTTGCAGATCTGAGTTCTTCTGATGAGCGCGAAAGGGCCTATTCATTGTCTTATTTAGCTATGAATTTAGGCTTGGTCTTAAGTCCTACAATCGGAGGAATGCTATTCCAAGATTATTTATGGCTGGCTTTTATCATCAGCGGTATATCTATCGGATGTTCAACACTTTTGATTTTCTTCTTTGTCAAAGATGTGAAAAAAGAGAAAACAAATGAACCGATAAATATCTATGAAAATGGAGAAAGCGGAAATGTATGGCAAGTATTGAAAAGCATTCGTCTATTGATTGCTTTCTTTCTTATCGGTTCTATAGGCAGTGTGATATATGCCCAATTTAATTTCTTGATTCCCTTGCATTTAGAATCGATTTTCGGTGAACAAGGAGCTTTCTATTTTGGGATTTTAACGAGTGTCAATGCGACTATGGTAATTATTTTTACTCCAATCCTAACAAAGCTATTCTCTCATATCAAGGATCTGGATCGTTTAATTCTAGGATCTTTCTTAGAAATTGCAGCTTTAGGTGCTTATGTCTTTATCACAGATCAGTTTTATTTGTGTATCATTGCAATGATTTTCTTTACTTTTGGTGAAATCTTGTGTACATTGTCGAATACCCCTTATCTGACCAAACGCATTCCGGCTACTCATCGCGGAAGAATTATGTCCATTTCCAATAATATTCAATATGTCCTAGGAACAGTTTCTAATACAGGTATTGGGAAATTGGTCATGATCTGGCCGATGAGCCAAGTCTGGGTATTTATTGTTTTCCTAGGTGGAATTGAATTATTAAGCTTTTCGATTTATCGTAAAAAAGACCGAGAACGATTCAGCCTATTGTATACATAATATTCACCGATGCACCCTTTTATGACAATCACATAGATTAAAAGGGAATGGAGTGTGAGAATGATTTCATTTTTAGGTGTTTTCATTCCTTTTTTCGGAACAGCATTAGGAGCTGCCTGTGTTGTATTCATGAAACGGGAAATACGGCCGAATTTTCAGAAAGCTTTGCTTGGCTTTGCCAGCGGTGTCATGGTTGCGGCCAGTGTCTGGTCATTGCTTCTGCCAAGCATTCAGTTATCTGAATCCATGAGGTTTTCTTTTCTTCCCGCTGCCATTGGCTTTGCCTTGGGAATGGTTTTCTTGTTGTGCATGGATGTGCTTATTCCGCACTTGCATGTCGATAAAAGTGAGCCGGAAGGAATTCCGACATCCTTAAAGAAAAGTACAATGCTCATATTGGCGGTCACTATTCACAATATTCCTGAAGGAATGGCAGTAGGGGTTGTATTTGCCGGATTAGCAGCCAAAACTCCGGGAATTACTTTGGCTGGAGCCATGGCTTTGGCTATCGGTATCGGCATTCAGAATTTTCCGGAGGGTGCTATTATTTCTTTGCCACTGTCCAGTGAAGGCATTACAAAACGAAAGGCCTTTTTCTATGGCATTGCTTCTGGTTTGATTGAAGCTGTCAGTGCTGCCTTGACATTGCTGTTAAGTCAATTTGTGGAACCGATATTGCCGTACATGCTTTCCTTTGCGGCAGGGGCCATGTTATATGTCGTAGTGGAAGAATTGATTCCTGAATCGGCACAAAAGCCGCATTCCAATATGGGAACCATTGGCTTTGCTTTAGGCTTTCTGATCATGATGATCTTAGATGTAGCTTTAGGATAAAAATGCCCTTTCAACTTTCATAAATGGCAAAGTTATGGTATATTTGTATTGATTAGGAAGGTAAGTTTTATGGATAAGAATGATGCATGTTATCAAGCATATTTACAAATATTAGAGAGAGAACTTGTTCCTGCTATGGGATGTACAGAGCCTATTGCCATTGCTTATGCAGCTGCTTTGGCAAAGAAAACATTGGAAGAAGATATTGTAAAAGAAGTCAATGTTTATGCCAGCGGGAATGTCATTAAAAATGTGAAAAGCGTAACTGTACCAAACACCGGAGGAAGAAAAGGAATTGAAACAGCCGTTGCTATTGGGATTGTCGGCGGTGATGCTTCGAAGAACTTGGAAGTTTTGGCAGATGTAACCGATGAAGACATAGAAAAAATGGTTCAGTTTTTAAAAGATGTGCCGATTCATGTTCATCGAGCACAAAGTGACTGTACTTTAGATATTACAATTGAAATCAAAGGATGCAATCATACTGCAAAAGTCAAGATTGTCAATGAACATGAAAATGTTGTGTTGATCGAAAAGGATCAGTGCTGTTTATTAGAAAAAGGATTCTCAGCTGCGCAGAATTATCCGGATCTTTATCAGACGCTGAATATGCGCAAGATTTATGATTTTGCTGTCAGTGCAGATATTGAGGATGTGAAGGAAATCTTGGATCGCCAGATCAATTATAATAGTACGATTGCCCAAGAAGGACTCAAAAATCATTATGGAGCCAGTATTGCATCTACCTTGCTTTCTACTTATGGCAATAGTGTAGAAATACGCGCCAGAGCGATGGCAGCTGCCGGCAGTGATGCCAGAATGAGCGGCTGTGATTTGCCGGTCATCATCAATTCAGGCAGCGGAAACCAAGGAATGACAGCCAGTCTGCCGGTCATTGAATATTGGAAGGAAATCAAAGCAGACAAAGAAAAACTTTATCGTGCCTTATTGATATCCAACTTATCTACTTTATACCAGAAAACTTATATCGGACGTTTGTCTGCCTACTGCGGGGTTGTCAGTGCCGGTGCCGGAGCAGGTGCCGGAATTGCTTATCTGTTAGATGCCAGCTTTGATGATATTTGTCATACAATTGTCAATTCATTGGCCATTACTTCGGGAATTATCTGTGATGGCGCAAAACCTAGCTGTGCAGCCAAGATTGCCATTGCCGTTGATGCAGGTATCATGGGTTATCGCATGGTTCAGGAAGGCCATTGCTTTGGCTGCGGAGAAGGCATTGTACGAGGCAGCATTGAAAAGACCATTGAGGGAGTCGGACATCTGGCCAGAGAAGGCATGAAAGAAACAGATGATGAAATTATTAAAATGATGCTGGAAGAATAAAAACAGAGGAATCGCTCCTCTGTTTTTTCATATAGTTCAAAATCTTATAATTCAACTTTGCCGTTTACTTTTTTTCCGTCTTTTGTAGAAGCAGCGAAGTAGCATTCATTTTCAACTGGTTTGAAGTAAACATTCAATTCTTCTACTGTAGTCATTTTCGTACCAGTTGCTTTTAATGCTTCTTTAGCAGCTTTTTCAACGACAGAAATTAAAGTATCAGACCCATTGACCTGAACTGTAATATTTGTTTTCATCGTGTTTCCTCCTACATTGCTATTCTTATTATAAGTATTTCATGTTCACTTGTCAAAAATGTAAGAGGTTTCACTTGATAAAACTTTATTTTTGAGCGAAAAATAAGTAATTTTATGAGAAAAATCAAGGAGCCGTTCCTATTTTTCGTTCATTTTTTCATGAATGATTCATTCATGGACATATTAAAGATGAAAGAAGGCGATTATGAATCAAAGCATTTGGATAACCCAAGAAAAGAAAAAATACCCAAAAATAACAGAAGAAAAAGTATGTGAAATATGCATTGTCGGCGGAGGCCTCAGCGGTTTATTATGTGCCTGGCAGCTTTCAAAAAAATACCATGTAATCTTGATTGAGGCAGATGAGATCGGGAATGGAGCCAGCGGCAGAAATACCGGTAAGATTTCCAGCCAGCATGGCTTTAATTATCAGAAAATATTGGAATTGCACGGCAAAGAAAATACAAAGCATTATTATCAGGCCAATCAAAAAGCAATACAAGATCTGCATACAATAACTGTTTCAGAGAATTTGGATGTGGAATGGCAGGAAAAAGAAAGTGTTGTAGGCTGTAAATCGGTGGAAGAAACAGAACATGTTGCCAATGAAATGAAAGCTTATGATATTTGTGAAATAGATTATGAAGTAGTAAGAGAAAATGAAATAGAAGGAATACGCTATGGAGCTCGTTTTACCCATCAGGCATCTTTTCAGCCCTATGCTTTCTGTGTTCAATTGGCAGAGAAAATAAAAGCAGAAATTTATGAGCATTCGCCATTTATTGATATTCATGAAAATTATGTCTTATGCAATGATCATAAAATTTATTTCAAACAAGTGATTTTCGCAACTCAGGTACTTCCTTTTCGTTTTCCTCCTTCTTATTTAGTCACAACTCCTCTGCAAAGCTATCTGGCCGCATTGAAGCCAAGCAAAAAGAGTAAGATCATGACCTTAAGTGAAGAAAAAATCACCCGAACATCCAACAGCAGCGTGCATTATGAAATTGCGGGTGGATATGATCATCATGTAGATGAAGATAAAGAAACTTATTGGAAGAATATGAAGCGAATGCTGGAAGAAGAATACAGCGGATACGAAGTAAAAACAATGTGGGCCAGTCAGGATTATCGAAGTTCAGATTATCTGCCTTTGGTCGGTAAGATGAATGGAATGTATGTCATCAGCGGTTTCAATAAATGGGGCAATACCAATGCACTGGTGGCCAGTCAGGTAATAGCGGATCTGATGGAAGGAAAAGAGAATCCATTGATTGAAATATTAAAGCCGACTCGTTTCAGCTTATATGCCAACATGCAGTTTGTTCAAGAAAATACACGTGTTATCAAAAGCTTGATTCAAAGCAAACTGCAGGATAAGACATTTACAATTCCTCAAAAATATGAAGGAGTCAGTGTTACCATCAACAATCATCCCTATGGCATTTATTTGGATGAAAATTACCATATTGTCGATCTGATCTGTACTCATTTAGGATGTACGTTAGGTTTTAACAGTGAAACGAAAACATGGGATTGTCCATGCCATGGTTCTATTTTTGATGTGGATGGAAAAGTGGTCAAAGGACCGGCTCGTCAATGTCTTCATGCCACAACACTTTCAGCACTTGAAATACAAAACGTTGTTGCTTCTTACAAGAAAGAAAAAGAAGAGAAGAAAGATTAGTTTTCAGGAATAATTTATGATAGACTAATCTTGAGGTGAAGTTATGAATTACAGTGCAGTGATTCTGGCTGCAGGAAGCGGCAGCCGCATGGGACTTGGATTCAATAAACTTTTGTATTCTTTAGAAAATCAAACAATTATTGAAAAAACAGTTCATGTATTTGAAAAAGATAAAGACTGTACACAGATCATTTTGGTCATATCAGAAAATGATTTCGAAGCAATGCGCCGAATATTCCGCGATCGTGTAGAATATGTCTTCGGCGGAAAAGAACGTATGGAAAGCAGTTATCAGGGAGTTCGAAAAGCAAAAGAAGAGGTAGTCATGATCCATGACGGAGCACGTCCTTATGTTTCTGATGAGGAATTGAATAACTGCAAAAAAACGATGGAGAAAGCCAATGCCTGCTTATTGATGGTACCGGTAAAAGATACAATCAAAGCAGTC
Source organism: uncultured Traorella sp. (assembly GCA_944324265.1). Lineage (GTDB taxonomy): Bacteria > Bacillota_I > Bacilli_A > Erysipelotrichales > Erysipelotrichaceae > Traorella. The sequence goes on from CALUVS010000076.1 coordinate 6,376, forward strand.
AAAGGAAATCAAGTTATATCAACATTGAATCGTTCTGAACTGATGGCGGCTTTAACACCGCAATGTTTTAAAAAATCATTGATTGAAGAGTGTTTATGCAAGGCCCTGCAATCAAAACAATCCTTTACCGATGATGCATCTGTGGTGGAGTTTTATAGTGATGAACCAGTCATTGCCGTAGAAGGAAGCTACGCCAATAGAAAAATTACGACAAAAGAAGATTTATGATCAACTATTTTCATATACTGAAAATGGTGATAAAAATGAATTATTTAAAAAAGCGTCTGCGAGCCTTAGGATTATTGATCATGATTTTAGTCGTATCGGTTATTATGCTGCAGCCGACAATGGATGCGCCTGTGTTTCAAAACAAAAAATATGTAGCTTTGACTTATGATGACGGACCAAGTCAGATATCTACAAAAAAACTATTGGATCTATTGGAACGTTATGATGCCAAAGCTACTTTTTTTGTTACGGGAGTCAATGCCAACAGCAACAAAGAATTAGTAAAAGAAATTGTGGATAGAGGAAATGAAGTCGGAAATCATACATTGGATCATGTATGGCTGACAAAAACAGATGAGAAAGAAATGAAGCGGCAGATTTACGGCAATGAAAACTTATTGAAGTTTTTAACTGATCAAAAAGGAGATATGCTCATTCGTCCTCCATATGGGGCAATAAATGATGAGATTATGAATGCTATTCAATTGCCGTTTATCATGTGGAGCGTGGATTCCAGAGATTGGGAAATCAAAGATGTGATCAAGATACAATCCAATGTCATGCGCAATGTAGAAGATGGCGATATCATTATCATGCATGATGGCTATGAAACAACGATTGAAGCTAGTGAGAATGTATTGATTGATCTGCAGAAGCAAGGCTTTGAAATAGTAACGGTTTCTGAACTGTTTGCCATAAAAAACAAAGAAATTCCGCTTCATGAAAAAGTAAAAAGTTGCCGTAGCAATTAGTTTGTGCTAAAATTATTAACAGATGCCGACGTAGCACAGTCGGTAGTGCAACGCACTCGTAACGCGTAGGTCGGGGGTTCAAGTCCCTTCGTCGGCACC
>CALUVS010000077.1 GCA_944324265.1 uncultured Traorella sp.
TTGATTTATTTTCATGAAAGTTATGTTTTGACCAAAGAATACCGTATATTTGATGCAAAAAAACGTTTGGATAGAGCCATTGAAATATTTACAATGTGCGGATATATCAAACGAGTTTTCTTCTGCAAAATGTGTCTTGCGAATCTATATTATCAAAATTTTCATCACAAAGAAGCAATTATTCAATATCTGTCATGCATACAGATTGCTACTGATGCACAATTTGCTCCGAAATATGCGGCTATGTGCTATCGTAATATAGCATGGATCTACATTGTAAATCATAGATATGAAGATGCAATGGAATATTTGAAAAAAGCAAGTGCTAATGAATCAAATCATCCTTTACAAGTTCTGTATGAAATATATTGTTTATATCGCTTAAATGATATACAAGGTGCAAAAAAGAAAATAAGCGAGAACAAAAAAATAATTACTACTGTTGAATATAGAAAACTTTTAGATTTATTTCGGATGATGGTGAATCAATATGGAAAACAACCAGAACAAAGATTGATTGATATTGCTATTGAAGTATATGAAATGTATTTACAAGAATTAGATTATGATCTTGCATCATTCTATGCTGATATTGTAATAGAGCTCTTAGAGCAAAAAAACGATTTTGAAAGAGCAAATTATTATCTAATAGAGAAAAATAATTGTACATATTTTTCTAGAATTCACCTATAAAAGCAAAAATACCTGTTTCCACAATTTAAAAATCTTGTGGTATGATTTAATCAACAAGGAGGGTAAACCCATGGACATAGATTGAGGCGTTTGATTGTTTCACTTTTGTTGCTTTGCTTGATTCGATTTATTTAAATAATAATTAGGAGGAAACACAGAACAATGAAAAAATTTGCAGTTATTATAGCTAGTATATTTATGTTGGTTCAGTCATTTTCTGTTAATGCACTAGCCGCAAATCAAACAACTTCCATCATGACATTAGGTGACAAACGGTTTGAAGTAGTTGAAACAAATAAAGAAATAATATACACTTCATACAACGGAAATGATAAAATAATGGTAAAACAGGTTGGAAATACTTATTATCAATCTATAAATGATAGTGAGTTTAAATGGATAGCTGAAGTTTACCGCCCTGAATTAACTTTAGACATTTTCGTAAAGCATAATACATTAGCCACGGGTTATTGGCAGGGGCCAACTGAACTTACAGGTCATTTCAGAGCTGATAGAGATGATTTAACAGTTGATGCTATGTTCTTGATTGTTAGAGGAGCATTAGCTTTTGGAGATTTTTACACTTTTGGTGCAGATTTTGTTTTAGCAATATGTGAATTTATAGGACAACTTGAACAAGATGTAGCGATAGTTCATACCGTTGAGGACTATTATAGTTGGTCTACTTGCTCTATATATGTAAAAGCAGGAAATATTAGAACATATGCTGATGAAGCCTGTACTCAATTAATTAGGCGTTCAAGTGGTCTTGATATATTCTTTTTAAGTGATCCTACTCTCCCAACCGCACCAGTAGGTTGCAGATATTTATAATAAATAACTGCAATGGATAATCTCAATTTGCGAAAGTATATAAGCCTTACGTTATTTATCTTGCTCATTTTTGTTGGGCAGCAATTTACTCCAGATACCAAAGTGCATTTACTTTTGCACTTTGGTATCTTCAGAATTATACCGGAGGGTATCTTCATTTATATTTTTAATGTAAAAGAATCAAATCATTTAAGTAAGTTTCGCCTTTTACTAGGGTTATCTACTGCACTTATTTTTACTTATCTTCTGCTTCCTTTCAGCAGCGCCCTGTTTATTGAGCAACACTTTATTGATCTGCTTCTAATGCATGTGATTATTGTAATAAAAAATCCTTTTTCAAAGAGCGAATGGACTTATACTGTACTGATTCTTGCGTATTTTTTGGCTGATATATTATTCATATTTATGAGAAAGTGAGGCTCTATGAAAAAGAACAAATTAGGAAAAGAAATTACCATTCTACTCATTGTTTTTATGATTCTTATGCAGCTGATTTTGATGTTTTCTAAGCCAAAAAGTATATCTAGTCAAATATCTTTTTGTACAAAAAAATACGGTGAAAACTGGCAGGAATGTGTTGAAAATTTTGATGAAGAATGGGAAAATAGGTGGAAGAATTGATAACTCTATAGTTAATTGTGACTGATTAAATAAGCTAATTTTGTGAATAGTTATGTAAGCCTTATGTAACGTACTACCAAATATAACAATTAGACCATGTAATCGAAATAGAGTAAATATGACTCTAGATAATGTTGTAACCAAAAATGAATAAATTTGTATATAAATAAAAATGATTTAGATTCTATCAAGAAAAGACACCAGATAAATTAAACTTTGTCAATCCAGTTGGCTATTAGCTGATTGGGTTTTTAATACTTTTAATTAACAAAACCTTGATAAGTCATTAAAACTTTTTTTTATTAGATTTGACTGAATACATATGTCTTGTTTATGAAAATGAATAAACTAGATCAGCAAAACTAGAGAGTAAATTAGAGAAAATTGTTGAACTTGAACCAGAATATAATACTGTTTTCCTAGACCATAAAGGATACAGACTTTATAAACGAGGCGAATATAAAGAGGCAGAAGAATGCTTTATGAAAGCTTCGAGTATATGCAAAGATGAACGAGCAAGGGCTTTGATTTATTTTCATGAAAGTTATGTTTTGACCAAAGAATACCGTATATTTGATGCAAAAAAACGTTTGGATAGAGCTATTGAAATATTTACAATGTGCGGATATATCAAACGAGTTTTCTTCTGTAAAATGTGTCTTGCGAATCTATATTATCAAAATTTCCATCACAGAGAAGCAATTAATCAATATCTATCATGCATACAGATTGCTACTGATGCACAATTTGATCCGAAATATGCGGCTATGTGCTATCGTAATATGGCATGGATCTATATTGTAAATCATAGATATGAAGATGCAATGGAATACTTGAAAAAAGCAAGCGTTAATCAGTCAAATCATCCTTTACAAGTTCTGTATGAAATATATTGTTTATACCGCTTAAATGATATACAAGGTGCAAAAAAGAAAATAAGCGAAAACAAAAACATAATTACTACTGTTGAATATAGAAAACTCTTAGATTTATTTCGGATGATGGTGAATCAATATGGAAAACAACCTGAACAAAGGTTGATTGATATTGCAATTGAAGTATATGAAATGTATTTACAAGAATCAGATTATGATCTTGCTTCATCCTATGTTGATATTGTAATTGAACTCTTAGAGAAAGCAAACGATTTTGAAAGAGCAAATTATTATCTAATAGAGAAAAATAATTGTACATATTTTTCTAGAATTCACCTATAAAAGCAAAAATACCTGTTTCCACAATTTAAAAATCTTGTGATATGATTTAATCAACAAGGAGGACAGACCAATGAACAAGTAATGGAATGATGAAAATCAAATTTATAAGTCAGAAAGGAGAAAAGATAATGAAAAAGTTTTTTAAGACTGTAGCAATTGGATTATTAGTATTGTCTTCATTTAGTGCTAATAATGTTTCTGCAAGCAATGAGGTAAATTATACAGAACATGAGCAATTAATCGAATCTTTTATCTATACATTTGATCATGAAGAAGTTGAAGCAACTTTTTTTAAAAAATTGAAAGACGTATTTGGCAATGAAAGTTTTCTGCTCTTTAATTTATCTAATGGCGGATATGCTGTAATTACCAAAGAGAATATGGCAATTTCTGAAATTTCACCAAGAAGTTTAAATGATTTTGTTAATATTAACGACATTTCTTATTATCTTGGTGCTGGAAGATTGTTGACCGAAAGTGAGTTTTCTGCAACTATGATAAGTACAGTAAACTCAAATAATGCTACTGCAGAATCAATTGATAGCATTATGAAAAATACAGAGTCAATTTTGAATGAAAACCCTCTTGAATTTATTGAAACCAAGTCAGGGACAGGTGACTATGTACTTACCAAACCTATAAATGGAACAGAGTATGGAATTAGCTCCTCACATACTTTAATTAGAGATTTTGCAAAAGAAAAATGGGAAAATAATTCCACAAATTTTGGTGATTTAGTCTATTTTTTTAATGGGATTTGCGGATCAATAGCTGCATCAATGCTTATTACATTTTATGATTATGAATATGATGATAATTTGATTGATGAAGAATATAGTCATATGAATTCTAATTATCCATATTGGATTGTTTCTCAAATGGTGGATTATGTCGACGGATCGTTTTCTGGAGCTTTAGCAACAGAAATTGTTACCGGTATTAATAATTTCATAGAAGATAATTGTGGTAGCCAATATACTGCTACTTATACATATGCAGTAAATACAGTAAAATCAAAATTAAAAGACGAGTATCCTGTTATTGTAAATACTGGCTTTGACGAAAATCCCTATGGATTGCATTATATGCTTGCATTTTCTTATGTATCCAATTCAGAAGAATTATGGTATCATGCTGCCGATAATCATGGGCATTTGGCATGGGTAAACGATGCTTGGGCTGAATTCTTTGTCTACCTTAAATGAGAAAATAATAGGGAGAGTGACAACTCTATTAACTGTGCTGATAGTTGCAGGTTGTATCTTGATGACTAATATCTTTTCGAGTATACCTCCTATGATTCAATTGAATATTCATCATGCAGATTCTTGGATTTATGCGGATCTGTGGGTGGATCAATCTTTGGTTGAAGGGAAAGAAGCAGAAGATATTGAAACCATGGAGTACAGTGAGCGAGTAAAGGCAGATCTGGAGTATCTGCGTGAATTTCAGAAAGATGGAAAAATAGCCATGGGCTTGAATGGAAAAAATGCAAACTGGTACAGTGGATATGTCTGTGAGACGAATGGAGATGGAGCCTGTGAAATTAGTTTAATTGTAAGGAATATTGAAGATGCCGGAATCATCCTTATGAATGAAGAAAGAGAAATTCAAATCATTGAGCATATTGATTATCTGTTTGATGGCAATGTCATTGATTATGATTATGAAAGTCAAACGTATCAAAGCCATTATGCCAAGATTCTTCCTTTTGTAATCTTACAATTAGCTGTTGTCTGTGCTGCGATGATTTTTAAATGGGTCAAAGAGAAGTTTTCCATAGACTTGCTTTTCGATGGATTAAGTCATTTAAGTTGCGTTTTGCTTATGATTTTTTTGATGTTTCAGGAAAATATCAATGGTGCCTTTATTGTGAAAAACTATGTTTTTTTTGTTCAAATAATGATTTTTGTTTTTCTTCTGCCCTTTGGCGGATATTATCTTCAAAGCAAAAGAGATACTCTTGCAAAAAGCTTGCCAATCTTTCATGTCTGTTTAACACTATTTGTTATGTGCTTCATATGATTTGATTTACTGGCTTTTAAACTCGTATTTTCGGCATAGCTCAATTTGAAGGATTAGATACATGAAAAATAATCCAGTTTTTTTCAAAAAGTACACATAATAAAACCTTTTACCCAGTTGACTTTGAACACATCACTAAGTAATACTTGGGAAAGCTATCGCGATGCGGTAGCTTTTTTAACTTATTTTAATCGATTCGATAATGATTATTACTTTATTGTTAATCCTTTTTGTTGATTTCATATTGAATTCTTTTTCCATTGATTCAAATGTCTTTTTATGTTTATTAGCTCTATTAAAACAAAGTGTTGATGGTTAGTCAGCAAAGCAGCCATAATGCCAATCGCCATAGGCCTGAAATAAGTCTATTGGCATATCAAGTTTGCAGATATCTCTCACATGAATATAACTCATCTCTTTCGTAAGACTCTTGTATGCATGTACTGTTTTTGCTTTTGTCTTTTCTATACAATATCCTAAATGCTTACAGTAAGCAAAAAAATCTAGATAGCCTTGTAGATGCCGGGTAGAGATCCCTCGATATATCTTACTTAATGTCGAGAACTCACTATGTAATTGGTTGATGCTTGATAAACTATATCCTTCATCCGTTACATGACATCCGGCCTTTACTTCAATATGTTTTCTATTGGTGCTGGCACAGACATGCTCATAGATCCGCTTCATATCTGTAATGAGATTGTTTTTCTGTTCCTCATCTTTTTGAATGTAAGGAATCAATGAGTCAGCCTTTTCACTTGTTTCTTGCCCAAGTCCTTGTATCAAGAAAATGCATTGATCATGATCATCTGCTGCTGATAAGATACATACCTTATGATGACTTATCCCACGATATGTGCTTGCTTTTCCTCTGGTTTTACTGATTCTTGGCATCTTGCCTGGGACATGTTCCTTTCAGATTGATGCCTTTGTAGGTGAAATCTACCTCAATCTCACCCTGCAATTGAACGCTTTCTCTTTTGGCACTGACGGCTTCATGTAATTTATGACGCATAGCAAAACAAGTAGGGATCGATACATTCAATTCTTCCGCTTGAGCTTTGAGTGTCATATGTCTCATTTCGCCTTGAATGAATCGGATCCAATTTCCATAAGGCTGTTGAGCATGATAGAGAAAAGTGTTATTGGTAAGTCCAAAGGTCTTTCCGCAATTCTTACATTTGAAACGCTGAGCGCCATGGTGATGAACATTCTTGACAAAATGTTCGCAGCCGCAGGAAGGGCATTTAGATAACTGATAATTGGCTTCGATAAATTCATGATGAGTTAAGTTACTGGATTCTTTTTGATGAAGTAATTCTTAAGCTTTTTCAATTAATACGTTAACTTATTGAAAAAATATACATCGATTAATAAAAAGGCCTAAAAATGCGATAAAATAAGCATATTTGGGCTTTTCATTTGCCATTTTATATGTTATAATAGATGTATAA
>CALUVS010000078.1 GCA_944324265.1 uncultured Traorella sp.
CAAGTTAAATGGACCGTATACCCCTAAACAATTGGAACAGGTCATTTTCCCCAAACTAATTTAAATATTCCCTTTTTCATTTCAAAAAAATTATTAAAACAATAGAAACATCGTTCTTATTTTTACTTATTCTTGTGCTTGAGATAATAGTTTATCGTTACCATGGTATCCTGGTTGCAATTATAGCAGCCTGCGATGAAGTGGTCATCCAATCCACTTTCATCATTCATTTCACATATTTCATCAATCAGCCATGAGGGAATCTTTTGTTCACATCCGCAGTTCAGGCATTTGCATAATATGCATTCATCCTTTGTGGCTATAAGATCCATTTCATCAAATTTGACCTATCCTAAAACAAATACTTCCACGAGTTCCATTTATATTTCCGCATAGGAAAAACATATTTATTGTGCAATAATTACTATAGTAAATTTTTTATGAATGAAAAAGCAATGGTCAATGTTGGTGATACTGTTTCAATAGGAGAACAGATTGGCAAGATGGGAGATACAGGCAAAGTTACAGGAGTGCATCTTCATTTTGAGATCCGAGATCCAGCAGGAAATGTTATTGATCCTAGAGAAATATTAGACATATGATTCAATTAGGTATTCAGATATATTTGATTGATGTTATAATGCTCTTGGGAGGTATTTTACCATGGAAAATACTAACCTGATGCACCGTTCCCATCTTTACGCAAATGGATATAGAAGTCATCATTCAGTTGGTCTTCTTATATCTCATCGTAAAAGAGATAAAAAAGAAAGACTAGCTACTTAGTCTTCTTTCGGGAATGGTGCAAAAAAAAGAGAGGACGGCAATCCTCTCTTTTGCTTTTGTGGTTCTGTTCCCACCTTTACGCACTATTATTATACCACACTTTTAAAACATTACAACAAATTTTCATTTCTGCGATCCAATTCGGATTGCTTTTATTTTAGGAGGACAAGATGAAAAATAAAGAACCACCGAAAAATGTCAACCGTTGACATGACTAGATATTGAAGAAAATACATTTAAAAGTTATGATATGTACAGAAGGAGGGAAAAAGTATGAATGAAAAAATAATACCTATTTTAGATGAATTAGTGAATCGATTGTCTTCAATCTCTACTGTGAAAAAGATCTACTTATTTGGTTTATATGCTTATGGATTTCCTACGGATAAGAGCGATCTGGATATTTGCTTGGTGGCTGAAGATGGAACATTCAACAATCAGAATTATTATATGTATTTAGGCGATGCCGGTATGCTGATTGACCAATTGTTATATGATAATAATTTGGAATATGATTTAATAGCATGTACTGAATCTGATCTGATAACTCCTCCAAATGCATTAATCAAAGATGTGGCCACTAAAGACAATTTGCTTTACAACAAAGAAATAATCTCAGTATCACATCAAGTGCCCACTTTCCATAAATTTCTAAAAAGGAACTGAAAAAGTTTCTGACAAGGCTATTTTAAGAGCAATTATTTTGCTTTTTTTAAGGTGCAGAGCATGTTGATCGTGCCTTTGAAACAGAAGAGAATATGGAACGTATTTTAGCGTTTTTTGATGAAAATCTGTAAAAGTTTTTATAGAATTCAAATTAACATTTTGATGGTGATTATATTTCACCATCTTTTTGTATATATAGACATATAAAATAACATAAAAACTAGTCTGAAGACTAGTCATTTGAATTAGCCGACCAAATATCCCAGTACCGGTGCAATGATCATGAAAGCACATAAAAGCAGTACGATAATGGAAGTTATTTTTTGCTTGCTGATAACGATCACTCCTTTTCTAATAAGATACATCTTTTTGTGGAAGTTGTCCATCATTTCATATATAATTAAGTTATGAGACAACAACAATATTTTGAAGCTTATCTAGAAGATTTTAACCGCATTGCTGTTTATATGTCCAAACAAAGTTATGAAGGACAAAGCAAGGTTTTTTATCTGCAGGATGAATCCGGCAACATGGAAGAACTGACCATATTGACCGTCGTTCCTACAAGCAAAAACTATAATAAATATACTTTGCGCATTCCGCATGATATCGTGCTGGGACATGAATATATCGTGTGGCATCAAGGGGCCCGTCAGACGGTATTGAAGACGGGCTATATCGTTAAAACAAAGAAATTTGATGAAATGTACACATATTTAAAAGATGATCTGGGAGCTAATTATACCAAAACTTCGACACGATTTGTCTTGTGGTCACCGATGGCTTCCAAAGCAGGCGTTTATATCCGTGAAAAGTATTATGAGATGCAGCGGCAGGAAAAAGGGACTTTTTCTTTGACGATGAATGGGGATCTGAGTGGTGTCAGCTATTACTATCATGTTTATATTGATGGTCAATGGATTGAAACATTGGATCCTTACGGCAAATCTTCATGTGCCAACAGCAAGTACAGTGTTGTCATTGATGAATCAAAAATTCAAAGTCAGGACTATGAATTGCCGCCGCACAAAGACAATACCGATGCTATCATTTATGAATGCAGCATCCGTGATTTTACTTCACAGGCCGGGATTGGCGTAACACATCCTTCTCAGTATTTAGGATTTGTGGAAGAAAATGAAACAACCAAAGCCAAAAGAACCGGATTTTCTTATTTGAAAGAATTAGGTATTACACATGTACAGCTTCTGCCGATCTTAGATTTTGCATCAATTGATGAAAAGCATCCGAATTTATTTTATAACTGGGGATATGATCCAGTTCAGTATATGACTTTGGAAGGCAGTTATTCTTCCAATCCGGATGATGCGTATTGCCGTATGCAGGAATTTATGACTTTAGTCAATACTTGCCATAAAAATGGCATCCGTGTGATTTTGGATGTTGTTTTTAATCATGTTTTTGAATTAGATACAATGTGTCTGCAGAAAATCATGCCGAATTACTTTTTCCAAATCAATGAACAAGGCCATTTATCTAATGGCAGCTGGTGCGGCAATGATTATGATTCTACTCGCATCATGGCCCGTAAATACATTGTGGACTGCTGCAAGCATTTAGTCTCTTTATATAAGATTGATGGTCTGCGCTTTGATCTGATGGGGATTTTGGATGTTGATACATTGAATGAAGTGAAGAAAGAATGCAGTCAGCTGCGTCCGGGCTTTATGATCTATGGAGAAGGCTGGAACATGCCTTGTTTCTTGGATGAAGAAAAAAGAGCTTCTATCGACAATGCCCATAAGATGAATGATGTTGCGATGTTTTCCGATCGATTCCGTGATGTGGTCAAAGGAAAGACCAATATTGAATCCGTGAATGAAAAAGGCTACTGCAGCGGCGATACTTCATTTATTGGCCTATTCAAAGATGTTTTATCAGCCTCTGTTACTTCTTCTTACTGGCAGCCTTACTTTACTTCTCCTCAGCATGCTTTAAACTATGTGGAATGTCATGATAATCAGACTTGCTGGGATAAACTAAAAGAATGCTGCAAAGAAGATAATCGAGAAAATCGCATCATGCGTCACTGCATGTGCATCGCCGCAACGATTTTTGCTCAGGGAATTCCATTCCTTCACAGTGGTCAGGAATTTGCCAGAACCAAATATGGCAAAGCAAACACCTACAATGATTCAGATCATATTAACTGCATCAATTATGATCGCCGTGATATGTACAATATGATTGTGGAATATACGAAACAGTGCATTCAGCTCAGAAAGAAATATGATTGCTTTGCCTATAAGACAGCACAGAAGATCAAAGAATGTGTTTCTTTTGATGAAATAGAAGGACAGGCCTTGGCTTATCGCATGAAAGATGAAAAGAATGATATGATCGTATGTTTTAATCCGACATGGAATACTTTTAATTATTTTTTGAATGATGAATATCAAGTATTGTTCTATGATGGAACTGTACAGGAAAAAAGATTTTACCGCAGCATTGTGCTGCAGCCATTAAGTGTAATTGTGCTTAGAAGGAGAGAGAATAATGAATTTATGTAAACGCAGTGTAGCTGTATCACTTGTATTGGGATTTCTTACTTGCGGAATTTATACGTTATATTTGATGTATGAGGTTGACCGTGATGTCAATACACTTTCAAATGCCGATGTGAATTCCGGCGGAACAGATGTTTTGCTTACGATCATTACTTGCGGTCTGTATGGTATTTATTGGTATTACAAGATTGGGCGTCAATTGGATGATTTATCTTATGATTTAGGACTTCGTACTTCAAACATCAGTATTTTAACACTGGTATTGGCGATTGTCGGTTTTGGTATTATCAGTATGGCAATCACCCAATCTGAACTGAATCGTGTGATCGATGGAACGGTCATTTACTAAAAAAATATTGTGGCTGGCTGTAATTATTATCGTCTTTCTGCTGGTTGACTGGGTCTGTCCTTTTCAGCGGCTGACAGGATTGCCTTGTCCGGGATGTATGATGACAACAGCACTTTATTATTTGATACAGCTGGATTTTCAGACTGCCTTTTATTTTAACCCGGCTTTGTATGTTATTTTAATTGGTGTACTGCTGGGATTGGTTTTTCATAAAAATAAGAAAGCATTGAAAGTTATTTTTTATGCAGTACTGATAATTTGGATAAGTATTTATCTCTATCGAATGAGTACTATTTTTCCTGCTTATCCGATGCATTATGTGGAAGATAATATCCTTCATCATTTTTTTAATCTAATTCAGCAGCTGTTTTTATCAATATAAAATGAGGTGAAGAGATGAAAAAGATTGGAAAGAAATGCTTCTGTTTTTTGACATTGGCGATGCTTATGGGCTGTTCCGGCACACCGGAATATCAGATAAGTGTTGAAGAAGAAATTCTTTTTGAACCAGTCAATACAGATCAGGAAGATATTTATGCTTTGGTCATCAATATTGCCGATGACAAAATTCAGACAAATTTTGAATATGCGACTTATCAGGTCGATGTAGCGGAAATATACGGAGCGTTTGATGCTGCAGTAGGTTCCTTCTCTTCAGCAGCTTTGGAATTGGATCAGGACTACTGTGAATACTTTGCCAATCAGTTTGAAGGCGAAAGAATTACGATTTGTGATTATGTGCCTTATACGGTAGAAGGTGATATCGAGGCAAGCTCGACAGACATGGTCATTACTTTCTTTGATGAAGAAGGAAATGAAATTACTTCTTATTCTAAGAAAATCTTAAAAGATGTTATTTTAGTAGAATGATCAGGAGAAAACAATGAAGAAGATATTAGTTATAATGCTTTTATTGCTTGCCGGATGTTCACATAGAGAAATACAGTTGGAAATGGAAGAAAATGCAGTTCTTGATGTGGCTGTAGCGAATGAGAATTATGGACAAGCGTTTTTAGAATTGTGGAATGAAACTTATCCGGATCAAAAAGATACGCTCAATATTCATGTATTAGAAGAAAATGAAATCGAAAATTATATTCTCTCTGAAATGGAGATTCCTTATGATATCTTTTATATTGAAGATAGCTGGGTGGGATTAATCATGGATGATCTGTATGAAATGCCGGGGAATTTCTCAGCTGATTTTGATGTTGAGATCAATCCGGAATTTACAGATATACTTGCCAGAGTCAAGCCGGTATATTATCCAATCGAAGCAAATGGCTTTTTATATGCCATTGATGAGAAATTGATGGAAGAAAAAAATCTGACATTGGAAGATTTTGCTTCTTTTGAAAATATGGCTCAGATTGATGATAGTTTTTATTATATTGAACAGCCTGTGGTGACCATTCCGCTGTTAAGCAGCGATCAGCGTTATTTCCCAGGAAAAAATCGCAATACATTGGAATTAGATGGAGCACCTTTCCGTACTTCATTGACAAATTATTTGACAATTATGGAAATGCTGGAATTGGAAGATGATCCGGACAGCTTTGATAACTGGTTTTTAAATCAGGAATATCTCAGCGGATTGATTGGGCCATGGATGCAGGCAGACCGCAATGAAGAGGTCAATGATGCCAGCTATATTTATCGCCCTTTGCCGACCATCAATGAACAGCCATTATATACCATCGCCTCTTCTTATGGCTATGTCATTCAAGCGGATACTTCTTATCCGCAGACCGCATTGATTTGTCTAAAGCTGATGCACAGTTTTGAAGGAATGCAGGTTTTATGTGATACGACAGCGCAGGTTCCTTTGATCTTGGAAAGCCAGATGGAGGAATTTGATTTTGCACAAAACAATCAGGAAGAAAAAGTATTGGCCATGAATTATGCTCTGCAGGATAATTTGGTGGGCTTAGAAGCACATCCAGAGATTGGCGCTATGGAATTCCTAGAAGAAGCAGAAACAATTGATTTGATCAACAGCTGTGAGAGTGAAGATATTCAAGGCTGTTTAACGAATATTCATGAAGCTTATCAGGAATGGATGGAAAGCTTAGATGAAAACGAAATGACATAAAGAAAAGCCTAGCCGAGCTAGACTTTTTTTATTCTGGCACTCTAAATTAGTTGGGGGCAGTGAGAAATCAAAAGCCAATTGAAATTGGGGAGGAATACCCCAATTCAGTTGG
>CALUVS010000079.1 GCA_944324265.1 uncultured Traorella sp.
ACCATGTCCACCATTTTCAGCTTTTCCTGCATCTCACGCTTGGCTTTTGTCATGTGACCGGGAAACCAGTTGATATTGATCTTTCTTTTTTCGTCCATTGTTTCACCTCACATTTCAATTGCTTTTATTTAAATCCTAACTCACTTAACGGCCAGTAAATAAAGACACCGATACTTGTAAATTCATCGCGGGTAAATGGACCGACAACTCTTGAATCCGTTGAATGAATACGATTATCGCCCATCAAGAAATATTCATCTTCATCCAAAGTGATCGGACCGAAATCACTGGTGAAATAACCATACATTTCACGCATTTCAGCGACATATTCCTGATCAAGATAATCTTCTTCGATTGGCTCTCCATTGATATAAACCACATCATCATAGCATTCAATGGTATCATTTGGCATCCCGATCACACGTTTGACCCAGTGCTCTTCCGGATTATCCTTTGATTCTACGACCACAATATCATAACGATCCAAAGAGTTCAGCGTATTGCTGATAATGCTTGAAAAGCCTCGGGATTGATCCAACAAAGTTGGGTGCATGCTTGGCCCGACTACCTGAATCGGATTAAAGATAAATCGCGTCACAATCGTCAGTACCACAAACCAGAATATAAGCATTTTGGCAATATCCAATACATCTTTCTTCCAGCTTGATTTATTTTCACTTGGCTGACTTTCTGTCTGCGGTTGTTCTGTTTTTTCAATTTCTTCTACATTCTGATTTTCTTCCATAAATTCCTCCATGAATCATTATACACGAAATCATCTTAAATAAAAAGAAAAGCCGGAATATACCCGGCTTATGATTAGCGAATTTCTTTGATACGAGAAGCTTTTCCAGATAATCCGCGTAAATAGAATAATTTATTTCTTCTAACTTTACCTTTACGAACAACTTCAATTTTATCAATGATTGGTGAGTGAATTGGGAAAGTTCTTTCCACACCTACACCATTTGACATCTTACGTACAGTGAATGCTTCGTTAATTCCGCCGCCTTGACGTGAAATTACAAGCCCTTCAAATACCTGGATTCTTGATTTGTCGCCTTCCTTGATCATAACGTGTACTCTTACTGTACAGCCGCTTCTGAATTCAGGAACATCTTTTTTCAACTGAGTTGCAGTTACTTCATTCAATAGATTTAAATTCATCTTTCTCTCTCCTTTTTTCACATGTATTTAACCGTTGCTATTCATACGTTCAATGACCAGCGGAATAGACGTGTCTTCATAGACCATAATAGTTTACCATATCAGTTTGTTTTACGCAATCATTTTTTGTTATATTCTTCCATGATTTCGCTTAAAAACTGACTTTCTTCTTGATTCAATGTTTTCTTTTCCAATAAATCAGGTCTTTTCAAATAAGTTTTGCGGATAGATTCCTTTAAACGCCACTTGCGGATATTCTCATGATGACCGCTCAATAGAATTTCCGGTACACGCATGCCGTCATATTCAATCGGGCGAGTATATTGAGGATATTCCAATAAACCATTCTCAAAAGAATCATCCAGATGGCTTTCTTCCCGAATGACTCCGCTGCATAAACGAATCACTGCATCTGAGAGCGCCATAGCGGCAATCTCACCGCCGGTCAATACAAAGTCACCCAAAGATACTTCCTCATCCACATAGCTGCGTATGCGCTCATCAAAGCCCTCATAATGTCCGCAGATCAAGATCAGATGATCATAATGCAGATATTCTCTTACCATCGGCTGACACAATGTTTTCCCCTGCGGTGTCAATAAGACAACATGAGAATTTTCTGTTTTTACTGCCTTCAAAGCATCGGCAATCGGCTGAACCATCAAAAGCATGCCGGCTCCGCCGCCGCAAGGTGTATCATCCACATGATTGTGCTTATCTTTGGTGAATGAACGCACATCTACACATTCAAAGGTCACTTTGTTATCTGCAAGTGCTCTCTGAATGATCGAAGTAGTCTTAAAGGAATCAAAAAATTCCGGAAACAATGTCAAAACCGTGATTCTCATAGCATGCCCTCAATCAATGAAACATCAATGCGATTTTCATCAATATCTACATCCAAGATGAAATTTTCCACATATGGAATCAAAACATCTTTTCCGTTTTCACGCACAACACGCAAGATCTCATGAGCCTGAGTTTCTAAAATTTCACTGACCTCACCGATCAATTCACCTGAGGCATAAACCTGGCATCCAATCAATTCATCGTAGTAGAAATCATCATCCTCATGTTCAGCTTCTACCCACAAAACACAATCCTTGTATTTCTCTACTTCATTGATATTGGTGATGCCTTTAAATGAAACCAAAAGACATCCTTTGTGCACACGAACATGTGCAATCGTAAAGGTTTCTGTTTTTTTTGCATAAGTAAGATTGACTGCAGCTCCCACTGCAAATCTTTCTTCTGGAAAATCTGTTGTCGGAACTACTTTCAGTTCCCCTCTAATGCCATGTGTATTCACTATTTTACCGATATTGACCTGCATGGTGTCCCTCCATTAAAAGAGGATGCATATGCATCCTAATAAGATTCAAATTTAATCGTGATCTTCTTATTTTCCTTACGAGAAGCAATTGACATCATCTGACGAATTGAAGAAGCCATTGAACCTTTTCTGCCAATCAAGCGAGCTACATCATCACTGTTGGCATAAACGTACAACAAGATTTCTTTGTCATCTAATGATTCCATAAGCTTAACTGATAAGTTCAGCTTATCATCTACAATAGGTGCACAAAGTTCGTACAATACTTTTTCGTAATCAATCATGCTTATTTAGCGTGTTTTTCTTCGTGGAATTGTTTCATAATTCCTTCGCGAGATAAGATATTGCGAACTGTGTCACTTGGCTGAGCACCATTTCTCAACCATTTCAAAGCACATTCCCCGTCAATTTTTACTTCCGCAGGATTTTTTGTAGGGTTGTAGTAACCTACTGTTTCAATAATGCGGCCATCACGTGGTGAACGTGAATCTGCAGCCACAACTCTATAGAAAGGGGATTTTTTAGAACCCATTCTTTTTAATCTTAATTTAACTGCCATTTCTTTATTCCTCCATTAATTTACTTGACTATAATACCACATAAAAAATAGATGTCAAGGTTTTTTACTTGACATCTTATATTTTTTTTATCTTCTTCTGCCTTTCATGCCGAAATTATTCTTCGGACGCAGCATACTATTCATTTTCGCCATGTTCGGCATACCGCCTTTCTGTATCTGTCCCATCATCTTCATGGCCTGTTTGCTTTTTTCAAAATTGTTCAATAATTTATTGACATCGCTGACCTGCACCCCAGCTCCTTTGGCAATACGAGATTTGCGGGAAGCTCTAAGAATGGAAGGATCCTTTCTTTCAGCCGGTGTCATAGATAAAATAATGGCTTTGTTTTTCTTCATGTCACGGCTGGCTTTTTCATCATCAATCTGTCCGGCCAATTGATTCAATCCCGGAATCATCTTCATGATGCCGCCGATGCTTCCCAGTTTTGCCATCTGATCAATCTGAACCAGCATATCTTCCAGCGTAAATTGTCCGCTCATCATGCGCTTGGCTGCTTTTTCAGATTCTTCTACATCGATCTTTTCCTGAACCTGTTCTACCAGTGTGACGATATCTCCCATGCCCAGAATACGATCAGCTAAACGTTCCGGATAGAAAATATCCAAATCTTCAATTTTTTCACCCTGTCCGACAAATTTTACCGGTACCTGAGTCAGTGAGCGTACAGAAAGCACCCCGCCGCCTCGGCTGTCCCCATCCATCTTGGTTACAACAAGTCCGGTCACATTCAGCTGTTCTGTAAAGCTCTGCGCAACGCTGACAATATCCTGGCCGCTCATCGCATCCACCGTCAGCAAGATTTCATTTGGATGAGCCAATGCTTCCACATCTTTTAATTCCTGCATCAATGCTTCATCAATATGCAGACGTCCGGCCGTATCGATGATCACGGTGTCATAGCCTTTTTCTTTGGCATATGCCAAAGCATGTTCCACAGTTGTCAAAACATCGACCTGTACACCTTCACTGTATACTTCTACATCAATGCTGTTTCCTAATGTCTTCAATTGTTCGATGGCAGCCGGACGAATAATATCGCAGGCAACTAACATCGGTTTTCTGTTTTTCTTTTTTCTCAAGACATTGGCAATCTTTGCAGCTGCGGTTGTTTTCCCAGTCCCCTGAAGACCGGCCATCATGATCACTGTAATACCGCTAGGCGCATAATTCAGTTCATTTTCGCCATGGCCCAATAACTCAATGATCTCATCATGAACAATCTTAACAACCATCTGGCTTGGATTCAATGATTCCAATACCTCTTGACCCATTGCCTTTTCTTTGACATTGGCAATAAACTGTTTGACTACTTGATAATTGACATCCGCTTCCAATAATGACATGCGCACTTCACGCAGCATATCATTCATATTCTTTTCACTCAGTTTTCCTTTCCCGGATAAATCTCTGAATGTTTTATTTAATTTATTTGTTAATGATTCAAATGCCATTTCACTTCACCTCGCTTGTTTATAATATCATACAAGTACAAAAAAAAACACCTATTTTTAGGCGTTCTTCTCATATATTTGTATCACAAAAGCAATTGTTGTCTCCAATTCAGATAAACTTTTCAGCTTTTCTGCCGCTGCTTTAGGCGTTTTCCAATAATAAGGCGTCATCTGAAACAAAGAATAGATGGTCTGTGCATCCAAAAGATGAATGCTCTTTTCAATACGTACTTCTTCCATCAATTTGAGCTGCTTATTATCAATTCGATCCACTTCATTTTCATAAACCTGCTCATATAACCTTTGTTTAAATTCATACAGATGTCTTTCTGCAGGAATGACCCGGATCAATACTCCTTTATCTTTCAGCAGACGAAGAATTTCACTTTCAGGCAAAGGCGCAAAGATATTCAGTGCCGCATCAAAGCTCTCAGAAGCCAGCGGACAATGAAAGATGGATGCCAATACATACTGTGTCTTTTTATCATGCACACTGGCATATTTCAAAGCTTCCTTGCTCATATCAACGCCATAGCACTGCTCACACAGCTTCGCAATCGCTCGGGTATAATACCCTTCTCCGCACCCCAGATCCACACAGCAAGCATGAGCATAGCGCTCCAGAAGCTCACACAGTTTATTCTGCAGAGGTTCATAAAATCCCTGTTCCAAAAAATGCGTACGGGCATGCACCATTTCTTTGGAATCCCCGCTCATCCTTTGACTTCCTAAAAGCAAATTGACATAACCTTGACGAGCCACATCATAATTATGCTTATTCTCACATTGAAAAGCTTTATCAGTGAAATACAGCGGCTTTTGACATTTCGGACAAATCAGCATAACAAACTCTTTTCCTCTACTAAATTGACAAAATCATCCATTGTCAGATCAATAAATTCTGCCCCTTCTTGGCGATAAATCGTCACATTCCCATGATCAGTACGATGAACATCATACTCAATGCCATTGTCTAATTTCTTGGAAAAGAAATTATTCTGATTATGATCTTTATTTAATCGAGTAACAAAATCCGCTTTCTCCATTTTCTCAATACGCCAAATATAATCACCATAAATCGATAATGCTTTGACAAACATCACTTCATTTTCTTTTTTGGTTGCATTCAATTCTTCAAATTTCACTTCAATGTTCGAAACAATCTCGACATTTTCATCAATTTCACAAGATCTCAATAAATCTTTGTAGGCCTGTAAGCTTTCATATGGAACAATGATCAGCTTCAATGGATTTCCGACAAAAGCATCTTTGGCAATAAAAGGAACCTCAATGCGGTTAAACACTAATTTTTCAATCTTATTGTTGGCAAATGCTCTGGATTCAATAAATTTCACTTTTTTATAAAAAGTCACTGAACGAAGATAATTGTGTTCAAAAGCTCTTTCTTTGATATGAGTCGTTTTTTCTCCTAAACGAATTTCCAATAAGTTTTTATCTGCAAAGCCATCGACTTCCAATAAAAAATCATTGAAATAGCAAACACCATCTTTGATCAAATAATACTTTGGATTTACCATCTTATTTTCCTCCCATGCTTCTGATGAAGCATTTTGTATGAGTCATTTCAATCATACATTTCTGCATTCATTCCTTTCTATATTATAGCAGTTTCTGCAGCTGAAACAAAACAAAATAAGTAAATTCATGACATTGCAAAAATGATGACAACAGAAAAAAACTCAGGTATACCCCGAGTCATTGATGAATTGGTGGGGCTGGCCGGAATCGAACCGGCACGGACTTATCGTCCGAGGGATTTTAAGTCCCTTGCGTCTACCAGTTTC
>CALUVS010000080.1 GCA_944324265.1 uncultured Traorella sp.
AAACATAAATATGCGCAAAGTCCCATAAAATAAAGGCTTTGCGCAATTTTTATTTAAATCCATGAATATTTCAGGTTATATATAATTAATCTAACATGCTTTCTATCATGACTCATTTATAATAAGAGTGTTCATGTTATAAATGCAATAAAGTTGAAATATATTTGATTACTTTGTTATAAAACTACTTATTGTTTTCATCGGATTTTTTACTTTTTTCAAAAAAAACATAATAAGTAGCAATTAGTCCAGTTGCAATCATAAAGTACGTATCATAATTTAATCCTGAGTAGAAAATTTTGAAAACTAGTATAATATGCAGGATAATCAATATAAATATATTTATTCTTTTGGGCAATTTCATCAAAATGCTAATTACCATGAAAATGGGGTAAATTTGTTTTAAAAGTAAATCCAACATAAATCATTTATTAATTGCTGTGAATTCTTGTGAATAAATTAATTGACCATCTTCATATTTTTCTATTATAGATTTATCGCCCTCGTAAAAGAATAGGTATGTAATATTGTTTTTGTATATTGATCGTACGCATAAATTCTTTCTACTAAATGGATTTTCGTTATAATACTCTACAATATGATCTCCAATGTCGCTATTTGTTCCTTTTTGCATTATAACACGATCTGGTTCGTGTTTATCAAGAATAGTCATCTCACAAGCAATGGGTTTTTGATTAAACTCATATAATACATATACTCCAAATCCAACACCAAACAATGTGATTATACTTAATCCAATCATTATTATTTTCTTAAATGATTTAGAATTTGTAAGATTAATTGGTACCATAAAAGAAATTAACTAATCTCTCTATACAATTCAATATAGTAGAAAGCCATACCATCTTGTAATTCTGCTAAACTTTCCATTAATTTATTTGCTTTTGCGCTTTGATAAGCTACATCTACTATTTCTAAGCAAGCCTGATAAGCCAGTGCTGGGCTACCTAGATACATCGCTAAAACACCGACAAGTGCAGCTGTGATTGCACTAAATGCAACTGAAGTAGTGCAATCATCAAGTGCTTCTTCATCTTCTAAATATGCTTCTAAGTAAAGCTGAAATTGTTTAGCATAAAGATCATTTATACCTCTATCAATTTCAAATGTACGTGTACCGTCTAAACTTTCAATTTCATTCGCAAAATCAATTGGACATGAGAAAGCATAATGTGTTTCGCTATAAGGGAGGAAAATTCCCCAACCTGCTTCAGTTTCTATGACCGTACCATCAATTTGTCTAGTTTGTAAAGAATTTGTTTCATGTTCATACAAATTGCCTTCATATCTTTTTTCTAAATTGCCATTAATATACTTCTCAAGTTTAAAATCTCCAGTTGTTTTGTCTTTATATATTTTTAAACTTAATTCATCTTCGGTCAGTTCTACAATTTTAACATTTTCATTTTCTTCAAGAACTTCTCTTACAATTTCATTGGAAGAATCGTTTGCTAAAACATTAAATTGAAATTGTGAGCAACAGAGGCAAATGGCTAATAGACTGCAAAAAAATCTCTTAATATTTTTCACAATTAATTCCTCCTAACTTAGATGATCATATCTTAGCATTCTTTCAAAATCATCATACAAATCTGCAGAATAATTCAGCATATCATCACCGGCATCAAGTGCGTCCGTTGTAATCTCGCCTGCTTCTATCATTGTATTAAATCCAGTTAAAGCGTCCAGATAATCACCAAAAGACGCCCCAATTAGATCTCCAAGTATATCTGTTATTCTCATATAAGCAGCATCTGATACAGCGTCTAGAAGTTTATCTTCAGCACGCATTAATCTAAATACATTTCCACTAAAATCTTCTTGTGCTGATACGGCTTCATCATCATAAATTTCAATATTAACACGTGACATATCCAATGCATCTGCTACTCCTCTTGGACAGGAATATGATCTTTCGTCTGAATTTGCTTCAAAAGAATATCCCCATCCCATATCACTCATTACAGTTTCTCTGTCATAGTCGCTAAATGTAGATACAATATGAGATTTTAATTGATTATTTTCATATAATTCGATTACATGAGTCCCTTGCTGATTATAAATTAAAAACATTTTGTTCTTAAAATATGTCTTTGCAAAATAATCTGTGCTACGAGCATTGTTTTTATAGATTTCTACTCTGTATTCAAATTGTTCATCTTCTGACACTTTAATGACATCTTCAACTACTTTTGTAGCGGTTTGAGTTTCCAAATAATCCAACACTTCAGAATCTGCTGTAGTATAGACTGCATCATTTGCGTGTGTATCAACTAAGTTATAATTTCCTAATCCAAGCAGTAAAAAACAAGCAATAAGTAATTTTAAATTTTTTTTCATAAGCTTTCTCCCTTTCGATTTTAATAATATGTGAAAAAATTTATACTTAGGACTTTTTTGCTATTAACCCATTGGTATTCCTCCCCCCCTATCATATTTTATGATGTGTCTTTCTTTGATTGTGTCTATAATGTTTTCGCAAAAAAAACAATAATAACTGTGAATTACATTTTTTTGTTCAAAAATATAGGATAATTAATAGGTATAATTTTATGTAATATACTATCGTAATAACCGGTTACATTTTCAATATATCACGAACTTTATATATGACAATATTTCTCACGTCAAAGACATTTATTCTGACTTAAAGTAAAAA
The DNA here is from genome assembly GCA_944324265.1 of uncultured Traorella sp. Taxonomy (GTDB): domain Bacteria; phylum Bacillota_I; class Bacilli_A; order Erysipelotrichales; family Erysipelotrichaceae; genus Traorella. The sequence continues at coordinate 2,681 of CALUVS010000080.1, forward strand.
AGTTGGGAAAATAATTCCCAACAAATTAAAAAAAGTTGACGACAAAGCAAGCTACATTATTATTTTTTCAATTGCTTTGGCTCTTTGATTTGAAATAAAGGACCTACACATGTCGAATTAACGCTATTGTTTGCAATTGAATAAAATAAATTAGCAATAAAATTTAATAATGTGTCCATTTTTCCACCTCCCCAGTTAGAAAAATAATGAATTTTTCAATATTTTCAAGGGGATATGCCTAACTTACAGTTTATTATGTTTGAAATGTTGATTTATAATGAGATTTCTTCTTATAAATCGAAAATTATTGTTATTGCATAAAAATTTATAAGTTTTTAAATTACCATTTACTTGATAAACTTCATCGGTAGTAGTTACGTATAATTTGCGGTTTTGATAATGCAAAGAATGTATGTCATCAATGTTAAGCAAAAGAATGTGTTTATTTGAGATAAATGATATTTTTTTAGCACTCATACATCGATATAAAGAAAGAATATCTTGGAATAAATCAATAATTTCCTTCGATTTTAATGGTAATGATAAATGACTATATAGATGGTATTTAAAATAATAAGGAATATTTTGTGAAGAACTTAAAGGAATTAAAATTTGATAGGGATGTAAATTCAATAATTCTTGAATATGCTTTTCCGTGAAGTTTTCATCAAAGATGATAACATTAAAATTGTTATGCGTGAAATTACTCAAGTTAAATTGGTTTGGGGAAAAATGATGAATACAAAAATAACACATATTTTCTTTCTCGATTTCTTCTAAAATATGCGTTATTTCTTTACTTATTTGAATATCTTCAATGAATAAAATGCATGTAATCATAATTATTTTTTCTTCAAAGAATCAATTAATGCACCAAGAATTAATACTTGATCTTCTCGGATTCCACTAACATCAAGATAGTTCTCCCCAGATCTTCCGAGTAAATAGTCAATGGATACATTTAAGATCTCGCATAAATGATATACTGTTTCAGTACTTGGTATTTTTTCAGCTTTTTCCCAATTTGACACAGTTTGCTTTGACATATGTATTAGTTTAGCTAAGTCTGCTTGTGTTAAATTTCTGGCTCGTCTGGCAAGTGAAAGACGTAATGCAAATGTATTTTTATCAATCATTTATTTATCCTCTCAATTTTATTTTACTTGAAGTTTTTGTAAAAATACTTATACTAAAGTATGCTCATATTTATACTTAGCGTAATTTACTCATTCATTCATGTATGTTGAGTTATATTATTGATTTGATAAGAGTTAGTATTTATAATTTAAAAGCAGGGGTGATTTAATGTGGATAAAATACAAATAGCTATTTTAGATGATGACATGAATTATAGTGAATTGCTTTATCAGCATTGTAAAAAATATTTTGAGCTGCATAATGAAGCGTATCAAATTCAAAAGTATACAGATGTTCTTGCTTTCTTAAACGAAGATTATACTAAATTTGATTTATTATTGCTAGATATTCAAATGCCTTTATACAATGGAATTGAAATTGCTAAGAAAGTGCGAGATGTCAATAAAAAAGGCTTTATATGCTTTGTTACAGATTATTCTGACTATATTTATCAATCTTTCAAAGTACATGCATTTGATTATATCAATAAACCTGTGACTGAAGACAAACTGTTTCAGCTATTGAATGATGTCTGCAATTACAGTAAAATGATAACAAATCAAACGAAAATAATACTACAATCTATTGAAGGAGAAATCGTTTTATCTAGTGATCAGGTTTTGTATTTTGAATATTTTGATAAACTTTTAAATTCTTTTCATCGCGTTATAAAGGTGTATACAGTCAATCAAGATTATGTTATCAAAGAAAAGATCAGTAATCTTTACGGTCGTTTACCAGATGGATTCATCATGCCGCATAAATCATTTATTGTGAATATGGAACATATTAAATTATTTAAACAAAATGAAATTATCATGGATAATAATGTTTCTATTCCAATGTCACAAAAAAGAGCTGCAGAAGCTAGAAAGGTATTTAGTACATTTACTCAAAGGTACTATTAAGATGAATATGGAAACTATCATTCAAATAAGTATTTTATTTTTTTCTTGTTTAGTTTTTAATTGCATTCTTAAGAATTTTATGTCTTTGAACTTTAATAAAAAGCAGAAGGGAAATTATACAATATATTTTGGTATTTTAGTTTTAATCAACACCTATTTAAATATGTTTGGCAATACTTATCTTAATTATTGCTGGACATTTATAGTGTATCTGATTTTAACATTATTATTATTTGAAGGAGATAACATATATCCTTTAACATTTGTCTTAATTTTAATAGTAATAGTTTTTGAAAATATTTCATGGTTTATGACTGAAGCGCTTTATACATTTTTAAATTATTCCTCAGAAAATTTCTTTTATTTTACGGTCTTAGAAACATATGTATTGTTAATTTTCATTTATAAGCCTATTCGTTTTATTCTTAGCCAAAATAAAATAAGTAAGGATAACAAACAAAACATAGCAGAATATGTTATTTTAATCATGAGTTTTATTGTTATTTTATTGTTATCTTTTTTCATGAATATTGATTTACCTGCATATCTTTTAGCTATTTTGGTTTTTGTATGCTGTGGGATTCTATTATTGGATGTGTATGTTGTTTTTGTACTAGGAAGAAAGGATACATTGCTACAGCTGCAGCAAGAATTGGAATTGATGCATTTACAGCAGGATTTGAATGATGAATATGTACAAGAAAAATTTAAGCAATATGATCAGCAGATGAAAATGATGCATGATATGAAAAATCATATTCGAGTAATTGAACAGATGTATCAAAATGGAGAAGATGAACATGCAAAAAGATATTCTGAGCAATTAATGGATCGTCTGCAGACAAATTCGATTGCAATTGGGAATCGCGTTTTAAAGATATTGGTAACTCAATTGATTGAAAAGTGTAATTTAGCTCGAATACATTTTACGTATAAAGTTGATTCTCGCATTACTTTCGGAAATATCAAGGATGTAGATATCATTTCACTATATTCAAATTTATTTGATAATGCTTTCAGAGCGGCACAGCAATGTGATGAAGGCAGAATTGAATTAAAAATATTTGTTTTAAAGGGTATGGTGGTTACTCGATTGACCAATACCTATCAGGAAGAATTGAAAATCAAAGATGGTAAATTATTATCAACAAAAGCAAAACATAAGGGTTATGGTATCATCAATATTCAAGAAATAGCGAATAAATATGAAGGATTTTATGAATTTGATTATCATGATCATCAATTTATCGGACAGTTATACTTGCCTTTAGAGGAGGAATTCAATGAATAGAATGAGTTCAATGGTTATTAATTATTTTGTTAAAAGAAATGTGATTGAAGAGGAAAATAAAGAAATTTATGAATATGGCTTTAAAATATTAATATTTCGCTTAACTTGCAATTTGTTGAATCGAACATAAATAGTGTCGAATTAAGAGTTAAAGTATAGTTGAAAGAGAG
>CALUVS010000081.1 GCA_944324265.1 uncultured Traorella sp.
GTCGTAAATACAATGCCGCCAGCTTGAACGCTCAATAGTTCTCGTAATTTTTTTCTTGTGTCTGCCTGTTTGGGCGTTTGACGCAAATAATCGGCGCTTTTTGAAAAGGTGGTAAACAGCTGATCGTCCAAGTCATTTCTGTCAGTAATAACAACAATGGTCGGATTATTCAGTTCTAAAACCAATTGACGAGTATACATGAGCATAGAATAACTTTTTCCGCTACCCTGTGTATGCCAAATTACACCCGCTTTTCTGCTTCCATTTTCAGAAGCTGCCAAGTGAGTGGTATACAATGCTTTATTTACAGCAAAAAATTGATGATAACCAGGCAAAATTTTGAAAGACTTATCTTCCTCGTGAACAAAGAAGCTATACTTTGAAACAATGTCCAAAAATCTCTTTTTATTCATCATTCCATACAGCATAACTTGCAATTGCGGAAAAGAAAATCCAGATTCTTTTTCTCCGTCAATTGTTCTCCAGAACATAAAGCGATCCAGATCAGAAGTAATTGTACCAACTTTTGCATTGATACCATCACTTGTGATCATAAAGGCATTGTAATAAAACAAAGAAGGAATATCTCTTTTATAAGTCTGAAGCTGATTAAACCCATCAACAATATCTACTTCTTCGTTTGTCGCATTTTTCAGTTCTATTACAACAACAGGAATACCATTTAAGAACGCAACAATATCAGGTCTGCGTTCTTTTCCGTTTTCAATTACAGTGTATTGATTGATTGCCAAGAACTCATTATTTTCAATATCTTTGGCATCAAAAATATAAGCTTTTTCAGTTTTTATGCTTCCGTCCTTCTGCTTAACCTCTACATCAATACCATCGGTTAATAATTTTTGAAACGCAACATTATTTTGGACAATAGATAAGCTCTGCTGACTAGTAATCTTTTTAACCAGTTCTGAAATCGTATCATTGGAATATTGTTTGTTAATACGTTTTAATGCATTATGTAACCTGTCGTATAGAACAACATCTCCAAAACTTTCTCTCTCTGAAAAGCTTCCTCCCGGTGAAATATCTGGTCCATATTGAGTTTGATAGCCTAAATCTTGAAACCACTCCAATACAGCTTGTTCAAGATCATTTTCTATAAAATTGGACATTCTATTCACCTGCCTTATATTTTTCTACTTGAATCATTTTATTAACTATCAAATCAGCAATTTTTTCACATATTTCCTTTTCAAGACCTATACGTTTCAATTCACGTTTAATTATAACTTTATTTGAGGCTATTTTGTCCGGAAAATTAAACCAATCTGTTTGATTAAATAAATTTTTAACTTTTTTTACTGACTTTACTGCTAAGTCAGCTTTACTTGAATCATCAACAAAATTTTGTACAGCTTTTTCAATGATAGTATTTTTATTTTTGACTCTATCATTAAAAGAGGCTCTTGCTGCATCAATATCCATAGATATCTTTTTCTGTTCTTTATTCTTTTCTGATATTCTATCAAAGATAATATCAATATCCTCGATTTCCTTATTGTAAGTTTGCGTGGTCGTATTCTTTATGTAAATTGCCTGATGCTCTAATTCTGGGTAAACTGTAGCGTGACTTATACCCAATTGTTCCAATTCGTCCAATATAATACCTTTACATTCTGGTGGAATAACATAGGAATGTAATTTTTCAATGCTTTTAGATTCTGAGACAAAATAAGATTCTGTTGAAGGTAGCTTAGTATATTCTGATTTAATATATTCAAAAATATCATTTTCTAAATCAGATGTAAAAATATCTTCTAATACAATTTTTCCATCACGCAAATCAGTCAGATAATCGTTTCTTGTCTTTTTTATATTGTTAACACATTTATTTCTTATATCAAAAGGGACTTTTTTTAATGAATATAAATCCTCCTCTTGTTCATCATATAACAGTCCAAATATAATAAATGCACCTGATTGTGATTTAATACGTACATTATTCATACTTGATACAACACTTCGATAAGGCTTTTCTTTAAGGTATTGAATCAATTTTTCTTCATTAAAATCTGCTTCCATATTAGCCCTTAATTTCATACAAAAGGTTGAGATATTGAAATTTTCGTTTTTACATAAATGAGCTAATTCTGCCAAAACTTTAATTCTATCATCATCAGGTTCCAACGGATCATCTGCTATCACAAATACTTCACCAAAAGTTTCATTTTCAATTAATGCCTTTTCAACTATTTCTCTTGCTTCGGGAGATAAAATACTTTTATCTTTTTCAGAAATTGAATTTTTTATGCTTTTATATTCTTTAGTATTTTCATTTTTCTCACAGGCAAAATATAATGCTATAAGAGGATTACTAGTTACATCTAACAGTCTAGTTGGCAAGCCATAATGTTGCATTTTTGTTAATTTTTCATATGTGGTAGTTGAATCAAAAAAATCAGAAGGACTTGAAAGCAAAATTCTACTGTACATATTGCTTTCTTCTAATAATAAATCATTCCTAAAAACACTTGGGCATACATTCCATTCCGCATTTCTTTGGCCACGAAAGAACAATCGTCCCTTTTTAAAATCCGAAGATTCTGAAGAATGATAGGAATACTCTAATGCTTTATCTAGTAGCTTTATCTCATTTACGAATTCATGAACTGAATGAATATATTTAATCGCATTTATATTTTTTTCAACCACTATTTCTCACCCACTTCCACTGGCAGTTCTCCACTCATCAATTTAGGGAGTAGAGTATCTCTAATTTCTGCCAACACTTCGTTTTCCTCTTTGAGTTTTGCGATTTTCTGTTCAATAGGTTTTGCGATTTCTTCAAATTTCAATTGAAGTTCCATCGGCGGTACAACCATAGGAAACATTTTAAAGGCTTCAAAAGGGAAGTTCTGCCTTGTTGTGCCAATGGCATGGTGTTTGATCATTTCCTGAAATATTGGTTGCTTCATATAATAATAAAAGAAAGTAGGAGTAATCGTATTCTTCATCTCAAAAACAGTATAAATCGGGCTAACAAGTCCCACATCATACTCTTTGAGCATTGCAATAGAACCGATATTTGCCCTTGCCGGATTATATGCTACTTGATTGCGGCGAACAATTTTATAGTTTTTAGTGCTCTTACTATAAACTTGTTTTGTAAAAACATCCTCTGAGGTTTTAAATGTCCCTTCTTTTACAACCGAAAGGACGGGATAATCTCTTTCTTCTTTGTTTTTGTCTCTAACCTCATTCACATGTTCAAATACATTTGAAATGGAAAAACCCATAAAAGTAGTTGTTGTATTCCAAACACATCCAAATGTTTGCTTATAGATGGTAAATATCATTTCGGAGAGCATTTTGAGATGTTTATTATTATTACTGATTTTCTCATCAAACGGTAGCAACATTTTTACAATGCCTTTTTGAATTACCAATGGAGGTAACAAAATAGGTAATTTACGTTGAGCAGTTATTCCTATATACGGTCTGGTACTTCCTGAGCCAGCAGCTGAGTGTAAAATTGCCTGAAAATATGGTGAATCAAAATAATATTTTAAAAAAATATTATCTATACCTTTTTTTACTCTGTAGTATGTTACCTGAGGGGTAAGTACAATTTCTTCAAATTTATGATCAACAATCGCAGTTCTTCCTATTGTACCCTTGTGAGTAATAAGAATATCTTCTGGTTTTGCAAAGCCTTTTCTAAGTGTACCTGCGGTTTGTGGAGATATATATGCGCATGTTTCATATTGTATTTCTCCATCGAGCAAATCATTGGCCATTATAAATGGAATTCCTGTTTTTTTAAAATCAGATGTTTTAGGATGTAATTGTCCATGATTTCCGTCTAGTGGAGGTTCAAGCAGTCCTTTAAATATTAATTCTTCAACAGTATATGTTGGATAAATTGACATCATCTGTTCCTCCTTTCAATAGGCCATCCAATCTGATTTAATACTTCAAATAATTTACAATCAATTTTTTCTGATTCATCAAGCGTTTCAGATAGTTTGGAAACTAATTGATCCATTTTTGTGTTGAAGTCAATTTCTTTTTCTTCTAACGGTAAAATACCAACATAACTTGCCGGTGTCAAATTATAATCCTTATCACGAATCTCTTCCAATGTTGCTATCTTCCAAAATCCCTGTTTATCGGCATATTCAATCTCTGTACCATCTGCCTTTGTTGCTTTCTTTTCATGGTTGCGGAAAGAATGGTATGCAGAGGTGATTTCATCAATAGTTTTTGCAGTCAGTTGCCTCTGCGTACGACTATCCTCATAAGGTTCTGTTTCCATATTTCTGGCATCAATAAACAGAATTTCTCCATGGCGATCACGGTGCCCGTTTTTCAGCTTATTGCGAGCCATAAACCACAGGCAAACAGGAATCGATGTTGTTGAAAATAGTCCACCCGGCAAAGTAACAATACAATCGATTTTGTCATCTTCAATCAAGTTTTTACGAATATTATATTCACTGATTGTAGAAGATGAAAGCGAGCCATTCGCCAATACAAAACCTGCCGTTCCGCTTGGCGCTAAGTGATAAAGCATGTGCAAAATCCAAGCATAGTTGGCATTACCCGTAGGCGGAATACCGTATTTACTCCATCTTGGATCATCTATCAAACGCTCACCGCCCCAGTCACTAATATTAAAAGGCGGATTTGCCATAATATAATCTGCCTTTAAACTCTTATGCTGATCGTTATGGAAGGAATCCGCATTTTGCTGACCGAGGTTTGCTTCGATTCCACGGATAGCAAGGTTCATTTTACAAAGTTTCCAAGTATTATAATTGGATTCCTGCCCATAAATGGCTAATTGACCGTCAATTCGTCCCTCTCTGTCTTCTACAAAACGTTCACTCTGGACAAACATACCGCCAGAACCGCAGCAAGGGTCATAAACTCGACCATCGTGAGGTTCAATCATAGCTACAATCAACTCAACTACACTGCGTGGAGTATAGAACTCTCCACCCAGTTTTCCTTCAGCACGAGCAAACTTTCCAAGAAAATATTCATATACAGAGCCTAAAGTGTCTTTGTTCTTATCGTTTCCAATCTCAAGTTCAGATAATAAATCAACCAATTCACCCAAAGAACGTTTATCTAAAGATGCTCTTGCAAAATCTTTAGGAAGCACACCACGAAGAGAGGAGTTTTCTTTTTCAATCACATACATAGCATTATCGATAACCTGCCCAATTGTTGGATCTTTAGCACTGTTTTTAATTGTTTCCCAACGTGCTTCCTGCGGCACCCAAAACACATTTTTTGCAAGATATTCATCTCTATCTTCTGGGTCGGCGTATTCATCTTGAGAAATTTCTTGATAAGCTCTTTCAAAACTATCAGAAATATATTTCAAGAATATAAGGCCAAGGCATACATGCTTATATTCTGCAGAATCCATATTATTACGGAGTTTATCTGCCATTACCCACAAATCTTCTTTTCTTAATTCAGCCATTTTTATTCCTCCACCATTAAATATTCTGCGATACATTTGCCCAGATTTGCTTTTCATTTGGGCTTTCTTTTGCCGTTCTAATAATTTTTAATATTGATTCATTTTCCATTAGGTATTCTTTAATATCTGCCGGAACATCTTTTCTTTCTTTTGCAGCTAAATCATATAGCCTATTCCTTATGTCTGGAAATTCTTCTAAATGCAATTCTGCAATTATTCTATCCAATAACTCTCTTTCGGGAGGTTTATTATTACCCTTTTCAATATCACTGATATATGTAGGTGTTTTACTCACCGCTTTTGCAAGTTGACGAATTGATATTTTTTTTGCTTGTCTGACAGAACGCAAATATTGACCAAATTCAGCATTTTCCATTTTCAAATTCAAATCATCCACCTTTATCACCTCCATTGTAAGTTAGTTAGCTAACATACTGCTATGATATATTATATTGCCAATTAAATCAAGGTGCTTATCAAAATCAAATTTATTTCCTTAACTTTTAACGATTTGTATAACTATAGTCCCTTTGTCGCTGCTCTGGATGTCGAATCAATGTATTTCTCAT
>CALUVS010000082.1 GCA_944324265.1 uncultured Traorella sp.
ATATTTTCCTTTGGCTTGGATCTTAGTATCCAGCGGGCGTAACACTTTAACATTATTGAGTAACATAAGGGCCTCCTATTTAGTTATACCATCTAACTATATTATAACACATATCAAGCCATTATGCAACAAAAAAGTGCCTATTTATCGCTTATTTTGGCACTTCTTTAATTTAGTTAGATAATCATTTAAAAGTTAAGGTTGCATTAAAAAAGCTGTTAAGGTTTTTCTTAACAGCTCATTGATTAAAGAATAATTTCGCCTTGTGCTGTACCGCTGATTCCAGCTGCATTTGCTTCATCTGTATCGATGTGCATAGCCAATGAGTAAGAATCAGAAACACGGATCACAGTATCGCCGAATGTCAAAGTACGTCCGTCTGTTTCTACTTTTACATCTACGATCTGTCCGTTTTCAACACCATAGTATTCTGCATCTTTTGGTGTCATGTGAATGTGACGTTTTGCGGCAATCACACCTTCTTTGATTTCGATTTCACCGCAAGGTCCAATAACTGTAATACCATTTGTACCAGCAATATCTCCTGATTCACGAACCATAGCGCTTACCCCTACTGTTCTGGCATCAGTCAAAGATAATTCAATCTGAGTAGCTTTACGAGTTGGGCCTAAAACACTCAATTTCATTTCTCCGCGGCTGCCGCGAATCGTAACTTTTTCTTCACAAGCAAATTGACCTGGCTGAGATAATTCTTTCTTTACAGTTAATTTGTAGCCTGCACCGAATAATGTTTCTAAGTCTGCATCAGATAAATGTGCATGACGAGCAGACACTTCTACTAATACTTTTTCTTTTGACATATTGTTCTCCTTTACATCATTACGTTGTTATTATAAGATTTTGCTTGCTTTTTTGCAAATAATATTACTATTTTTTCTAATTATTTCACAAATCGCAGAGCCTTTAATGTTACAACGCCGATAATCGTATTCAGCGGCACCATGACGGCTGCTTTCATGACTCGCAAAAAAAGACTTGCCTGCCACGGAACCCCATATAAAAACTGAAGCCAGAAAGGCGTTGATAAAAACTGAATCAGTATTTCAATCATCAAGACCACAAACATCCAATTAGTTACCTGCATAGCTCTCTCAGTACCCCATTTTTTCAGGATGAAATGCAGTGAAATGATCAAGATGACACAGACAAGCACTACAAACAGACTCATGAACATGCGCAATTGGTCTTCTACCAGCACATCAGATATTTTCAGTTCCGGAGTCAGCTGCAGATAACACAAAGCGAATAAAGTAATTCCAACCAATAAACCATCCACAATTTTCATCATATTCTGCGGATGCTTGGTGCGATACCAAACACTGGGAATCACACAAGCCAGCACTGAATTCAGCGTAAAGCCCAAAAATGGGGTTGTCGGTGACAGTACCAATCCAAGGCCGTCATACACAATCCCCATAAGAAATGCATATCCCGGGGACAAACACGCTCCGCCGATGGCTAATAGTATCTGCGCAAATCCGATTCTTAATGAATCGACACCAAATAAAGGCAATCGTATCGATAAATAAAGCGAAGCAATCGTCGCTATGATCGTAAACATCGCCACAAGCACCAAACTCCTGATATCTGTCTTCATCGGATATTTTTTAATCAGAACAATCCACAAAGCAGCCATCACAATCGCAATTACAACCTGAATCTCAAGATTCTCAATACCGAATAACGTATTCGTCCCTAATAATATTTTCATTTTGTTTCCTTTCCTACTTCACCGTGCCTTAGCACTCCATAAGCGTTAATTCCGCGGTTAACGTACATGCTAAACTAAATACTTACATATTCTATCATTATTTCATATCGAATGAAATTACTTTTTCAGATATTTTCTTACTTCTGATATAAAATACAAGGAACCTGTGATCACATAAGGCTTGTTTTGTATCAATATGCGATCAATTTCCTTTTTATAATCCTCGGCAAACCGTACATAAGGAATATCTGCATAAGCCTCTTCATGAGCAACACGGCAGTTATCAAAATCCACAACCATAATATCATCACTTAAGCTATGCAGTATCTCTACCATTTCATGAATATTCTTATCTTTTAAGATAGAAACTAAAAAAGAAGGCTTTTCTAAAAAGCATAAGCTTTCTGCCAATGCTTGAATTCCATGAACATTATGGGCTCCATCCAAAATAATCAAAGGATCTTCTCGAATAATTTCAAAACGACCTAGCCAAAACGCTTCCTTCAAGCCTGCAAGCAGCGCCTCATCACTGACAGCAACGCCAATAGAGCGCAATATCTTTATCGCTTCAATGGCACAGCACGCATTTTTCTGCTGGTACAAAGCAAAGGTGGACAATTGAATTTCATAGCCATCATATCGGAAATGAATGCCCTTCTCATTGACACTGCAGGGTGTTTTCTGAATATAAGTGACTGCTGTATTCATTGCCACTGCTTTGGCTTCAAATACTTCTTTGCATTCTTTTTTATCTTCTGCACTGACAACCGGCACCCCTTTTTTGATAATGCCTGCTTTGGCAGAAGCAATTTCCTGCAATGTATTTCCCAATAAAGCCATATGATCAAAACCAATATTTGTAATAATGGAAACCATCGGCTCTACAAGATTTGTCGTATCTTTTTCACCGCCCAAGCCAACTTCATAAATAGCGAAATCTACTTGTTTTTCCTTAAAATAATGAGCAGCCAAAAATGTATCAATTTCAAACATCGTCATATGACGATCTACCCATTCATCATAAAATTCATTGGCATAACGCACAAAAGCTTCTTTGTCCATAAATTCATCATTGATGCGTATACGATCCAAATGTCCCAGCATGGCCGGTGAAGTCATTGTTCCTACACGATATCCCTGTTTCTGTAAAATGGAACGCAAATAATTGACGGTCGATCCTTTGCCGTTAGTTCCTGCCACATGAATACAGGGAATCGCTAAATGCTCATTTCCTTTTTCTGCCATATATCTGCGGAATTGTTCCAGATTGGCATGTCCTCTTCTTTGTTCTATTCGCTGTATAATTTCTTCTGCTTCATTAAATTTCATATTTTCCTCACTCGGTTTGATTATACAATGAAACATACTCGATTACAAAAGAAAAGCGGAATTATTCATTCAGACAATGAAACAAGAATAACTCCAGTTTTCCCAATATAACATATTTGTAACTAAAATCATTTTCAAAATAGGATATAATGCAATTGAAAATACATCGAATCGGAGGAAATTTATGCGCCAAATTCATTTAAAATTATTCGGTGAATTCACCCAAATTGTTGATACATTGTACACGAGAAGTTTTGAGTCACAGCTTGCCGCTGATCATATCAATGATAAAAGAATTGCTATGCTGTTATGTATGATTTATGATTTGAACTATATGTATTTGAATATTACGATCTTAGAAAAAGAAGAGGACTATATGGACATGTATGTTTCTATCATGATGCCGCCGAATATTACCAACCCATTCAGAAAAGGAAAAAGAGTGAAAAAGATATATGAAATGGTTCAAGAATATATCGTTGAAGATCTCAGTGAATAATATTTTACTTTCAAAGCCCAAATATATTACAATAAAGGTTGTTGAGAAAGGACTGCTTGATTATGGTAAATATTGGTAATGAATGGGATGAATTATTAAAGGATGAGTTTCAAAGTGATTATTATTTGAAGCTGCGAAACTTTTTAGCGTATGAATACAAACATTATACGGTATATCCGAATATGTATGATATCTTTAATGCATTGAAGACAACTTCATATTCTGATGTAAAGGTTGTGATTTTGGGACAGGATCCTTATCATGGACCAAATCAAGCTCATGGTATGTGCTTTTCCGTCAAAAAAGGTGTTGAAGCACCTCCTTCTTTGAAAAATATTTTTAAAGAACTGCAGGATGACTGCGGCTGTTCGATTCCTCCTCATGGTGAATTGACAGAGTGGGCCAAGCAGGGTGTCTTGCTGCTGAACACTGTACTGACGGTAAGAGCCGGTCAAGCCAATTCTCATGCAAATAAAGGATGGGAAATCTTGACTGATCAGATCATTCGCTTGCTGAATGAAAAACAGACTCCGATTGTTTTCTTGCTTTGGGGAAGAAATGCACAGAATAAGATTTCATTGATCACAAATCCGAATCATTTGATCTTAAAGTGTGCTCATCCCAGCCCTTTATCGGCATATAATGGCTTTTTTGGCTGTCACCATTTTTCAAAGACCAATGCCTTTTTAAAGGAGCATGGTATGAAGGAAATTGACTGGCAGATTCATTGATTGAACTGACAGTTGTTTTGCTTTTGTACAAATTCATTTTGGTGAAAAGGAAGGAAAAGATTTCGGACAGGTTTCTTTTCCGCAATTAGGCGATATGCATAATGATGTCAGCAAAGCTGTGATCACAGATACGGATGCTGATTTCGAATTTGAAATAAATAATATGCCGTCATACATTCATTTCAGTGTTCAAGATGATTCTTGGCAAGGAACTTTTGAATTGCCTTCTCTTTCGATGAAAAAAAGTTTGGTTATCAAGAAAATAAGTGATGAACCTGATTTCTGTGATCATTACATTACGATTCCGGAAGTAAATATTCAGAATCTGAAAAAGCATAATGAATACATCAATGAGAAAGGAAAGAATCTGTTTGAATATGAACTGAATAATCCTGAAGTATTGAGTTATATCAAAGAGTTAGGAATTGAAACAGAAAATCATCATGATTTTGCAGCCATCTGTGCATTGATGAATAAAACCTGCCAGCTGATTCATCATGATGGTGTCAATAAAGTGCATGATCGTGTCAATCGAGGAACGATAGCACAGATCAAGCATGCACAAGCCCAAGAGAACATGACTAACTGCCGAGGAGTAGCCATCATTTTCTGCGGGGTATTGCGGGCGTATGGCTTCAAAGCAAATGTCGTAGAATGTCGTCCTTTGGATCCTTCTGACAAAGACCTTCATGCAGTCTGTGAAGTGTATGTGGAAGAATATCAGAAAACAGTTCTTTTGGATCCATCCAATAATCTTATCTATTATCTGGAGGATCAGCCGCTTTCATTGATTGAATTAAAGGAAGCTTTGGTTCATGATCGTCAAAATGATATCACGATAAATCCAGAGGCTTCTCATAATGGAAATGAAGTTGATATCGTTGATATGCTGGCTTATATGAGCAAGAATCTCTTTTATTTAAGAAAAGCTATTCACTCAGATGAAGTCAGTGAGATGGCTGAAACGAATTCCATTTGTCTGACATCCAAAGATCTATTGAATGATACTTGTCCAAAATCTGCCTATTGCACCTGCAATATTCAAGATTTCTATTTATCTGAAGAATAAAGAATATTTAAATTAGTTTGGGGAAAATGACCTGTTCCAATTGTTTAGGGGTATACGGTCCATTTAACTTGCTTAAG
>CALUVS010000083.1 GCA_944324265.1 uncultured Traorella sp.
AATATTTTATCAAATATAAGAGCGGAGAGATATCCCTGTTTTAAGTTTTATTTATGACGCATTGCGTCATTTTTTTAGTTATTTCTGTAAATTGGATAATAGGTGCCATCTCCAGGCACTTCTTCTATTGTTTGGTAAGTCGTTCCTTTCACAACAGTTCCATCCTGCAAAGTGATCCACATCTGCCAATCAATCACAGTATAGCTTGTTCTGTAGACAATATTTCCTTCTTTTCCGGCAGGCACCTGAAAACTTGAACTTCCTGTAAATGCACTATTGAATTCAATATCATTGAGTTGGGAAGAAATATGAACATTCTCTGTGATTTTCATGGATTCATTGGCTTGACTCCAAACCGGAAGCAAAGGTTCACTGTCCATTCGTGCTGTTTGATGATGGCTGATTTCCTGGGAAATGACAGAGACAGCCGGATTTTCAATGCAGTATGGATATCCTGGGTTTCCTGGAATACAAGAAGATGTGACAGCATTTCGATTGAACAGGGCAGGATTGACACTTGTTTCTTCATCCGCACTCAGATGTGCAGATAGTGGCAAAGACAATGCCATACAAAATAAACTGATTGTCAGCACAAAAATGAACTTATTTGTTTTCATCTTCTCACCTGCTTTTTAAAATTGATTTTCTTTCTCAATTTCATTATAAAAGAAATCAATCAATGAAACAAGTGTATAAAAAAAGAGGTGAAGTCATTCACTCTCTTTCGTTGTGCATTTCCTTTATTTTGCTTCATCAATGGCAATATTGATGGCTTCAGAAATAGCTGTTAAGTCAATCGTACAGCCGGAAATAATATCCGCATCCACTGCTTTTCCTTTTTCATCCAGTTTGATTTGACCATCGGTTCCGATGAGCTTTTCTTCTAGATAAGCAATTTGTTCATACCATTCTTTATCAATGGAACTGTTTTTACGCATACCATAGTCATCGCCCAATTCCTTTTTGGATTTGCCTTCAGATATTTCATCAATGTTGATTTCACTGATCACACCATCATTTAAGGTCAATTCGACAGTTGAAACTTCTGTGTCAATTTTCACTTCACCGCGTCCGCTTAAGCTTTGCGGACTTTTTGAAGAACAAGCCGCCAGTAATAACATACTGGACAATATCAATATTTTTTTCATAATCCTCCTATGATTGCAGGATCTCTGCAACAAAAGAGTAGAACAATGGATGCATGAAATTTGTCGGAATTTGTCAGGCATATTATAAGAACTCGTTTATATATAATAAGCCCTCGGCTTTAAAATCTCCGCGCACAAACATTCGATTCATCAGTTCAGCTTCCTGACTCAAAGGACAGGACAAATCACACCATACTTCAAGAGGCCCCTCAAACATATCTAAAAGCTTCGTTAAAGAAGAAAGCTTTGTATAAGCACATTCACTGACCAAATATCCGTTTTCTGTCGGTGAGATACAGATATAGGCATCTGTATTGGCATAAATATGACCATCTAATTTCATATAGTTGATAAAATGCTGGAAATATTTGACATCTCGAATACGAAAACCATTTTTATCTGCCGTATAGCGCTGATATATATTTAATAGTAATGCCGGATCTTCACATTCCGGTATCATTGTTTGTTTTGTTTCTCTCTGATAGAACACTTTTTTCAGCTGATAAGCCTCATGAAAACCAAAAGGACGATAAAGATCCCAATTATAGGCTTGGATGAATAAGAAAGGCTCTTGGCTTTGACTGAGCACATGATTCATGAGGATTTTCATATAACCGCAGCGCTGATAAAAAGGATGAATGGCAACACCGACAATAAAGCGAGTGGTTACAGCTTCACTATTGTATTGAATTTTCATTTTTCTGAGCTGAATCATTCCGATCAGCGCTTTTTCATGCACCAATAAGGTGGTATCTTCATAATGAAACAAATGATCAAAGAAATAATCAGTGCTTAAAGCTGTTTCTTCCTGAAAAGAATCCAGCCATAATTTTTTCATCATCGGCAGATATTCTTCATTGGCCTGAATCAAATCATACGCACCATAAAATGCCGCATACTTACGAATCTGGAAAATCGGCTTTAAATCCTGCTTGGCTTTTCTTAATTCAGGGATGCCCATATCATCTTCACGATTGACTTTCGTGATCTTGCCTTCCCACTGCATGAGGGTGTATTTAAACAAAGCCACATATAAACCGCGGATTTCATGATTGGCTTTTTCCACATGAATCTGCAGCGTATCTTCACTCAATAAAGAAGTCAGACAAAAGGCTTCCAGACGACCATCAATATAAATGCAGCCGCCGCTGACCTGCAGTTCTTCCATATGATCTAACAAATACTTGATTCCGATGACTTCCAATTCCAAAGAATCTTGGTGGATATGCTGGTTCATCCATCTTTCCAAAAAATAGAGAATGTTTTGAAAATCACTGGAATCGATTGTTTTAAAGATAAAACGATTCTCATATTCTTTCATAAAAGCATTGAAATGATTTCTTCGTTTCTGCATTCTTTTGCCGATCAAGTTCATATGCATGGAAGCATCATAGACATAATCTCTGGCATCTAAATCATCATGATAAATAAAAGGAAAATCATGAGTTTCACAATAATGTTTGAATTCTTCATTCATACCGTGAATTTCAAAAGGAAGATGATGCTTGAAACTATATTCTTTCATTGCCTGCAATGCTTCTAAGCGATATTTTTCTTCACAATAAGGCATCAGCCAGCCAAAATGATGATGATAATTCACAAGAACAAGTGCATAGTGTTCATGAAAATGTACATTCATTTCGTAGACATGCTGCCACATAAGCATCGTGACAACATTGGAGTTATATTCATTGTAATGAGCTTTTTGGATATATTCATTTAGTTTTTTTGCGTTTTCAATTGTTAGTTTTTCCATAGATAAGATAATTATAGTATGAAACCTGCAGTTTTCAAGCAGAATACTCTGGTATAATAAAAAACGAGGTGGAAATTATGGAACTTATCATCAAAGGCATTTATCGTCATTTCAAAGGGAATTATTATTTAGTAGAAGATATGGCTTATGATAGTGAAACAATGGAGAAAATGGTTGTATATCGGCAATTATATGGTGAAAGAGCTTGTTTTGTAAGACCTTTATCGATGTTTTTATCCGAAGTAGATAAAAAGAAATATCCGTATGTCCAGCAGCAATATCGTTTTGAACTGCAGGAAGCATTTCAGCCATCGGAAAAATAAGCAAAATACTTTCATCTCTTGACAAGAGTGGTATACTAAAGAAATAGAAAGAAGGGTGGAAAATGGGTAAAATAGATGTTATTTCTGGATTTTTAGGAGCAGGAAAAACAACACTGATCAAAAAACTATTAAAAGATAGAAATGAAAAAGAAAATGTTGTGATCATCGAAAATGAATTTGGTGATGTCGGCATTGACGGTACTTTTTTACAGGAAGCAGGTATTGAGATCCGTGAAATTAATTCCGGATGTATTTGTTGTTCACTGGTAGGTGATTTCAAAGAAGCCTTACATAAAGTAGTGGACGAATATCACCCAGATCGATTGGTCATTGAACCTAGCGGTGTCGGCAAATTAAGCGATGTGATTGGTGCCATCACTGCAAGTGAAATAGATTATGAATTGAATATTCTGGCTTGTGTTGTCGATGTCAATAAAGCAAAGATGTATAACAAGAATTTTAAAGAATTCTTCCAAGATCAAATTGAAGCTGCCAGAACAGTAGTATTGAGCCGTACACAAAATGCCAGCGATGAAAAAATTGAAGAAGTTGTACATATGTTAAAAGAACTGAATGAAGATGCTGTTTATGTCATTGCTCCTTGGGAAGAAGTGACAAGTGCTCAGCTGCGTGAAGTAATGGAAGTGCAGGATCATGAAGAAGAACATCACCATGAACATGAGGGCTGCTGCTGCGGTCATGATCATGAACATGAAGAAGGGTGCTGCTGCGGTCACGATCATGAGCATGAAGAAGGCGAATGCTGCGGGCATCACCATGAACACGAGGAAGGGTGCTGCTGCGGTCACGATCATGAACATGAAGAGGGTGAATGCTGTGGCCATCACCATCACCATGGACATCATCATGCCGATGATATGTTTGTGACAGTGGCTTTTGATACAGTGCATGCTTACAGCAAAGAAGAATTGAAAGAGATGCTGGAATCACTGGATGAAAATATTCTGCGTGCCAAAGGAATGGTCAAGGGAAAAGAAGGATGGCTTTTCTTTGATTATGTACCGGAAGAAATTGATATTCGTGAAGGTTCAACACAGCCTGTCGGCAAGATTGTATTGATTGGTACAAGCATTGATGAAGCGCAGATGAAAGAAGTATTTAAGGTGTAATCATGCCAGTTCCTGTATATATATTTCATGGCTTTTTGGAAAGCGGAAAAACGACCTTGATCAAATCTACATTGGAAGATGAAGGATTTAATGAAGGAGAAAAAACTTTATTGATTGTCTGTGAAGAAGGCATTGAAGAATATGAAAGTCATTTTCTGGAAGAAACAAATACAGAAATTGAATATATTGAAGATAGTACAACGTTAAGCTCTGATTATTTCATTCAATGTGAAAAGCAATATCGTCCGGATCGTGTCATGATCGAATACAATGGGACATGGAAAATTGATGATCTGGTGGATATTGAATTGCCGTTGGATTGGATCTTTGTACAGATTTTATCAACGATTGATGCGACAACCTTCAATAATTATGTGACCAATATGCGTTCTTTCATGTTTGATATTATTAATCCTGCAGATGTAATTATCTTTAATCGCTGCAATGAATCTACGAAAAAGACTTTCCTGCGCGGAAATGTCAAAGCCATCAACAAAGCCGCTCAGATTATTTATGAAGGAGAAGATGGTTCCATCAATGAACTTCAGGATGAAGAAATGCCTTTTGATATCAATGCCGATGTCATTGAAATCAGTGAAGACGATTATGGACTTTTCTACATGGACATTATTGAAGATCCTGAAAAATACAGAGGAAAAACAGTTCAGTTCAAAGGAAGAGTGATGTTAAGCAATCAATCCAATGAAGTCTATGTGATCGGCAGAAATGCCATGGTTTGCTGTGCAGAAGATGTACGTTTGATTGGTTTATTCGTTCACTCCAAGAGTGCAGAACAAATGGTTGATGGCGATTGGATCATCTTAAAGGCGAAAGTCGGTGTCATGTTAGATGATGATTATCAAAATAAAGTACCATTGCTGAGTGAACTTGAATACAAGCGATGCAGACCAATGGAAGATGAACTTGTTTATTTCAGTTAATTTCACCTGTACATCCACAGGTGATTTTTTTATGCGAATGTTTTATTTTTTGATATAATCCCGTCTTTGACAGTTAAAAACTCAGAATAAACCTTAATCATAGGCTTTTCTGAGCTTTTTTAATGTAACG
>CALUVS010000084.1 GCA_944324265.1 uncultured Traorella sp.
CTATTAGTTCCTCTTGAGTTAAAAACTCTTCTACCGAATGCAAAACCCCATCGTTGACAGCAGCAAAATAATGCTCTTCACCGTTAGATAAATAAAAATAATTTACCTTTAGTTGTCTGCAATACTCCATTGCTTGCGCTTTTGCGCTTTTTAAAGGAAACTCAGCTTTCTTTGCTTCAATAACGGCAAGAGGCCTGTTAAATGTGTCCAGCAATAAGTAATCTGTAAATTTGGTTGTTTTACCTACTCTATACCCCTGCTCCAGCACAACATTTCTCTTTATTTCGCCATCATCAAGCAATCGCCAGCCAGAAGCAACGAGTAGATTATCTATTTTAATTCTTGACAAAGCTTCTTTATCAGACATTTTTGTCCACCTCTACTTTCTATAAACCTCATCCAATGTCTTACCGTCTTTGTTCTTTCACTCAGCCCAACCGTTAGTCGAACTCCAAGCACAAAATCGCTTGCCAGCGTTTCTTACTTTAACTTATTTTGCCAATATTATAGCTCCAAAAGTTTTCGCACTCTGCTTTGAAGGAATTTTTCTATTGCCTTTAATCTGGTTTTAGGTAAATTATATCTCGGATGCATAGTAAACTTAAAATTTATCATCTTTCTAAGCATTGTGCGCTGCCGTTCAGATATAAAGGCTCTGACAACTTCTTCATACGATCCGCCCATAGCAGGCATTCTGGTATTTGCATAAATCGCTATACTTGCCAAATCGTCTTCCATTGCAAAATTAAATAGTGAAAGTCCGTTATCAAACACGGGCGCAAACGCCTTGACCTTATTCGTATGACTATCGACCAGCATTCCGAAATTGCCCGTATGCCTGTCCGTATTGAAGATGAGTGCATCAAAGACAAGCATGTCTGCGAACTCATTGTAGAACTCTTCTCCATAGCCTTTAAGCAAATTAGCAATGTCTAACAGAGAGTCTTTTTCCACAAAGCGCCAAATAGGGACATATGCAGTATTGATGTCGGTAAACAGCTCGCAGACAGATGAAAGCATACCCTTCCACTGTCTGAGGTTGTATTCCACATGCTTAATGCCCATTGTTTGAGCAATCTGGGCAGCATAAAATTCCGAATAAGGCTCCTTACCCGTATTCGCCGCCCCCATCGTGCCGCCTTTGTACAGATATATTTTGCCGTCCACTCTGCGCCAGCACTTTTTTAACATTCCGTTTGTAGTGAACTCCGGTGAAGACGTGAAGCCTCTTGCGACACTGCTTCCGTGTCCAGTATAGGCAATCAACGCCAGTGTGCGCGAGAACCTATTTTCATAGAGGTTATAGTTTTCAAACTTGCCGTCAAACCCGTCTTCTACAACCCAATAAGAATCGTTCAAAGACAGCCCTTTACAAATGCGTATTATGCCGAGAGTGTCATTGGATGAGAGTCCCAACTTTGCAAGGAAACTTTCAACGTATTCTCTGTTCTTTGGGATTACCCTCGATTTCAGCCACGAGATAATGCCCTTTTCGGTCAATTTAAGCCCGATAGGTAAAAGATTTTTATTATTCTCATCTACCCACAGAATACGACATTCCTCGCCCGAAAGCGGAATATTGTCGTACTCAAACGAGAGTAAGACTTGATTATATAATTTTAAATTTAACTTCATAAGGAGTCCTCCTCTCCTACAATGCTATAACCTGTTTACAACATTTAAAAGATTTCTTCGTATCTTTGAGCCATTAAGCTCATATTCTTTTAGTACTTAATCAGCTAATTTCCAAATTTGTCTGTCTGCATAAAAAATTTCACCATTAACAGTATCACGAGCATCATTCATTCGCACATATCCATAAAATTTCCCATTTCCATAGGGAGGCTTATAAATTTTAACCCACATTAAATCTGGATTTTCATCATTGGTCACTGTCAGGCATTTCTTATTTGGGTCTTTTTCATTCCATAATTGGTATATTGTCTTTAATTCTATGGCAGTCTTTATCTGCCTTTCTACCTTATTTTTAGGAGTGACAGCTAAACTGGGTGTAGGGTGATTTAGCTTACGTTCTTTATTTGTCGTTACGCTTTTTATATCTGTATTAGCCTTAATAACTTGATTAGCAGTATTTTTTTCAGTTATCTTTGTTTCATGCTGCGCAGCAAACAATTTTATTATAAATGTAATAAGCAGAACTAATGTAATGCACGCAAAAATACTTAGTACAATAATGCCGACAGTCTTGATAAAAGATAGAATGGCGGTTGTTGCGCCAAACATAATCATTATCAAAACAAAATAGATGCCTATTCTTGTTTTGCCGCCAGTTACTTTATTTTTTAGAATATGCACTGAAAACAACCAACCAACAATAATTGTCGATATTAAAAATGCTATACCTAGCAACCCTTTAACTAAAAATTTGTCTATCAGCGAAACACCAGTAATCTCAACAAATCTTGGCAGAATCATTCCGACAAGACCAGTTATAACAATTGCTTGTAATGATTTTCGAACTTTTCTCAATTTGAACTCCTTTTCAAATTAGCCCTTACCGTCAAGATAATTTAAAAGTTGCGGCGTTACCTTACATCTGCCCTGAACATTCGTAAGTCCACGTTCACGAAGCTCTGCAAGAGGGAATTTATCCTTGCCATACTTTTCTATCAGTCTTATCTTCATATACCTGACATCCGGCTTTACAGACAGAGTTTTATAAAATTCAAGGTCTTCATCTGATCGGTTTCCATAAAGTTCCGTTTCCAACACCTCGCATTTATACATTATCGCTTTATACTCGCCGCCGACATAAATATAAATCGTATCGCCGACCGATGTATTGTTTGTCTGACTCCACTCGATAGTGTCAAGCTTTTCTAACGCTCCGACTATATCATAGAGTTTTGGATTACAGGGAATTACCCAGACATCCTCCACTCTTGCAGGATCTTGTCTGCCCTCTACCCGTGCGCGAATTGTATTCAGCCATTCGCCCTTATACTTAAAATATCTGGGACCGGCAACGCCGTGTTTGCTGCCGGAAAGCTCCGTCGCCAAAGCAGAAAGAGAATATTTCTTGCCCTGATACTCTACCGCCTTATCGTCCACAACCACACATTCCAGCCCGGAATTAGCTTTGCCTCGATTGAAATATGTGATGGTTGCACCTATTGGGATATTGCATTTTGAGAAGGTAAAGGGCGACTGCCTTTCGATATGTTCTTCCGCTATCTCCTGTGCAAGGTCCTCATCTTTTTGTTCCTTTGCGGAAGGTCCCCATAGCTTCAATCTTTCTCTATGTCCACCCAATATGGCTATTGTCTCCAAAATAGAATAAGCTTGTTCGGGCGACATGGCGTAAAACTCCCTTACTCGTACTTTGCCGCCAATATTTTCTATAGACCTCAAATTAGAATTAAGTTGGTCAATAAGCGAATGTAGCTTTTTATCAGTCAATCGTTCTTCGACCTCATATGTTGCGTAGACTCTGAAAGCAAAAGGAATACACTCGCTATTGTTAAGTTGCTTTAAACGATTTTCCACATTATCGGCATAGCCTATCTTGACATATTCCTTAAATGAAGGATTAGTTAAAATATAGATAAACCCTTTAGTCTGCATCTTCCACCTCTTCAATTATGACATCCATAATGTCACCGACATTACATTCAAGCACCTTACAGATTTTAAGCAATACTTCCATAGATACGGTCTCATTCTTTCCGAGTTTGGCAAGCGTAGTCGTGGAAATGTCCGCCTTTAAGCGCATTTCCGTCTTTGTCATTCCCTTGTCTATGAGCAATTTCCAGAGTTTATTGTAGCTCAACGTCATGAGTCACACCTCAAACAATATAATACATGATAATTATAACATACAAATTAAGCTATTTCAATACCTTATCAGCATTTATAAATATAATATTTTAATCCATCCACATTTTTATAAACATATCAATAAATGAGCCATTAAACCATAAGCACTTATCAAAACTATTTTTTGTCAAAAGTATAATTTTCAGATAAAAGCTATTGACATTATGTAAACTAATGTTATAATGTCATGATTTAGTAATAACTAAATGGCGGCTTGGGATACAAAGGAGATTATTATGTATTATTTTGTAGAGGATAAACAATTTTTGAAAAGAGCTCAATCTGACTGTTCTGCCATGATAAAGGAACTTGAAACATGATTACGAAAAAACTATGATATCAACTCACAAGCCTTTTTAGTCGGTAGCGGCGCCCGTAACATGATCACGCAAAACGAAAATGAAGGCATTGACTTTGATTACAATTTGAACATCCTATCGTGCCCCGATTGGGACGATGCAAAATCGATTAAAGAAGCCGTAAGAATTGCTTTCAATAAAATATTAAGAAGTCAGGGTCTTAACGACGCAGAAGACTCCACCTCTTCAATCACAACCAAACCAATGTATTTCAAAAATACTCCTGAGATAGAGTTCAAAATCGATGTTTGTATCGTAACAAAAAATAATGTCGGAGAATGGGAAAGATTAATTCACGAAAAAACAGGTTATAGCGGCAATGACCGATACTTTTGGAATGTTGCCCCACATTCAAAAGATTACCAAGAAAAAGCACGCACAATAAAATCGGTTCCCGGATGGTGGGATAAAGTTCGCGCAAAATACTTGGATAGAAAAAATCTATACTTGCGGAAAGGCGACAATAATCATCCATCATTCGTTTGCTATATTGAAGTTATAAACGACATATATAATACAATGCGGCAAAAGCGTATATTTTGAGTCATTAAGAGGATGCTACCATTTAATAACATCCTCTTAATTATATACATGCTTAATTAGCAATTTTAGCTTATACAATAAAAAACTTGTCGATTTGCCTTATGTGTCAATAGGTCTACTGTATAATTTTGATACTTTTTTGAAAGCACTTTGTCGAAAAAAAAGAGACTGTAACCGAAATGGAAACAGTCTCTTTGTGTTATTAAGTTATATAAACCACCATTGTGATGGGAGTAAAACGTGTCCTGAAGAATTTTACTCCGAGGCGTTTGTAATAATCCCTTGCGATTGAGGCGTCAATCGTTATTGTAAACAGTGGTTTTTCAGGCGAAAAGCCATTAGCCCCTCGGGTGTTTAATGTTAGCCTGTAAGGCTGTGTCACTTCAAGGGTCGCTCACTTTTTGAGCATCAGGCATCATGCTATAAAGCACATAGTATAT
>CALUVS010000085.1 GCA_944324265.1 uncultured Traorella sp.
GAGGAAAAATTGTAAATATTTCCTGTCCCGGTGAAGGGGTAATTTTCCTTCATGTCAATGAAGTAAAAGAAATCTGATACCGCATGAACAAGATAAGAAATAGCAGTTTGTAGAATCAAAGTATCTGAACTTCCTTCAGTGACGATTAATATTTTGTCTTTATCATCTAACCTAGGAGCAAGTTCTTCTTCGCTCGACCAGCCATTTTCAATATGATCATATACATACCACTGTAACGGCAAATTTTGAATTGTTGGGTTCTCGCACAATATTCTTATAATCAGTCTTGCTGGAAGCTTTGCATAAAATTCATCATCGCCCTTGCAAAACTTACTCTGTAACTTTTTTAATTCTTCATCAATCGAATTTATTTTGCTTACATAGAACCAAAAATTCCAATCATCATTGCCTGCCTGTGTTAGAACATTGGATAAATCAATTTTGGAAAACAAAGAAACGAACTCTTCATACGTAAGAATGTCTTTACTATACTCCTCTAGGCCATCGCAGTATTCGTCATATATGATCTGATACATAGCTTTGACATTCTGTAAGGTATATCCAAGTAAATTCAGACGTGGTTTGATTTGTGCAATGCTCCTTGAATATCCCTTTTTGATTTCTACAATATTGTCCGCATAGAAGTATTCGATATCTTTCCAATCAGATGGCTGGTATAAATCTCGAAAGTTCTCAAAATATTCATTTTTACCCCAATTAATTTCTAATTTTCCAATACCAAGTGTAATCATAGTTCCCATAAAAAGGCCTCTCCATTTTAAGAAAAACGCTTAAATACCTGTTGTTTTCCAGAATTATAAACCATAAATCAAAATCCAGCAATGATATAATACGAACCTCACTATATTAGAAAATCGCTGTAATATCCAGATAAATAAAAAACAAATCCGAACGCACCTTCAAAAAGAAGTACGTTCGGATTTGCTTGGTATGGTGCACCATCGGGGACTCGAACCCAGGACCCACTGATTAAGAGTCAGTTGCTCTCCTTAATGGCTAGAACTAAAACTGTAGCTCGGAAAACATAGCTCGCCAAAACATTTGCTACGTGAAATGCGCGCTCCACTCCAACTCCACTTTTATAAGGGTAGGTTAACCGTTCCCTTCGCCATACCTCATGTTAAAATCTGATAAAACCTCTAGCATAAAGTTCTTTATCTATGCGGAGTACCATTGGAAAGCAAGAGTAAGAATCTTTGTTTTACTAGGTAAAATCGCAAAGGTTCAAAGATAAAGTAGAACACGTTTTGCAAAGTATGTCAGAATATATTTTACAGCCAAACATGAGGAGTTGAGCACAGAACTCCTTAATGAACTCATTCTCATCAAAATAGAGACCCCTTAATAAGCTCTACTGGACAGAGAGGAAAAGTCTCCGAAGCTTAAGTTATCTGGCATACATACAATGAACCATGCCGAGGTTACTATAGTAAACTCTACAGTATGAATCTAATAACCACACTCTGGAATATTATCTTTAATCCAAAAGGATTTTTTTGAGGACTTACTTGCTGTAGGCCACCGTGTCAGCTATCACTGGGCGCTACAGAATATATTTCCAGATGACTTGCATCTTGCTTTCTACAAATATTCAGTTTTGTTTATATTTAAGAAACGCTTTAATGTTTGCAAGATAGGTGCTAAGCATTGAAATGGTATCGTTAAACCATTGGCCATCCTTAGTACCTATATCAGAAAGCAATATGTGGTTATTGTTGATTTCAATATCATATTCTTCGCTAGCCCCACTTAGTGGATGATTTTCAAATAGCGCAGGTTGTAACGAACGAGGGCGATTCCATTTTTGTAAAGCATCACATAACAAGGAGAGATACGTAAATGGGTCAGAAATCTTTGTTTTATATTCAACTCCCTTGCTAGTTCCTTTAAAGTGATCCGGATACAAATTGTGAATAAACACTGCAAACAATGTCTCTGTAAAAACGTGATTATAGTTGTCGATATACCTCACACGGGATTTTATGATTCCATTTGGAGCGTCCAGTAAGATCGATAGAAGCAGTTGTTCCTGTTTATTCTCGGCTTTCAGCAGTGCATTGCGATAGCATGAAAAAACATCAGCAGCATATTGAGCCGAAACAATACCGTGATCAGAAGTATTTCCATAATCTAATTGGTATTCTTCGCAAACAGTCTCTATATCCGGCATACCTAATTTTGCTTGCACTTTGGCTGAAATTTCATCGTTAAGGAAAGAAGAAGCCGTCGTTTTGCCGCTTACATAGTTATATTCAAACAACGATTCCGATTTATCAAGAGTACTTTTCAATTGAATGAAAACTTGAGAAAAAAGCTGCAACAAATTCACTTCTTCCTCTATTTTGGAAAAAATACTTTCACGGAGCTCTTCGTGGAAAATTTCTTTAGCCAAATTCCTATTTAATATGATTGATATGGTTTGGAAATATCGTTCAACATACTGAGATATTAATGTATCCGGCGAACTGCATGGCTTTGGTTTCTGAAACTCTTCATTTATTTTTTTGTTCAAAAGAGCATTGCATTTTTGCAGCAAAACTTGATGATATTCATCTAAAGATCCAAGAATTCGTTTGCGAATAAGTTCACGTCTACTCAACAGACCTTTTGTGATTTCTAATTGTGACTTGCCTTGGAAGCTAAATGTCTGTAGATCCAGATATTTTTCAAGTTGAGTATTGTCCAATCTATTTTTAATTCGTCTTAATAGCCAATGATAAATAACAAACGAGAAATCAACGAAATTGCTTTCATCAGAAATTTCTTTGAAATCATTCTCAAATATTTTTTCTGCTCGGAAATACGTACTGTCAAAAAAGTCAGGATCAACAATGGAAGATATCCGTTCCTCCATACTATTATCGTCTTTTAAAATATAAAGGAATTCAAAATTATCTGGGCAATAATCATCAAAGATAATCATGTCTGGAGTTTGAAGCAAATTTTTAAATTCACTATTCGCCTTTAATTTATCCGAAAAGATAAAGAATCGAGCTTCATTTTCCACATACGATATAAACTCTACAAGTCCGGAACTTTTCTCAAGGCCAACAATTACAAGATCTTCTATATCAATTGTTGGAAGTATTTTTTTCAAGCATTGATTAGAGTATATTTTCTCCAGCTGTACACCAGAAATAACAGTATTGGGAATCTCTGCAAATTTTATATCCTGTTCTTTCTTTTTATCAGTGCTATAAATGCTCAATCGTTGCTGCTTATAGTGCCTAAAGATTTTATGGTCAGGATATATTTTTTCCACAGAGTTCGAAACTACCATTCTGACAAAAATAAGTTTAGAAATAATCTCTAATGACCCAAAATATGTGCTCTGCTTTAAAATTGCCCCGTTACCCAGGGATGCCTTATAGTTCTGTGCTTCACGTTTAAGTTCCTTTTGGACTTTATTCCGATTGGGGAATTTTTTTGTATTTCCTAAAATTTCCGCAGAATACCCAATATCATGGTATAGACAAAAATACTTCCATTCGCTCGTAAAGTCTTTTATGCAATTATATTTTTCGTTTCCCCAAAAGAATCCATTTCGCTCAAATCTGTTAGCATTGATAATCTTTGTGTAAAATTCCGAGTTATAGAAAAAAACATATATACCAAGAAGATATAGATAAACAATATGAATAAAATGATCTCTTGGGATATACTTGTCGCTATCTAGAATTCCCTTTTCTTGATATCGCTCCAAACAAAGTATGTCTAATAAAGCATAATAAGGTGGTGGGAAGTTTGCATGATAGCACAAACGGTGAATAATCCGTTCAGCACTTTCATATTGACGGTCTACGCTTTGGGCCTTAAGAAATTCGATATAATCCTCAATATTGGGAAACATACGCCCCTTTAGGTCTTCAAAGTACTTTACTACTTCAGGATCACGAGGCTGAGGATTAGGCTCATAAAATAACCGCCGTAAAAGTGTACTGTTGATCCGTGTCAAAAGTTCTTCCCCCCATCCCCCAAAAGACTCATCTATTTAAATAAAGTTTCACAATTGCATCAGCGAATTGTTTAGGAACTAGATATTTCCCATTAGAAAACATTGCTCTACTTTTTCCGCCACGCGCCAATTTGTCGACTTGTACAATTTTTTTTGCACGCTTCTCGACACGATGTAGGTTCTTCTTTCTTGTTTTCAAAGCTTTGTTTTTTGAATGAAATGGATGAAGGAACATTCTCAATGCTATGGTATCCTTGAGTTTAAATCTGTTCGCATCCATATTAAACGCTTTTAAACATTCGTTGTGTGATTTCTTTTGATAAGAATTCAAGCTGTCCGAAACGGCACCAAAATATGCGGATTCAACGAGTGTTTCCTTTGCCTTTTCTATCCCTATGCACTTCTTGACTGCAATAGCATACATAGACCAAAATACAGCACTTTCTATACTTGTAATTGAAAACAGGTTACATCTTTTCCCTAAATCATCGCTGATTTGATCGACCAGTTTATCTCTTAGTTTTATTAAAAAGTATGCATATTTAGTCTGATCCGTATCTAATGAATTGATATAGTCAACAACAGCCGCATCATCAGTAGGGGTGCAGCTTTTTCGGACAAACTTTAAGAATGCAGTTTTATCAATGGTTGAATCATTAAAATACAAAATTTCTAGCAGAGAATCTCTCATCTTATCAGATGTGATTTCATTTAGAATTTCGTTCATCGGCAAAGCGCTCACAACAGATGGTTTCATTCTCTCACTCCTCGAGATTTTATTATTTTATTATAGCATATATGTGGCCCCCCAATCTATAACATTTCGCCATTTTTTGTCATGATATACATATCAGGTTTATCAATAATCAACAAAATACGAGTCTGCTTGGTAGGTTTTGACAAAATTATT
>CALUVS010000086.1 GCA_944324265.1 uncultured Traorella sp.
AAATTCCATGCACTCGCGGATCTGACCTTCGATGCTCTCCTCTCTTTGGTTGTCACTCGAATACCGAGCGTAGATGACTGCTTTCATAACCTTTACCTCTTTGACAGTATTATAGCATAGAAAATATGACAGATATAGTCATTTCATTAGTATTCCTTACACCACGATACTTATTGTATGTAGACTTATTGTCGTCAATAGCGTATACTTATTATAGTTTATATTTTAGGATAAAGCAATGGATATTGTAAAAGTTTTTGGCACAAACGTTAAAAAATATCGGAAAGCATTAAATATGTCGCAAGAAGAGCTTGCGGATAAGAGCAATTTGCATAGAACTTATATTAGTGCGATTGAATGTTTTCGACGAAGTATTGCTTTAGAAAATGTTCAAAGAATTGCAGACGCTCTTGAAATAGAGCCTTACAAATTATTTATGGAGACTCGCAAATGAAAGAATTGATGGCTGAATTGAATAATTTAATAAAGAACACCAAGGGGAATCTAGAGATTATAAAGTCAATACAACATGAAAAAACTCTGTATCCTTTTAGCACTGAAAGCAGATTGTTGACATACTTTTTATCTATTGGAGAAATTACATACGTTAAATATACTCAATTATGTGCCGAATACTGTGCTCGCAACAAATACCTCGATTTGTTTGATATGGCACCTCGAACATATGGACAAACTTGGGGTGAAGGACATATTCGCTCGCTTTTTCCACAGTTTATTAAAGCAACGAAAGAAAATGTTTTATCGCAATATTCTGCTTTTGATAACGAATTCGATTTATGGTTTGATGGTATTCGTATTGAAGTAAAAGCTTGCCGCGCAAACCAAACTAACGTAACGAGTAGCTTAGCAAGTAGAGCATACTTGCATTCTGAAGCAAAAGCAGCAGGTTTCAAATATCACTTTCAACAGTTGAAACCATCGTGCTGCGATATATTCATTTGGATCGGAACTTGTAGAGATGAACTGCTCTACTGGGTTATCACAAGCGAAGAATTAAAAAAGACGGGAAAACTTCGTTCTCAACATCGCAATGAAAATACCGGTATTGCGGGGATCGAAGTTTTTGAGGGGCAAGTTTTTATGACGGAAGAGGAACTTTCTCCCTTTTTTGTTGAAGAAAAACAAATACTAAGCAAAGTTCGAGAAAAAGGCCAAATAAAATAAGATTCTTACTAAGAAAGAGAAATCCCATGGAAACAAATCAAACTGAACTTGAGCAGTTTAAAAACGGCTTATTCATATTGGGAACTAATTTTGGAGAACTTGCCCAACTAATGATTCAAGAACTGGAAGGGTTTTCACCAGCAAACGGCAAATATTTTGATTTGTTGGATAAAAACAATGAAAAAATAGAAGTTAAATTTTCTCGCGCAAAGAAAAAGCTTCCAGTGTTATGCAAATCAAATGCTATTGAGCTATGTACAAAAACGGCATCCAATTCAATAATATTGACTGAAGATGATGCAACCAAGGAAGCATTTGATTGCAACATACAGCAAATCAAGCATTCTGAATTTAATACACTTTATTACGGAATCTTTTTAAAGATAAAATTGTAATATTCAAGGTAAAAAACAATGTCGTTCCTAATATCCCAGGGTACTCAAAGCAACATTCAGGCGGTATAGAGACTCAATTTCATATCAATAAATCAAATTATGCATATCATAAAGAACATCATTTCTATAAGGAGTTGTCCTACTCAAAACTGTTAGACCTATTTAAGAATGAATGAATTCTTTCCTGTTAAAGCCGTATGAATAGTAGCCCTGTGTTTTTCTGAGAGGGAATAAATTTCCATAACTGCATTATCAAGTTCTTCATATATGTCATTTATGATTCTCTCTGAATTCATTATATGGTCTACTTTTTTTATAATTTCGCTCTGTTTTTCCTGGCTTACCATTGGTATGGGCAATGATTCGATATGAGAACGCAGTAGCTTAACGGAATTATACTTCTTACTTATAAAATAAGCGGACACACTTGAATTTAAAATTGCTAGTACATATTTAATATCCGCGCCTTCAATTTGAGGAATCAGAATATTACAACTATTTAAAGAGAGCCTTTGCTGATTATCATAAGCAAACACAGGTACGTCAGCAATGAACCTATATAACAATTTTTCTTTCGTCCTATATATTTCGGTCGGCGCTACCTGCTGAAAATTCTTCGGGGTGTAACGAATATAGTTGTCGGAATCATGTATAGCGTATCTGTATATATCGCTTCCTTTAAGGACAACTTCCATTCCGTCGTCCATCGTATCTTTAATATATTTTTTATTATCCCCTGTAACTATACCTAACGCAAATTTGGCATTATTTGCAAGATACTTAGCATTCTGTACGAAGCTGATTGCTTGCAAACAATCATACTCATCATCACTCATATTGAATGGAAATGATGATGAATCAATCTTCCGATCGTTATTTATTAAAAACTCATTCTCATTTAGCTTAACTTTACAATTCCTTGTTTTGCCATGATTACTATTCTGTAACCCTAAAACAATAGCAGGGCACTGTACACCTGAGAAAACATTTCCCAAATAACTTACAAACCTGAACGATGTATTTTTAACAATTATCTCTCTTACAGATTGATGTGAGCAGACGCTCAGGATCGCTTCAGGCAAGATATATGCTAAATATCCACCTTCTTCAAGCATAGATAGTCCTTTTTCAACAAACAGATCATATGATTCTATGCTTTTATTTTTTGCCGTAATGTAATTGGCTGTAAGATAACTTATTTTCTCCTTACTGAAAGCGTATCCCCAAGGAGGATTTCCCAATACAATCGAAAACTTGCGCGAATAGGTTTTTGTAAGCGTATCTTCACACACAAATTGAGAATATAATTGCTCCTTTGTAAGGCTATTATCAAGCAGGAACATATTGATTCGCGTGATTAGGATACTGATTTCATCAATATCCTGACCGAAAATGTTTGTGGCGCGCACGCCATGGCCTATAAGTCCGATAAGAAAATTACCTGTTCCGCAACAAGGATCACACACGGAAAAATTTTCTATATCTAAACAAGTCTTTAAGCTGACTATAAGTTCATTCACAGTTTTTTCAGGCGTATAATAAGCCCCAGTCTGTTTTCTAAGGCTGATGTCACGTAAAGAAATATATACGAATCCTAATGTATCTTCCAGAGGAACAAACTGAACTCTGCAATCTAAAGCATACTGAATATTAGTCTTGTCAATCTTAGACACATCAATATTATCGAGCAAATCTGAAATTAAAGCTCTAAATGCATTATGCGGAAGCATGTTAACTCTTCCATCAAATAACACTCTATCTGAAATATTTAAACCACAACTTTGCTGATAAAGTTGAATCGCAAAATGGGCAAGAATAATTCTCAATTCTTCTTCTGAAAAGTACTTACAATTGCTTAATATGCTTTCAACGATTTCTCTATTGCGCTCACTACGAATATAATCCTTGTAAAGTGACTTGCCACTAATATTTTTCTTATTACGGCGACTCTTTAAGCATTTATCTTTACTGTTTTTTATTTCGGCTAAGAGTGTTTCTATATATTCTTTATCAAATGTTTCATTATCAGAATTTATTTTCAATTTATCTAATCTAATCCAATTATGAACTGTAGCCCGCGAAATAGACAGCAGATCACAAACTTGACTCATAGATAATTTATCTCTGTTATTATCAAACATAGAGATTTGATTAACTGGCTCATCATTCTTCTTTCGTCCATCAAGCGGTTTTGAAGAATCAGAAGGAATCAACCATACACCGTTAATTCGGCTGGCACCCTCAATACGCCCCTGTTCGCATAAAATTTGAACACGCCTTCTTGATACTTTAAATTTTTCTGCAGCATCCGAAACTGTTATATACATTATATTACTCCAACATCGCTCCTAATAATTTTATTATACACTCTAAAACGAACAATGTCAAAGCATTAATGCAGGCAAACAACAAATCATGCCTAAAATATCAAGTAAGAAAATACAAACAAATGTTTGTATTTTATTGACAAACAGAAATAGATATGATATAATATAAAAGTATAGGTGTAGGATGTCGCCTGTACTCTTTTGCCATCTTGTAAATGTGTATGGCGTAGTTTTTCCCTTAATAGAGGGAGTTTGTGCAGAATATTCTGCGCAGCGGAGAGGGATTGGCTCCGCAAGGTTTTCAGCGTTTATTGCGCTGCGCCCGAGCCGTCTGAAAGACGAGCCATTATGGGCTTTATAGGTGTACAAATTTTTGAACGGTAAAGCCCTTATATGGTTGTTGTTTTTCGTCAGGTAATGAGGGGCTTTTTTGTGATACAATTTTTCCGAAAAAGCCGACGTTCTCTTTGCTTGAAAAGATGTGCGATGAAAGGCTTTTTTAAGTGTACTCTATTTTAGGGGTTGAGCCTGTTTTATCTCGCATTTTTAGACGCGCGATTATGGGTTTTTTAGCGTACAATTTTAGATGTCGAAATAGAAGTGTGTTAAACGGTCGGCATCACAATAGAATGGTTGACCACCATAGAGCGGAAAGATACCGCTAAATAAGGTCAAAGTCGGTGATATGCGAAGAGCTGTCAGCGGCTTTTTTGCGTCCTTTTTTAAGCTATCGAAGCCAGCCCTTTTCGGTGTGGGTTAAAGATAGAAAAATACAATTTTTGGAGGAAAGCTATGAGAAAGCAACTGACGTTCAGACCACCGTAGAAAGGAAAGCAAACGACAAACAACCGCTGCAAAACGGAAAGCAAAACACGGTCGAGCTTTTGAGTTCGATGAAGAAGTATAGCCCACTATACTTCGTTCCGAAGTTTAGTGGGCTCTGCGAGGCTTTTTAATCAAGAAAAACGAGGAGGAA
>CALUVS010000087.1 GCA_944324265.1 uncultured Traorella sp.
CAATTAAAATTATCCCTTCCAACACCCAAGCCGCCATAAAAGGCGCGCCTATCCACGGAAGTATTTTTTGCGGATTTACAATTTCAATTTCTCTTTTCATAATCATAGAAATTTGCAAGCAACGTGTGCCTTAAACTTATAAGCTCTGCCTGCCGATGAATTAAATTTCGCGTCAAGATATATCCTTATCTTCGTTCATCTTTTGTTTTTTAAGCTTTCTTAATTTCGTTGAAAGGATTATGCACGAAAGGGCGCAAAATACTGTGCCTGCCGCTAAAATGATTGCAAATACCAAATACAGCACTCCCAACCATTCTGCATAAGTCGTAAAAGCGTTGAGCAACACAACCGTTACCATTGCCGAGCAGCATGTTGAAATCAAATTAAATATTCCAACGGCTTTCCTAAACCTTTCACTTTTTTCCTGCATTGTTATCTGTTTTTTTCATTATATTCCCCCAATTGACAGTCGGCTTTGGCATTATTTTATCATATTTTCTGATACAATTCAACTGCTCGGTTAAATTTGACCCATATCTCTTTACAATCATAGAAATAGGGAGCGTTCTGTTTTGGAACACTCCCATACTACACTTAACGAATTTGCTATTCAGTTTCCTATTTTTTTATGATTCCCCAAGGATATTTACCTTGTGCTAAACTATATTTGTTAACTGGTTTGTTTTTCAAATCTTTTATCCTCCGCTTTGTTTCATTTACGGTCGATAGCCGCTTTCATCTTACTTTGCGGAGTTTTTTATTTCAATTGCCTGAATATAAAGTTCTTTCCACTGGCATAGCCAGTTGTTGCCACAAATAAAGCCTGCCATAAATTTGGAAAGCTTTTTTGTGTTTAATAATAGAAGTCACATAATTCACTATGCGGCTTCCATTACCTTGTTATATATCAAATTATCACTATTTATGAATGTTTTACTAAATTATAATATACCTTATATTTAATATAAAATTCTTGCATCTTTTGAGTCAATTCATCCACATTATTTGCTTGTGCTGTTGTTGCGGCTTGATTTTGTAATACCCAATTATAAACTTTGATAACAATAGGATTTTTTTGTCTATAATTAAGTAAATCATTTTTAAACGCCTTTCCCAACTTATTTTTTGGCGTGTTTCCATTCTCTATAGATGTATTATATTCATTTCCTTCAAGTTCATCCGCATATTGCTTTATTTGTAATAATATTTCTGCAACCATACACTCTATAGGAAATTTTTGTGTATTTACCCCGACCAATTTATGTATCAAGATGGCTTGCTTTAAAATATGTTCAAACTCTCTTGCAGGCAAATCAGTGTTATATCTACTAATTAAATCTCTATCTGTATTACTAAGAGGATCACCAGTGAACAATGTCATAAATTTTTCAAGACAGCTATTTACTTCATCCTGATCAGTATTGCCCTCATTCAAATTAATTCTGAAATCTATAAACTTTGACAAGTACTGATCTGCTGCCCCTTCGCCATATGTATAATTTATGCTTCTGAGAAGCTGAGACCTATTGATTGCTAAAATAGTAATACTCTTATTTACCCTATCGAATATATGATGTAGACGTTCCAAAGTTTTAATTGCAAACGTTGGAATACACCTATCTAATTCATCAACAATGAAAATAATGGGATATTGTTCAGAGACCTTATTTAAAGCATTTATAACTTGACTGATATCCGCCTCAAGATCTGAATAATCATTTGAAGATTTAAGTTTTAGTGTGCCTGCCTCTTTTATTTTTTTATACTTATTTATCCCTCGTTTTCCAAGATCTACGATATCAAAATGTAACAACTGCTTAGAAACATGACTTGCGACAGCTAACAAAGAAGGCAATACTTGTTTTTTCAGATTCTTTATAAATTCATTTTTTACAGCATTTAGCATATTTTCTACACCAAATTGCTCGTTAAGTGCATTAATTATCGTTAAAAGTATCGCAAGCAACGGCTCATCATAGTAATCTCTTTCCCACGCGTTATAATGCACAAGAAAAAACTCATCGCTACCTTTATTAAGTTCTTCAGACTTATATTCTTTTGTTATGTCAATGCTTTTTAATGACGCTTCAATCTTGTCAATAAGCCATGTTTTACCCTGTCCCCAAGGCGCTTCAATAGAAAATGTTGTTGTCTCGCCTGTTTCGCTTCGTAATTTTATTAATTCGATTATCTTCTCTACGTATTCCTCTCTATGCAATCTATCGCCATAGATTTTTCCCATAGCACTCTCCTTAGTGTAATAATTTTTAATATTACGTGTTTGCGTAATTCTTTATTTTAATTTGACGATAAAAGTCACGCTTACAATCATTTAAGCATTAAATAATGGAACTATTTAAAATTTCTACAGCAACCCCTTTAAGAAGTCATTAAACTCATTTTCACTTTCAAGCCTTTGTATTTCTGCTTGTCGGCGAGCGATTTCTTGTCGTCTCCGCTCTTGATATGAAGACTCAGCTATTTCAGCATAAATCCGATTTGCATTTTCAACAGCCTGTTTAAAATCTTTAATAAGAGATTCAACCAGTTGTTTACTATTTCCATATTGTAAATATCCTTCTAAATCATAACGGGCCTCATTGCCCATAAACACAAAATTTTTGTAACAAAACGGTATACTTGAAAAAAGAGTCAAGGCATTATAATAGAATCTCTCCCACAAATCATTAGGTGAATTTGACAATTTTATTATTAATTGTCCGTTGTTTATAATATAGTCTAAAATCTTGATCGGATTATCTGTAAGATAGTCTCTCGCCTCACCTTGAACTAAGGGCTGACTAAGTGCAGCGATCTGTTTATTGTTTTCAAAAGCTTTTTTGCGAGCTTCAAAATCTATGTTAAGCTCATCAATGCTTTGATAGCGGTCATTGGGATTTTGCGATAACATTTTCTGCACAACTTTGTCCAGGAATGCAAAGTCGACGTTCACTTCGGAGATTTTCTTATAATTGTCACCAGAAGGAATTTTTCCTGTAAACATCTCATTCACTATTAGACCAAGCGCAAAAATATCTGTTGCCGCAGTTATACTTCCACTATTCTCTATCTGCTCCGGTGCATGGTAAGAAAAGTTTGCAAGGCGACTACTTTCTCTCGTTTCGACAGTAGTAAATTTATCTGAATCCTGAAAATGAGCTATGCCAAAATCAGCGATTATGTAATGACTTTTACCATCAAAAAGGATATTTTCAGGTTTTAGATCTCTATGGATACATCCTTTGGAATGAGCAAACGCCAAGCCTTTACAAATATCTGCAAAAGCTTTCATCGATTGGTCTGGAAAAATGCCCTCTTTCATAAGTTGGCGCAACGACTTTGCATATAAAGGCATTACATAAAAGATGTATTCTTGTTTTTCGTCAGAATAAACGCCATTGTCCAAAACTTTAATTATGTAATCATTGGGATTTTTCAGGCAAAAATATATCTCATTCTTAAATCTTTTTAATTTCTCTTTAGAAATGCTTTTGGGAACAACTTTAATGGCGACAGACGAATTATCTGAATTGGTCGCCTTGTGGACTGTTCCATTGCCGCCCTCGCCTATCTGTTCAACAATTGTATATTCGTCAAATGCAGTTTTTAATATTGTGTTCTTTTTCAAAGTTCTACCTTACCTCAAAATTTTCACCTTAGTTTTTCTGTTCTTGTGAATCGGGATTTAATGTTTTAACCATTTTTTCGATTTGGTCTTTTTTTAATTTATATAAATACTTAACTTTATCTTCAAGACTTAATTCTTCTGATATCCTATTATCACTCAAATAAGTTTTAAGCTCCTCACAATTATTAAGCCCCCTAGCACCCAAATGACAGCAATTGACAGGAGCAACTTTTAAATTTGATTTGCTCTTCATCTCTTTATAATAGTTTTGTGCTTTTAAACCAAAGCAGAAAATGAATTCTGCATTTTCTAATAATGTTTTTTTATCATTATTAGCATTATTGTCACAATCATTATTAACCTTTGTTTTGATTTCGGATTCATACGGTTCACTGTTACTAGTCAATTCATCAAAATGCACTTTGTCGCTTGCATTTAATATTACATAAGAATATCTATCAGTATCTTGAAACACATCAGGGAAATCCTTATTCAAAAGTCCAATAAACACACCTAAATTATCACCCGTTTGTCCACAACAAGGTTTATTGTCTATAAATTCTGCTCTTCCTGGACAAGCAAATATAAACACAATTGACTTATGTGTAATCTCCTTCTCATCAAACCAATCTTTCACAACAAAGTCATTTACATCTTCATTTTTCATTTCAGTTATAATCTCATCATAACATTCCTTAACTCTTTTTAATTTCTTTCTGTATTTTTTGCTAATATCACACATTATAGTTTCTTATCCCTTTTGCTTTTCTTTAAGCAGCTTAAAATTTTATCCAAGATGGACACACTCTCGGCTGACACTAATGATTTATAGATTTTTTCAATTGTCTGAGCCGAATATATGATGTCAATCAACAAATAATAGTACTTATTGTATAACTTTATATTGTCATTA
>CALUVS010000088.1 GCA_944324265.1 uncultured Traorella sp.
ATAAATAAAGATAAGTTTAGTGTAAAATAGAGTATAGGAAAGGACAACCCTCGCTTGAAAAGCGAGTTAGTTCAATGGATGTATAATTTATCAGCAGCAATGACATCTTTGGACAATTGAAGCCCTATGGAGGGTTTGCTGCTTTTGTTTTATTCATCTCGTTTATAATATTTTAATTTTGTTTCTCTGATATATGATAACAGTAATGGGAAACCTATAGGTAATTGAAGTCCTATAGATTTCCCATTTTTTATTGAATGAATTTTTAATATACTATTTATCTGCCTCGACCAATACACAGGCCTGAATGGATTGGATATTGGCTTTTTCAATTTCAGATAGTAATTGATCATCATATGTTGAAGGCTGAAGCCAGATCAGCGGTACATGCTTGTCATGGCATTGTTTGACATACTCACTTCCCAATTTAGGATTCACAACAAAGACAGCCATGTCGATTGCTTCCGGAATATCCAAAATACTTGGATAAGTTTTATCTCCTTCAATTTCATTGTAAATTGGGGATACACCATAAACATGTTTCTGCAATTCTTTGAGTTTTTGATAAATCTTATAACCGTATTTGTCGTGATTCTGAGTCACACCGATTACTGCAATATGCTGAGCTTGACATAATATTTCTTTATTTTCCATTGTTTTTCTCCTTTATTGGATTATATCATTTCAGCCTTCAAACGTAAAAAGAAAAGCCTTTTTATTAGTTAGTTCAAACTAAATTCAAATATGGCAGTAGGATCTTGATAGTTTTCATTGGAAACCCAAAGCACTGTTTTATCTGTCATGTTATAAACAACACTGTGTACTGTACAGCCATTGTTATCATCATTTCCCCATGATCTTCTGCCGACCATTGATAAGATATTCATAGCGGCATTTTCATCTGCGACAACTCCATTTGTCTGATTTAATTCTTCATAGATTTTCTCATAACGATCAAATCCTTTTTTGTCTTCTTCCGGTGAATGATCATAATAG
This sequence comes from uncultured Traorella sp., assembly GCA_944324265.1. Lineage (GTDB taxonomy): Bacteria > Bacillota_I > Bacilli_A > Erysipelotrichales > Erysipelotrichaceae > Traorella. Next base: position 997 of record CALUVS010000088.1, read on the forward strand.
TTCGGCTGAATGATGAAATTCGTAACTACCTGATAATCAGTACTTCCTTCCAGTTCACCGATATGATCATCGTCATCGTTATAGGTTACGACTAATTCACGCTGAGAACCATCATTATCACTGGCATCATCACTGCCTACCCATTCCAGAATAGCACTGCGTCCGCTGGCATCTGCGACCATGTAATGATAAGAAGTATTCGCTGAATCATGCAGATCGTAAGACTGGGCGATTTCTACAGCTTCCCCTAAGTTATCTGCATAGTCCAAGATCAGACGAATCAAAGTTGTGGAAGTGAAATCAGGTTTCTCTGTATCCTGATTGGTTGGAACAGTAGTTTCTCCGCCTTGATAAGTCATATAAATGCCGACACTTACTCCCGCATCATTCATCCCGTCAAGCGGTGCATATGGAGCAGCCAATGCAGTAATTTTATCCATGACACTTTCTAAATTTTGATTCACATCAATGCCTAAAAACTGGAGATCGACAGTTGAAATTGACGCATGACGTCCTTCATTAGCTTCTGTAAACACAAGCATTGTATTGGTTTTAGAAAAATCATAATTTCTGCCGAATAAGGCATCCCCGCTGCTGGTTTGTGCTGTAAAGGAAGCACAGCCAATATCTGTTTCGCTGATATTCATGGAAATCAATCCCTTTGTTATCTTAGAAGTAACAAAGTCAATCAATTCTGCATCATTGCTTACTCCGCCTTGTTCCACAAATTCATCCAAATAGAAGCCTCCTTTGACATGCATTGCATACACAGCTCCATCTTGATGTTCATCATTTCTATCTCTTAACATCTCAATACTCATGAATGTCGAAAGCTCATTGTGCCAAATAGAATATATAGCTATTCCTGCACATCCTACGAATGCCAAAAGCACAACAACAATACAAAGGGCTATCTTTTTCACATTTATTCTTTTATTTGTATTCATCTTATCTCATATTTGATCAAAAATTATTTGATCTTTTACTCCTTTCAAATCAAATGTTGAAAACTCAACTTTTGTATTATATCGAATAGACGTTGATATTTCAACTTTTTCTGAAATTAATATTATAGATTTCAATACAAATGTTTTTGATAATAGGAATATTTAAGTTATTTTCATAGAGGGATTAAATGAAATACTGATAAAAAACTCGTTATATCGAGTCGACTATAACGAGTTAGATTAAAATTTATTTGTTTTTCATGTGCGGTAACAAAAATATCTCTTTTTAGGAATGCAAGAACATCTAAATTATCCCTTAAACACTGAACTTTACTTATTTGTGTATCTTAATAGAACACTATTCAATAAAACATTGACAGTTATTTGACATCATTTATTAAAGTATCGATATTTAGAATACCTTCCCTTATTAACAGGTATCAATTTCCCTTTTATAACTAATTGTTTAAGCAATTTATATGCTTTATCTTCATCAACATGTAATAAACTCACAACAACTGCTCTAGCTATATAATCATTTGATTTCGCCATATTTATGATTAATTCGAGATAACGTGATTCCTCAATATCTTTGTGGCGAACATATCCTATTTTCTCTTTTTTAGTCTTATATACATTTGCAGACAGCATATACGTTCTGCCTCTTCCTGTACCATACGCTTCAATTAGTCCACATTCTATTGAAGTATCTAATATACTCTTAACTACGGAATCTGATAATCTTAGTTCAGAAGCTAACTGATTAACAGTTGATCTAGGACTATCTTTTAACATATTCAAAACTAACAACGAATTAACAGACAATGCACGACCTAAACGATTTTGCTCATTAGAAATAAGCGCAGCTAACTATGTGTCTGGATTGCTTCTAGATATAAACAGTAAAACGCTTAGCGCATTTGATTGAGAATAATCTGTATCGGCTTTCCATAAATCAAAGAACCCATAAATATTCTATCAATCCCTCTTCCTGTTTTTTCAGCTAAACCAATTCTCTTTAACACATCAGTTAGTTGAGGATTTCTCCCATGTGGTTCAGCCGTTAACAGATTATTAATCGATACCCCCTCAATAAATCCCCCTGGATTAGCGATTGTTAATCCCTCATCACTTATTGCCACTCTAACTCGCCCCATTTTGGAATAATCACGATGGCTAAAAGCATTTACTATCGCTTCTCTTATTGCCCTCTTATCAAAGTCAGGAACAGAAATTCTAAACATACCCATTTCAATTTCTCTTTCTGAATTCCAAGCTGAAAGGTAGTTATTTATTTGCTCGATCATTGCAACAATTGGTAATGCAAAATCTTCATTCACTCTTACTTCTGTACCTTCTAAAACTTGAAATGAAGCACTTGAGGTAGGGATATATTTTTTCAAAGCACTAGTTTTTCCAATTAGTAAGATCCCTGTAATTGTAGGAATTAACTTATCATCTTCTTGACGTACAAATCCTAATGCTTTATAAAGTTCCTCATCTTCTAAATCTAATAAAGAAGAATCACCATTATATGCTAATATTGTTTTTTTCAAACGTTCAATTTCAAGTTTATCAAAGTCATTTATCGTAGAATCAGGTACAAGCATCGCAGTATAATCTAGCATTCGCAAATCAGATAATCTGGTTGCATATTCTGCAGGATAATTAGAACATTTTCAGGTGTACCATCTGCTTTAATTCTTCTACGAAGCACTTTTCCAGAGGTTGTTGCTACAATAGCATTTTGTATTTTAGGTACTTTTATCTTTAAAACAGGTTTACTATCTTTCATTATTTCTGCAGAAACTAATACAGGCGGAACTGTATTATTTGCAATATAAGCACTTAATGTTGTTATATTTTTGTGCTCATTATGAACTCCTGTGATTTCTCCATCATCTTCTACACCAAGATATAAATCTCCGCCTTCTGTATTAGCGAATGCTACCACTACTTCAAAAATATCCGCATCAGGAAGTTTATTCACATCACTTTTAAATTCAATATCTAATGTTTCTTTTGTAGGAATTTTACGCATAATCATACTACCTCCCAACTATTTAACGCGCTAACGCGCTACTTTCAAAACAATTTAGCGTGTTAGAAACGTTTATTATCTAACTAATTAAAACTTTTTAACACGCTAACGCGCTTTCTTAACGCGTTAAACCAAATTAATAACAATTGTCTAAATACTTACCCTATACTTAAATTCTCACCATCTGATTATCTTTTTGATATCTCTCTTTAACAACAAAGTATAGAAACATTAAAGATATATGTTTCTAAGTTATATGTAAATCACAATAGGTAAAAACATTATACTTGCTTCCTTCTACATTTGCAACCAGTAAGCGATTTGTCAAGGGTTTTCCCCCTGAAAAGCACACATTTTGAAAGAGAGGGGCTTAAGCCCCTCTTGGCC
>CALUVS010000089.1 GCA_944324265.1 uncultured Traorella sp.
CAACACCATAATCATCCGGCGACAGGAGTCGTGCAAGAATCAAGGAAACCACAAAAGAAACCAATTGCGCTCCACATCGTTCTGCAAATCTCCATAAAATATTTGTTAAAACCAATTGTTTTCTGCTCAATTTTAATCAGCACTTTCTGTTCACATTATTTTTCAGCCATCAAAATTTCTATAAGTTTTTCCCATTTATTGCAAATTTTTTGTATTGAGAATGTTTCCCTTATTTTCTCAGCTTCTTTTCCCAAATATTTTGAATAATTCGGGTTCTCAATCAATTTTTTCATTGCTTTAACCATCTCTGATATATCCCCAACAGGCACCAGTATACCATTTATTCCATTTTTAATAACCATCCTCGCCCCCCCTGCCGGGCAATCCGTACAAATACATGGTATTCCCAAAGCCATTGCTTCAAGCATAGAATTTGATATTCCCTCGTAATCAGAAGAAGAAACATACATCGCTGCTCTTCTGACATTAGTATGTATTTCTTTAGAAAAAGGCAGAATTTTCACTTTTTCTGAAAGACCTTTTGTTCGTATATATCTCTCTAATTCTTCTTTTTGCTCTCCATCTCCATAAATTCTCATGCAGTAATCTGGATAACTGTAGTGTATTCTTTCAAAAGAATCTATTAACAGTTTCAGATTCTTTTGTGGTGTTAAACGGCAAAAATTAACGATTACTTTCTCTCTCTCTCCAGAGTATGGTGTCGGCAAATCCTGCTTTACTGGATTAGGAATCAAAACACCTTTTTTTCGGATAGACCTATTAAAATACTCCATCTCTTCTCTTGTCTGAAAGACCACCGCGTCCGCACCATTAAAAAATAATTTGCATTGTATTCTGGCGGAAATATTATTATCATACTCCGCTTTCGGATCATTTCGCTGTGATAAAATCAATTTACTTTTAGAAAATTTACGATATAACCATGTAAAATCATAGCCGCGATATAAAGTAATTACTAGATCCGTTTCATCCTTCGCATATTTAAAAAAAAAGAAAATTCTTTTTATATGTTTCAAAAAAAAATTTGATGAATCAGGCATCTTAACTACAGGAATATTATTATTTATCTCATAAGATCCATCATTTCTATAAACTAGAACACTTACATTATGCCCCTGTTCTTTCAAATATTCAGCCAATAATACTGATACTCTTTCCGCGCCTCCAGTACCCAGCCTGTATATAACGAAAATAATATTCATATTTACAGCCTTTCAATCAAAGATTTTTTTATATCTAAGCCTTGAGGTCTTTCTTCTGTTCTTTGCAGTGCATAAGAGAATATAACCACTGCTATTGCCAGATTTACACGGTAATTATAATACATGTTTTCTGTAAAATAACATCCAAAACAATACGCAAAGATTGAAATAAGAAAAACACCAAATTTTATGTCGACTACCTCTATTAATTTCTTAAATCGCCAATAGAAAAAAGCAATCATCCATCCAATAAAACCCAGCATTCCCAACTCAATAAACTGACGTAAGAAATCACTGTGTATATCTCCTGCATTTGGGACACCTACATCAATGAAACCATTTCCAATCATATAGGACACAAAGCCTAAACCACGTCCCATATATGTAATATCAAAATCATAATAGGGACGCATATTATTATATATTTCTACTCTTCCCATTGTATCAATACCAGAGGCTTCAGCAAATTTTTCTATCACGCCATTCGATATCGCACCTACATATAGCAAACCTAGAAATATCATACACGTAGTCTCAACTAATAACACTGTTTTTTTCAACGATTTAGGGACTATAAGTGCTACTACATATGCAACAAATCCAACCGAAATACCAACTAATGCGCTTCTCTTAAATCCCATCAGAAACAGAAAAACTGCAACTGGTAATAAAAAAATATTCACCTTATTTTCTTTCCAGGTTAAAATAAAATAAAACAAATATATTCCAATACCATGGGCAAATCCTGCTCTTTCGACAGTTTGCATCATATATCCTGTTTCCTTAGATCCCGTTACAATAAGCTGTATATATTGGTTAAAAAATTCTGTAATCCCTCCTTGCTGAATCAAAGGCACAATAACCATTAAAAAGGCAATAATAAGAGCCACAAACTGAAAATAAACCGCCCGTCTTCCAAAAGAATATACAGCAGCTCCTGCCATGACAATCGCGATCATCTGATAGACAACAAAAAATAATCCTCGTGTCATCGTACGAAATTCTGCAAAATTCACAATCCATAAAACTAACGAATATATAACTGTCAAAATCAATGGAACCGCAAATATCCCCATCAATCTTCCCACATTTATCATCCGATCAATGTTTGGGGTAACTAAAAAGCACGCAAATGCCAATGCAACAAACGGAAGTGGTGCTAAATAGCTATACATAAAGCCAAAGCCAGCTATTGTGATACTGCCCTCATATAAATAATAAGTCAATACAGCACTTATAAAATATAAAATTATAAATATTCCTTTACGTATATTCATTTAGCACCAAACTCCACTTCTTATCAATCCAGCAAACTATAACCCTTTTCTAAGAATTTCCCTTAATTCTTCAAGTGTTTTTTCTAATTGATCCCGCTCTCTATTAGGGGATTCCTGCGAGAAACTCTCTGCGTCAAGCTCTAATCCTGGTTGTTTATCATGTTCATTTTTTGATGTTTGCTCTGTTTGTTTTTGATTATCTGCATTTTCCGTATCATTTTTTTCATTATCAGATTCTTTCCATGCATTCTTCAGTGCCTCAACAACTAGACCTTTTATGTGATATTCATTATTTCTTTTTGCTTCGGCGACACCTACCGTATACTCAATTTTATTATCTGATACTTTATTGAATTCTGCTACTTCTTTTTGAAGTTGCATCATATACACATATGCCCGATTATAAGACATATCCTCCCCGAATACCAAAACTTGACCAATACCATTAAGACACCAAAATGCATTTTGTTCCTGCGAAAATACATTATCCAGAATCACAAAAAACTCATGCATCATGTTATCTGTACTCTCCCTGCCAAACCTATGGTTTTTTTCTTTGATATCATCAAGATGTATTGAGATACAGACAAAATCATCTTTCAAAAGGCTCTTACTATATTGAGCTATTTTTCTATCACAAGCAGCCCTGTTAGGAATATCAAATTTTCTGTCCACATATATATAATACTCAAAAATATCCTGCAGTCTTCCTATTATAATTGCTCCGATACAGCCTATCAAACCAAATATAATAACAATCAGTACCGTGAAAATCAACAAATTAATTCCCGGCTGCATAGCAATGCTTGTCAACATTTTAATATTCTTGGCCCCGGCATATTCATTAAATTCACTATTGACAATCTCTAATATTCCATATAATCTGTCAACTTCCGCAAAAAGATTATCGATCATTTCCTGAGTTGTAGATTGCATTTCTGCGCTGCTTACTTGAACTTCAGGATCACTCTGTACGGTCTGCGTTTCATTCCTTGTGTCAAAAAGATCTTCTGTCGCATCACCGCTACCCTTTCTTTCCACAATTTCAGAGGCTTCCTTTTCTGCCTCTTGAAGCTCAGCATCTACATCATCTGAAACAACTTCTTCCGTACCGTCCAATTCCCCACTGTACAAATCAATAATGTACTGACAATACACAATATCTTCTAATGCATTCTCATATTCACTTCGTTCAGATATATAACTTTGTAACAAATCATCATATTCTACAGTCTGATCAATTTGCTGAACAACATTCTCACTGTCGGTATAGAAATTGTCATAAACCTCATTCAGAATATATTCATATGTTATATCCGTATTACCGGATTCGCGCATCATGGAAACATATTCATCAATTATTTCATTAATATATTCAACCTGCTCTTCGCTGTTTTCATTAGACATCTCATATTCATTAATACGATTTTCATATTTATCCAACAGCAACCCCGGATCCTTAGTAATCTTATTCTCCAGTATATATGCAAATACATTGGAAACTTCTACGTCATCTAATACCGTAAATTCTCTCCTTATATCAGAGAACGAGTACCCTGTCTGTGATGAACGAAAATCCCCTCCCGTCTCTTCTTTTTCAGAAATAGTTTCTACTGCATTTTCAATGGAATTATTAAGAATTTCTGCCATTTCCAGAAAATCATAATTTCCAGTGTTCAAGCCGGAAATGTCATCAGGAGCTGTTCCAGTATTTACATAATTTTCTCCATAGTATGCAATATATACATCCAGCATCTGATCCAAGAACTGTCTGGCAAATTCCTCCATCGTAAGTTGACCGGAATCCTTTTTTATAGCCGTAAAAGTCACCTCATAATCAACTGGAAATTCCTCCGGATTTTCTTCA
>CALUVS010000090.1 GCA_944324265.1 uncultured Traorella sp.
GACGGCATCGCTTTTACGCTTAAAGCCAATATGGGAACGTACCCGAACCGCGTTCCCGTCATCAAAGACAAGTTCGGTATTCGGCGCATAACACCGATGGAGTGTTTAGCCCTGCAAGGCTTTCCACCGAGCTTTACATTCCCTTCTACCATTCCTCTGCGCGAGCAGTACAAGCAAGCGGGCAATACGGTGTGTGAATCGCTAGTTTTAAGAATTATCGCGGAATTAAAATGACAATAAACGAATTTGTAAGAAACTTTAGAGCATTTTGTGACAATAAATACGGCACTCAAAACGGAACAGCGGCATCTTACGCAAATGCGTTAAGATATCTTTTAGCATATCTTCATATTGATCAAGTTAACGAGAGTACAATATTGACAATTAAAAGCATAGAGCCGGATATTAGAGATAAATCGGGCATTTTTTATGGCGATATGTTGTCCTCTTTTGAATATAATGGACGTGCATCTTATGTCGAAAAAGGGTTTGTTAAAGCCGCAATAAGGTCATTGCGAGAATTTTTATCTGTTAGTCCGTTGCCTCCTGCTTCAATAAATGACGATATCATAGTTGAAGCAGTGAAAGATAGTAATATTATAGCACTATTCAAGCCCGATAAAACAAAACAAAAATTTCCTTTATCGCGTCCCATTGAACATTCTTATGATATACGACAAATAAATGGGACGGCAAAAGATTCTATAAAGCGAATTTATAGTGGCCGAAAAGCAGAAAAGTATTTTATCTCTTATTTAAAAGATTATCTCGGTTTAAAACCAGGGATAGAATTTATAGATGTTTCAAACAGTAAAGATTATGGCTATGACATAAGAGTTTTTGAATACGGTATAGAAGTGAAAAACATAAAAAGCGGGGGATTTTATTTAACGGATAATGAGATCGCGCGGTTATTATGTTCACAAACTCATTTGGTCTTTGTCGATATAGATAACGGTATATGGCTACTAAAAAATAATTCTAGATGGCTTAAAAAAGTTATCGAGAATATAAAATCCGTTCGGCAATATTGTTGTGCAAACTATGATCTCCTTGATTTGACTGATATACGCATAAATTTTGATTTAGAAATCATAAGTGAGATAACAGAAATTTCTCAAATTGGAAAGACACAATTTGAGGATTTGCTAAATGGATGAATCTTTCTTGGAGGCTATAAATATGCCATTTGAAGTAGTTGATTTATTCTGTGGCGTCGGAGGACTTACCTGCGGAATGAAGCAAGCAGGGTTTAACGTTGTCGCGGGATTTGATAATGATAAAACATGTGAATATCCATACTCACATAACAACAATTCAAATTTCCACTGCAGAAACATTAAAGAAGTGACTTCCGATGAAGTAAATAATTGTTATAGCGCAGGGGCAACTAAAATATTGGTAGGATGTGCGCCGTGTCAACCTTTTTCGACAATGAGTTATAAAAGGTTTAAAACCCCCTCGGCTCGGGAGGCGGATTTAAAATATAACTTATTATCTGAGTTTGGTCGAATTATAGAAGGCGTTCACCCGCTAATCGTTTCAATGGAAAATGTTCCTGAAATAAGAAACACGAGTGTGTTTAAAGAATTCGTTGAACTATTAATTAATAACGGATATTTCACTGATGGTGGTCAAGTTGTTTATTGCCCTGATTATGGAATACCGCAAAACAGACATAGATTTGTATTGTTGGCTTCACTGCAGGGAGAAATTCATTTATTACCGCCAACCCATGACCGCAAGAAAGTAACTATTCGACCTCTCATTGAAGGATTACCTAAGGTCGAGGCGGGAGAAACTTGTCCGACAGATCATCTTCATAGAGCGGCAAAATTATCTGAACTCAATTTGAAACGGATAAGAGCATCTGTTCCCGGAGGGACATGGCGGGATTGGCCTGAGGAGTTAAGATGTGCATGTCATCGAAAAGAGTCGGGACAAACTTATTCTTCGGTTTACGGTCGAATGTCTTGGGATAAAATTGGATCTACTATGACGACACAGTTTATATGTTATGGAACAGGTAGGTACGGACATCCTGAGCAAGACAGGGCTTTAACGCTTCGAGAGGGTGCGTTATTACAGACATTCCCAAGAGATTATGAGTTTTTCCCTTCAGATGTTACTGAATATAACATGAGAGACGTCGCGAGACATATAGGCAATGCAGTACCCGTAAGGCTCGGGGAAATAATCGGTCGTTCAATTCAGCAGCATTTATGTAAAAACATATAGACACGTTACAATTAGATAAATGAGGATCATCAAATGAAAAACTTTAACTTCAACATATCATTGAGCGTTTTAAATCATTTGGGCCGAAATCTTTATAGGAATTTTATAACAGTAATAGGCGAGGCGATCTCAAATTCATGGGATGCGGATGCTTCTACCGTATGGATTGAAATTGATAGAGAAAATCGCTTTATGAGCATTGTCGATGATGGTGTCGGCATGAATGAAAACGACTTTCAGGACAAGTTTTTGAAGATCGGGTATTCCAAAAGAAAAAATAACATAATAAAATCTAGAAAGGGACGCCCTTTTATAGGAAGAAAAGGTATTGGCAAATTAGCCCTTTTGTCTTGCGCAAAAAAGATTCATATCGCAACTAAGACTACATCAACAGAGCCAGTTGGCGGCGTAATAGACAATAGCGAATTGGATAAGGCCATTATAGATGATCTGAATTCTCAAGACTATCAGTTACAGCCAATATCTGCTCAAATCGTTGATAAATTATTTGAGCTTGAAAGCGGAACAGCAATATGTTTTGAAAACATAACGGATGATATAATCAATACGATTGATTATATCAAAAAAGCCATTGCGCTATACTTCAAGTTTTCTCTACTTGATGGGGATTTCAAAATATATGTTAATAAAGAACAAATAGCGGTGAATCAACTTAATGATTTAGCCCAGCATACACAATTTATATGGACAATCAATTGTTTTACGGAGCCTTTTCTCGAAAAAGAAGTTACGGGAATAAACCCTAAAGAAGTTATCAATGTGACATCCTTCTTGCCAATTAAGGGCTATATTGCAACGGTAGAGAAGCCAGCAAATATAAAAATTAGGGGTACAAACGAAAAAGTCACATTAGATCTATTTGTCAATGGTAGGCTTAGAGAAAAAGATCTACTTAGACATATTCCGACAGCACGAATTGTTGAAAGTTATACGTTTGGGCAAATATATGCTGATGGATTAGATACAGGAACAGGAAAAGATATTTTTACAAGTAGCCGAGAAGGTATAATTTCTAACGATCCGGAATTTCAAAAAGTAATCTTGGAGGTTGAAAATATATTTAAAAATATCATCGATCAATGGGATGATTTAAGAAGAAAGTATGGTGAAACAGGTGATCCCGATAATAAATCGATTTCGCCTAGAGCAAGAAAAGCAGAAGAACTGTTTAATCAAACTATAAATGAAATGTAATTACCTAAACATTCAAAAGCTAAAAAAGCCCAAGACGATACTACTGTCGAACACTGGGTAAGAGAACTAGCTATAGAAGCTCAATTTAATATTCCTTCTTATACAGAATGCTTTATATCAGAAAACTTGTTGAGAAAATATATTGTCTATACGCAGTTACCTCTTTCTGAAGAAGCCCTAAAAGAAGCTAATAGATTAAAAGCACGGGAGCATGAAAGTAAAGAGGCTGCAAACATTAGTTACGCAGTTCGTCAATCAGATGATAATATATTTTATCTCGATATGAACTATTTAGCAAATCTAATTGACAAAGTGCCTAATTCCTCTTCAAAAATAGCAGGCCTATCAAGATCTGCTACAATTTATAAACCACTTAGGGATTCTGTTGGTCATACTTCGTTGCTTACAGACAATGCAAAAGCGCAATTAACTTTGGAATATAATAATATTCAAGCACGACTCGTTAGATTATTAACGTCTCTTCAGGAAACTAAGACAGAAAAATGAAAGCAATCATCTACGCTCGGTATTCGAGTGACAATCAAAGAGAGGAGAGCATCGAAGGTCAGATCCGCGAGTGCATGGAATTTGCCGAGCGGAACGGCATTACCGTGTTCGGTACATACATCGACCGCGCGCTCTCCGCAAA
>CALUVS010000091.1 GCA_944324265.1 uncultured Traorella sp.
CAGATTGTGGGGTTGACTTCACCCCATGGTAATCCAGACCCTACAACTTGGAAGCCCTTAGTTATTGTGGATTACCCATTTCTTAAGACACTGCTTTTCTTAATGTGTGTGATTTTGTGTGTTTCAGACATTGCAAGCTGTTTTCATATGATATTTTCTTTCTTCTGCTTGCTGTCTTTCAGGAGTTTTCGTAAATCTTGCTGGAGTTCCGCATGACAATAACATCCTGCACATCCTTTGGAACATCCAGCACAACTATGACTTTTAAAGGAATGGATCACACTTCTGATTGCCAGCAAGACAATCAGACAAAGCAATCCGCCGATTACGATATCGCCCATATCAGAATACCAAATTGCCGATAACGTTGATTAGCAAGGCAACAACATAAGCCAGACCGCATTGGAATGCAATCGTGATCAATGTCCATTTGGCTGTACCCATTTCTCTGCGGATGGCCCCGATGGCTGCAAAACATGGAGCACAAAGGAGATTGAATACCATAAAGGAGTAGGCTGTAACCGGAGTAAAGGCAGAAGAGATTTGACTCCAGATTTCAGCGCCGTTTTCAGCCACCTCAGCAAATCCGTAGAGAATTCCAAATGTAGACACAATATTTTCTTTCGCAATCAAGCCTGTAAATGCTGCCACAGCTGAGCGCCAGTCTCCCCAGCCCAGTGGTGCAAATATAGGTGCAATAATTCCGCCGATCGTTGCCAGCATGCTTTCACTGGTATCTACCATCTGCAACGACCAATTGAAGCTGCCCAAGAACCAAACTAAGATACTTGAAAGCAGAATAACGGTACCTGCTTTATGAATGAAGGATTTCGCACGGTCCCACATGTGAATGAAAAGCCCTTTGATGCTTGGCCAGTGATATGCAGGCAATTCCATCACAAATGGAGCAGGATCTCCACCAAAATATTTGGTCTTCTTCAAAAGAATTCCGCTGATGATGACAGCAGCCATACCGATAAAGTACATGCTGGTCGATACCCAAGGTGCATCGTTGAACAATGCGCCGGCAAACAAAGCGAATATAGGAAGCTTTGCTGAACATGGAATAAAGGTCGTCAGCATAATTGTCATTTTGCGGTCTTTTTCATCTTCGATCGTACGACTTGCCATGATGCCGGGCACCCCGCATCCCGTGGAGATCAGCATCGGAATAAAGCTCTTTCCGGATAAACCGAACTTACGGAAAATGCGATCCATGATGAAAGCCACACGCGCCATATAGCCGCTGTCTTCCAGAATAGCTAACAAGAAGAACAATACCATGATCTGCGGTACGAAGCCTAATACAGCTCCGACTCCAGCCACAATGCCATCCTGAATCAAACTATACAGCCAGCCAGATAAGTTCATAGGAACAATTATACTATCGACAAACTCAGGAATGATCGCGGCAAATAATTCATCGTTGACCCAATCCGTTCCCATCGCGCCGATTCCTACCATTGAAATATAATAAACTAGATACATGACAATCACAAAGATCGGCAATGCCAGCCAGCGATTTGTCACAATACGGTCAATCTTATCAGAAGTAGTCATACGCGTCTTATTGTGCTTCACAAGCACTTCATTTTGAATACTTCCGATATATTCATAACGAGCATTCGTAATAATGCTGCTCATGTCATCATCAAATTCTTTTTCCAGTTCTTCACGCATGCCGGCGATCTGATCCAGGACATTTTGACTTAATTCGATATGTTTTAAGCTTTCTTCATCATTCTCAAGAACTTTGACTGCATACCAGCGAGCCAGTTCCTTTTGATCTGTCAAAAGCGTTTCAGCACTCTCAACCGCTTTTTTCAAAGATCCTTGATAAAAATTCACAGGCTGAATCTTTTTCTGCTTGCTGATGGACAATGCCTGTTCAATCATTTCCTGAATTCCGGTATTCTTTAATGCAGAAATTTCACAGATCGGACACTTCAATAAAGATGAAAGTTTTGCTGTCTGAATTTCATCTTTGCGTTCACGGACCAGATCCATCATATTCAATGCAATCACACAAGGAATACCCATCTCCAAAAGCTGTGTCGTCAGATATAAGTTTCTTTCCAGATTGGTCGCATCAACTAAGTTAATGATAACATCCGGTTTTTCCTCAATTAAATAATTACGGGCAATCACTTCTTCCAGTGAATAGGGCGATAAAGAATAAATCCCCGGCAAGTCCACTACCGTTACATCCTTATGTCCTTTCAGTTTCCCTTCCTTTTTCTCAACTGTAACTCCCGGCCAGTTTCCCACATACTGACTGCTGCCAGTCAAAGAATTAAATAAAGTGGTCTTACCGCAGTTGGGATTCCCCGCTAAAGCAATCTTCATATTTTCTTCCTCCTAAAGTTAGTTTCATATAACTTGTATTTCTAAATAAAACAGAGATTTCTCTGTTATTGAATTTCAATCTTTTCTGCATCTGCTTTTCGAATGCTTAATTCATAACCGCGTACATTCACTTCCATGGGATCCCCCAGCGGAGCTACCTTACGGATAAACACCTCAACCCCTTTTGTTATTCCCATATCCATAATACGGCGCTTAACACTTCCCTCACCATGAATACGGCTGACGATGACTGTATCACCGATTTTGGCCTGACTTAACAGTTTCATTTTCTTCCTCCTTAAATTTCTACCATGATCTTACCCGCCAGCTTCTTATCCAAAGCAATTCGAGATTCTTTGATATTCACGATCATATTATCTGCATTGCGCGCTGTGATCACACATTCTGCTCCAGGCACAAACCCCAAAGTTTTTAAATGTGCACAAACATCTTCTTTTCCATGAACTTCGATAATTCTCATCTTTTCCCCAATTTTTCCTAATAAGAGCGGCATAAATATCTTTCTCCTTTTGTTAGCTTCATCTAACACAACATAAGTTTACCTCGTATAACTTTCTATGTCAAGCAGTTTTGTCAAATCATTTGACTAAAAATCATTTTTTCCATTGAATCATAGTCATCGCTTCAAATTTACAATCTTTTTTCAAATACTATATTGCAATAAATAATAGATAGTGATAATATACAGTTAAGGTAATAAAACACATAAATCATTGATTTATCTAGGAATTACCTGAATGTCGACATTATTAATCTTTTATCCGTTATATTCGTTAAATAATTTCATTAATAAGGAGGATGTATGGAAGAAAAAGAAATTCAAGAAAAAATCAAACAAGGACGTTCTTTCATGAAATATGATGAAATGAACAATCATGTGCTCAGTGATCAGCAGCTGAACAAACCTCAGCCTGCTCTATGCAAAGCTCCTATGCGTGACAATGCCATTGCTTTGCCGAAAAATTTTGAAGATTTAGTGATTCAAGAAGATTTCACTTCCATTCTTCTTCGCAGAAAGAGTGACCGTGTTTATTCTCAAAAAGATATCAGTCTGCTTCAGCTCTCTTATCTTTTGTATATGAGTCAGGGAGTCAAAGAAATTCGCGGAAATAACTATGCGACAATCCGGCCGGCAGCCTGCGGAGGAGCCAGACATGAATTTGAAACGTATCTGATTATCTCTCATGTAGAAGAACTGAAAAGCGGAAGATATCATTATCTGCCGATGAGCCATGAATTGGAATATTTAGGAGAAGTCGAAGATTTGAAAGAAACAATTGATCAAAGCGTTGTCGGACAGGTATGGGCTGATCGAAGCAGTGTCATGTTTTATTGGTCCATTATTCCTTATCGATGTGAATGGCGATATAAATTTGATGCTCATCGAGCTGCATTGATGGATGCAGGTCATGTGGGACAAAATTTATATTTGGCTGCGACTGCTCTGCATTTGGGCATATGTACATTGGCTTCTTTTGACCGAGAATTCTGTGATCAATGCTTTGAATTGGATGGTGAAGAAGAATTCACTGTTTATGTCGCTGCTGTAGGTACTCTATAAAATTGAATTATAAAATATATCCTAATTCTTAGGTATATTTTTTAGAACGCTATATTGTAATAAATAATAGATAGTGATAAAACACAAGTAAGACAAACTATTAAATGTCAATAACTATTAGAAAATAGTTAGATTCAATAGTTTTAAGAGTTTTTGCCTTGATTT
>CALUVS010000092.1 GCA_944324265.1 uncultured Traorella sp.
ATATTTTATCAAATATAAGCGCGGAGAGATATCCCTGTTTTAAGTTTTATTTATGACGCATTGCGTCATTTTTTTATGTCTTAATATCCAATCACTCCGCCTTTTTTTCTGGAATAATTGTACAAAAGGTGAAACAATTTCTTTCCTAATACATAGTAAAGGATGGTTAACAGAATAAATATAATAAGTTCTGTTTCAAGAGGCAGAAACAAAGGACTTTGAAACAATATATAACGAAGTATATCCAAGGACCATGTAAAAGGAAAAAGAATTCCCAAATAATTCAATGGAAAGGGAATGAAATGCAGCGGTACAATCACACCGCAGATAAAGGGGGCAATATTGCCGATAAAAGATACGAGCTGATCGGTTTCTTTCCAATTCACCATGATTGCAATCAAAATAGTTGCCATGCAATAGCCGGAAAAATAAGTAATCAGAGTGAGAATTATGCACAGCAAGATAGAAGAGAATGATTGATAGCTGATGAGATACAGAAAACTGATGATGATCAGCGGTATTGATTGAAGAATCGCCGTAACAATTCCTTCCATTGTCCAGCCGATAATCAGCTGAGAGATAGTCAAAGGCTGCATCAGTGTTTCATCCAAAATACCTTCACGCATTTGATCTCGCATTTGGAAAACAAAGCTCCAGAGTACTTCTACACCGCCCCATATCGTAGCCGCCAAAAATAAATAAGCAGAATATTCAAAAGAACTCTGAAAGCCAAATATTTCAGTATTTCCATTGAATAAAAGCAATAGGGCAGGCAAAACAGGAACAATTAAACTAAGTGAAGAAAGAATAAAATTCATTTTATAGCGAATAGCTGTAAGTAAATTGATCATAAAAAGTGAAAATATCTTTACCATTGTTCAACATCTCCTCTTTTTCTTAAGTCATGGAGTTCTTTCTTCAAAAAGGCAATTCCAAGCAAAAAGTAAATGATTGTTAAAGCAATCAAAATTATAAAAATCATATTGTTTGTAGTGGTTTGATTAAAAAATACGATTGAATAAGTCAAAGGGATTAAAAATGAGAAAAACCGAATATAGGTCGGAAAACGATAGACATTATTGGTATATCCGGATAAAAAACCAAAAACCTGCTGCAGAAAATAATTCAAAGAACGAACCTTTTTATATTTCAAAACAAGTCCGGCAAACAATAGACTGAAGCTGAATAAAGAGATGCTGAAAAGGATGCAGGCAGCTAAGAATAGAAAAAGATTGGCTACACGGATATCTAAAAATATTGCCGATAATGAAGCAGTTACAATTGTAATGATTGAACAATCTATGATATGAAAGAAATACTTATAAAAAAGATAGCCGATGAATCCGCAGGGAGACATTAAGATATTCATAAATGTTCCTTCTATTCTTAATTCGCTGATGCCATCAGAAATACCGAATAACAGCTGACAAAGCCAAACCCATAAAATCATATTGATCAGGACATTGCCTTCCATTTGATAATATTCTGAAACTAAAACATAGGGTGCAATTAAAAAGAAAGGATACAAATAGAGATTGATTGTCAGCATCTTATATCTCAGGCGCATCAATAATTCTTTTTTAACGATCCAAAACATAGATCTTACCATCCTTTAATTGATAGATTGTACTGTTCTCTGGAATAAGATCAGCCTGGTGTGTGACCAAAATAATGAGCTTCCCCTGCTTCTTTAGTCTTTCAAGTACATTTAATGCCATCTGACATCCATCAGCGTCCAAACCACTGAAAACCTCATCATAGAAAAGAATTTCAGGGTCATTGATCAATGACTTGGCAATCATCAATCTTTTTTTCATCCCTGTAGAAAAAGTTTCTACATATTTGCCTTCTTCTTGGATGCCGACCATTTCCAATAATTGCGGTATGATGCAATCACAATCTTTCTTTTTGATTCCATAAATATGTCCGATATATTTTAAGTTTTCTGTTGCTGTTAATTTATAATACAAAGTTCGATCACTTGCAGAAACAAAATTGATCTTTTCCTTTGTATGTTTACTGAAAATTTTCGTATTTTCACCAAATAAAAAGATTTCTCCGCTATCCGGCAATGTTAAGCCCATCATCATTTTCAAAAGTGATGTCTTACCGCAGCCATTATCACCGGTAAATACATGAATTCCCTCATTCAGTGAACAGCTGAAATGATGGATAATTTCTTTCTTTCCGAAGGATTTTGAGATATTATCCGCTATAAGTCTTGCTTGATCCATATTTATATCTCCCCTTTTCTTGTATTTTGCTGTCAAGAAATATGACATGAGGAAAAAATATTCATCTAAATGCAGAATATTGATTATCATTTTATTGATTTGTTCAATGATTCATTTTCATCTTTTTTGTGATTTAAAAGCTTACTGTTTTTTCGAATATAGGTGAAAGCCGCAGCTGCACAGATTCCAATCAAACAAGTGATCACAAGAGTAAGCGGATGATCAAAAAAAGGAATCTGAACATCACTATATATCGTTAACCGATTCAGAAAAACGAATACAGCAAATACAGGGAAACAAATATAAAAAATTATTTGCGCTAAACCAAGCTTTTCTGATAGATTCATTTCCCGAATATGTTTTAATTTAGAAGAAAAATGATTCGTTTTCATCATCATGATAAAATACAAAATACAATTGAGTAAGATGACCAATCCAATACCTATCCAAACGATAGATGTATATATTTGAAAGAAAATGACCATTCCACATAATAATAGACCAATAATCAAACTGATCCAGCGGATTAGTTTAATGATTTTATTATCGGAATTTGTTGTTTTCATAAATAAGAATATCAATAATGGTATATTTATCTTTCATTATGGTCATCAAATGTAATACTTTTGTCATTTGTCCTCGTTTCTCACGCTTAAAAGTGCATGACTGTTATTATAAAAAGAATTTCTCAAATTATGATAGTTTTTCATCAATGTCATTTTCATTGAAAGCAGCAGACTATTTTTTTGATATGTTTAAAATTATGCGTTTTTATCTGTGAAAGTGCTCATGGGTATCCCCCTCCTGCTGATTCAATTTTAGCACAAAGGTATAAAAAAGAAAATAATAGTAAATATTAATTTAACCTGAAATATTCAAGAGAATAAATAAAAATTGCGCAAAGCCTTTATTTTATAGGACCTTGCGCATATTTATGTTTTCACCTAATAGGTGCTTTATTCATAGGTGCGATTCCTGTATAATATGGTTAACAAAAAATCTATACAGAAAGGAATCGCATTATTATGATACAAAAAATTACGCAATTTGACAACTATAATTTCGATGGCGGCAATCTTTCCAGTGACGGCGGATTTATTCTTTTGAGTCAATTTATCCAAAAGAATCATCTGCTCGACTATTTGAAATCGTTGCCTTTTTTTTTGATACTCGCAAAAAATGTATTCATTCCAATGACAATATACTTACTCAAATAATTTCACGCAATCTCATGGGATACTTCAATCAAGTTGAACAAGAAGTTCTTATTCATGATCCTTTGCTTTTTGGCGATTCTTCAGTTGCCAGTCAACCGACTGTTTCACGTCTTTATGATCGTATAACTCGTCTTACTAATATTGAATTGAAACATTCGATTCAAAAACAGGCATGTAAATATATCAATCGGCATGTTGCTTCTCCTATTCTTGATGCAGATTCTACTATGATCACAACGGATGGAAAACAGGAAGCTGCTTCCTATATTCACCATTATCAAGAAGTAGGATATCATCCTCTTGTCATCAATGAATATAATTCAAAATTACTTGTTAGTGC
>CALUVS010000093.1 GCA_944324265.1 uncultured Traorella sp.
CCTCTCTTTCAACTATACTTTAACTCTTAATTCGACACTATTTATGTTCGATTCAACAAATTGCAAGTTAAGCGTATTTTTATCCAATTTGTTTGTTGTCTTGTCGATATCATGTTGTAATTGCTTCATGGTCTCATTGTAAACATTCAAATCGACCTTATCAGCCAACATCATTCTATATAATTCTTCTTTTTTTCGAATCAGATTATTAAGCTTTTCACTTTGTTTAGAACACTCTTTGTCTTTGAAAACTTCGATTATTTGATCTAAATCAACAGTAATTTGTTTTTGAATCTGTTCTTCTAATATTCTATTTCTGCATGAACGACAGTAATGATATTTGTATACTTTTTCTTTTTTGATTGTTGGCTGGACAAAGCAGAATTGATGGCATTCAGAACAAAGTACTTTATCTTTGAAGTAATATTGATGTTTTGCTTTCTTTTTCCGGCGAGTAATATTTTTGAGTACTTCATCAAGCTCTTCTTTTGATACAAGAGGAGGACAGAAGTTTTCTACAGTAATATATTTATTCTTGAACAGTCCATAATTCATTGTTCTTGTCAACAAACGTTGTACTGCGCTTTTTGTCCAAATGCGGCCACCAATCGCATTTGCATTAAGATAATGTGTAACCTCTAGTTGATTCAGACCATCTTTGATCATCTGAAGAACCGTCATAAATACCTTATGATCATTTTCGTTGATTTCAAGATAATGAGTGCCTTTTATCTTCTGCCAACCGAATGGGATTCTTCCATAAACCCATTCATGATTTGAGGTACGATAGATTTGATTGTTAATCACACGTTCAGCATCTTTTTCACGCTCAAATTGGCCTAATACAGATTTTAGATTTACTAAGCATCTTCCGGTAGGTGTATCAATATTAAGCTCTTCAATAATACCACATAATTCTGCACCATTATCCAACATGATTTCAACAAGCTTAAGAAAGTCAGCTAAATCACGAGAAATACGATCAATTTCAGTAATGACAAGCTTATCAACTTGTTTTGTTTTTATTAGATGCATAAGGCGCTGATATCCTGGGCGGTCATCTGATCCTGCGCTAAAACCTCTGTCTACAATAATTTCATAATCAGAAATATCATGAATCTGAAAATACATCTGAATTTTTCCAATCTGATTTTCAATTGATTTACCTTTTTCAACTTGTTTATGAGTTGAAACACGAGCATATCCGTAATTTCTTTTGCAAATTTTATTACTCATAATAACCTCCTAATTCTTAATATAATTTATCATCGAATGTATGCTTTATGAATTAAGGAAAAGATCTATGCCAGAGAAATCGGATTTATTTTTTATGCTTCAATCTTTTGTAAATTTTATCACACCGATTAATTTTACGTAAGCATCAAATATAGTACATATGAAAAGGATCAGGGTTTCGCTCATTATTTGCGATTCTTCTGATCCTTAGCTTTTGAATATAGTTCTTTCGGCAGTGTGTTTGAATATTGCAGGATTGATTGGAGCAATTCATCTTGTAGTCTTTCTCCTGATAACCGCTCTAATATGTCACATAAAAGATAAATTGTACCATCATCCTTTTTCTTATAGAGTTCAAAAGCATTATTATTTGCTTACTTACATGTATTCTTGAACTAGTTACGATAATTTATGATCAATGAATTCATTTACAGTATTTCTTATTTCCTCTACTGTATTATTTTCGTCTGTTTCTTCAATCCATCCAAAGATATTATATTCTTTATAAGAATAAGATATATATATCTTTCCGTTACTTACGGATGTATATACATCTTCAGTGAGAGAATCATTTTGATTTGCCCAATTGATTATAAGCGGTTGGTTTTGCCTTGTGATCTCTATTTCTTTTGTATTTACCCCATCAATTGTATTTCTTGTATAATAAGTTATTATATTACCCAAATTCTTTCTAAATAACTCAAAATAGTATTCCGGCATAAAGTCCTTTACTTTATATATAGGATTAACTAAAAATGTAATCATCATCAATAATACTGTCAGAAATACTGTTTTCTTATTTTTCATTCCAAAATACCGCGTTAAAGCGATAATTCCTAAAATAATTAAACTAGATTTAACTATTTCAATGAAATAATTGGTAAAATATATTCTTACTACATGGTTATATAATTGATAGAAAATAACTGTCAGTAGACAGGATAAAAGAATTGATAAAAAAATCTTTTTATATTTGGTCATTAAAATGCACCATTAGGATATGGATATTCTCCCACATATTGTCTACAAACTGCTGGCGAAGTAAATAATTGCGGATCATCTGTCCAGCACCAGCCACCAACCATATCACGTACTATGTTCCCACCGCGAGAGTATACACCATCATTTCGATTTGCGTGATATACAGATATGTCCGTTTTTCCTTCTAAAATTGAGCAGTAGTTGTAATAAATTGGAATATAATCAATATAAACCTCTTTTACTTCTTCGACATTATTATAATCTATGATTTCACCTGCAAGAGCCAATCCTACACTGACTGCTAAATTAAGACATCCCGCAAGAATAGATGCATAATTAAGTGCAGTTCCCATTGAAGGTAATTCAATTACCTCATCACCAATTACCTTTTGTCCAGCAGACCACCCAACAGGTATTGCGTTTCTAAATGTATCATTAATATTTCTAAGTTTATAAGGTGGTGTAATTTTTCCGATAAATTCATAGTCATCTCCCACTTTTTTATACAGATTTCCAGAGATTTTATAATATTCATCTTTTGTTCCATTTTTATTATAGAAATCAAACAAAACACCATCTCCTTCTAATTTATAAAATATTACTTTTTCACCATCATATTCTACAACTTCTTTTATTTCGCTTCTATTGAAATTTTCTTGTTCTGTGGTGTAAGCTTGAGTATTGACACATGGCAACAATGCAGTAATCATGCATAATGATAAAATACTTAAAATTATTTTCTTCATGTTGTTTTTCCTTTCTTTGTCGTGATATTATTTTTTTCGTTCGCTCTTTTCAATTAATTCGTTGATATATACATAAATAGTGTTGCATTAGAGAGTAAGATATAAGTGTAGAAAGA
>CALUVS010000094.1 GCA_944324265.1 uncultured Traorella sp.
GCAAAAGGACTTCTAAGCAGAAATCTGGTTGGCCGACAAAAAGGCTTTGATGGCGAGTTTCGCCTAAAAGTGTTACAGTAGTATGGGAGATCATACTAATTTTTATCTATGTTGTGTGCTTTATAACAAAATCGAACTTAAACAAGGCTAAGGAGATATGAAAAATGAAAAAAACGCTCGGTATATTTCTTGCTCTTTGTTTTATTCTCTCTCTTCCTGCCGTTGCGTACGCAGATCAAGTTGCTTATTGGACAAGCACAACTTTGGTTCACAGGTTTATCACGGAACAAGCCTTAACTAAACCTTCAAATTATGCTTGGGATCCATTTGCGCAAATTTGGGTTACATCCATCAGTAGCAGCGGCGCGACTCGTATAAATTGTACGCCAGTTAACGGCTCCGGCCAGACAATAGGGGCAACGGTTTCATTTACAGGTATCGATGATAAAAATACACGAATAACATCTCAAACAAGTAATACTATAAAACTTCTCATAGAAAACAATAATGGAGGCATTAACATTGCATCGCAAGGCAATTGGGCGTGTCCTATGTGGCAAGTAGGTCCCTAAGATTTGGTCGTTGAATCATAGACAGGATACCCGGTGGTGTGAGGAATAAATTTACTCACCATTGGCAAGAAGTATTGACTTAGTTGTTATAGTCTGTGCAAATACTTATTTGCGCAGACTTTATAAAACTTAAAGAGGTTGTCATGCGAAATAAAGCCAAGTACGCTAAAATTGTAAACATATGCTTTATCCAGGCCTTTTTCCTATTAACGACTGGGTGTGGTTTTAATAAAGGTTCTAGTATGAGCTTTGAAGACGTCCCTAATCAATTGGAAAAAAGCCAATGTCCACCGATTTCTCACGAGCAAACCATAGAATGGAACGAAGAGTTCAAGGCAAACAAACTTACTTGTACGGTAAATACAAAAATAACGCTTATGCCGTCAGCGCCTCTTGCCAAGGTTGAAATTGATCCGTTTACAATATATGAAATAAGAAAGTATGCAGGTTATTTTTTCGGTTCAGAAAGTATTCTTATTGATACAATACCTTATAGCGAATCTGTTAATTTGAAAGCAGGACAAGTCGCAGCGTTGCAAGCGGATGAGAATTCGTTTATTTTTCAAAAAGATCTGAATAGTATTATTCAACTAGAAAACTGGGTTCTTCGTGGCAATGGATATCCAGGAGAGCCTAAAGGAACCAAATTAAATAACGTCATAATATCCAAAAAGGCTGCAATAGATGAACTGGATAAAATAATTGCAGAGTTAGATATTCAGAACTGCACTTTATCAAGCGCTGTAAAAGCCCGGCAAATAAGCGCACAGAATGAAATCCTTTCAGAGGGCTGGTATATTTCATATTATCTATCTGTTAGTGAAAAGCTCAAACCATTGGATATCTTCTATACATCTGGTAGTGGCGATATGATTTTCTCTAAAGAGAATTCTACTGGAGCCCCATGGCTTCCACAAAGAATAGATTGTTATATTGACGAACATGGCATCCAGTATTTTAGATTTTTAAATCGAATTCGACTTATTCATGTTGAAGAAACGGAATCTCTTCTCCCCTTTGATAAAATCAAGCAGATATTTAAAAATTTAATTAACACCGGATATTCGCATTTTGAGTCGAATAGACCTGAGGATCAGCCATATATTAAAGAAGTCTTTCTAACAACATGTACCGTCTCATCTAATACATCAGCAAATTCTACTACTGTAGTACCAATATGGGTTGCTTTAATATCCAACCAATATTATGACGATAATTATTTTGATCCATATTTTATTGCAGTTAATGCAGTAACTGGTGCAAGAGAAATCGTGGAAGTGAAAAATAACGCAGAAGGAGCTTGGAAATGAAACTAAAAATATTTTTTATAGTATCACTCTGCATAACAATCAACATTTTGGTTTCATGCCAACCAACCCCGGATACAAGTTATATAGTAGGAAAAAACGATGGAACTTTGGAAGAAGCGATAAACGCTACCCCAAGGGCGACACAAGCCGATAACTCTAATGAAGAACAAAGCTCGGATGCTTTAGCAGTTCCGGATAGAGTAAGTAAAGAATATGAGGATGACACTGTTAAAATAGCAATAAATGCAACGGTTGTTGTGCATCCTGCTCGTGCATATCCAGTCATACGCGTGGAAGATGAGAAGCTATCCCAAGAATTAGCAGCATGTTTCTTAGATGCGCTTATAGGAAATGAAGAACTTTATAACGCAAAGGTTCCTTATACGAAAGATCAGCTCTATGCTCAAATGCTCGAGACAATTTACCATTACCAAAAGGGAGATTGGGATTACGATGCATCCATTCAATCCGAAGAGGATATACGAAAAATGTATGCTGAACAAATGGAAAGTGCTCCAGAAACAGTAGAATTACTACTAATTGATCGAGAGAATCTTAGTGATGGCTTTGAAGCCCGTACCAATGTCGGAGAAGGTTTTGATAAATGGATTAGCATGTTAAATGATGAAGAGTTAGGACTCATCGTGCGGTTTTATAATAATGGGGATACACTATACAGGTCTTATCCAAAGACAGCAAATAGGATCAATATGACACAGCACGATGCGCAGCAGATTGCAAACGCTTTTATTAATAGATGTTTTGGCAATGATGTAATGAAATTATTTTCCTATGAAAAGGTTCAGGACAATGTATCTTCCAACGACGATCAGTTCCTAGCTCATAAATTTATATACACACGCTCTATTGCAGGAACACCAATTGCTTACGATGATATGAGTGCGCAAACAACTTTTTCAGAAGCATATTCTAAAATATGGAGTGTGGAGCATATTGAGATTCAAATTAGTGATCAAGGTATTTCTACCCTCAAATGGGATGGAGCAATAAAACTTGTTGACGTAGTTAATGGTTCGGTTTTACTTAAGCCCTTTGATG
>CALUVS010000095.1 GCA_944324265.1 uncultured Traorella sp.
ATGAAGATATATTTGCACCTAATTCTTAATATCGTTAATGCCAATCTCTCTCAATACAATAAATTGCAAGTTAAGCCTAAAAATAAAAATATTTCATTTACTAAGCTAAATGAATTGGATTCACAGCAATATAAAAGGTTATTCAATAAAAGTATTGAAAAAATAGAAGTGAATCTTACTACAAAAAAACTTGTAAAGCTTACATTGAAACAAAAATAAACAGAATTTTATGTAGCATAAACGAACCTAGTCAAAAGTTAAAATTTATTAGGATAGAAGCACGAAAATATGGCTCAATAAATTATGTTGAAAATTAGACAGAAAAAACGAAGAAATAACGAAGAAAAAGTTCGTTTTAAGCACAGAATTTCAATATAAAGCCTTAATTATCAACTCTGAAAAAAATAGATAATATTTGCAAATCAGGCAAAATTAAGGAAGAAAAAACGAAGATAAAAAGAGTAATTTTGCTCAGAAATAAAATTGCAAAATCAAAAATGGTCTTGATTTCTAAATAGAATCATTATATAATCAGAGTAACAAAAGTAAATGACTAGCCTTGTTCGTTGTATGAATCGAACGGGTCACCAGTTTAACGAACAAACACACTGTTATCATTACAGTGTGTTTTTTTGATTCTCTTGAATATTTCAGGTTATACATCAAATTTAAAACTTTTGGTTTAAAAGTTGTTTTTGTTATGCTCTTTTTTGTACTTGTTTGTTTGAAGAAAGAAAAAAACAGTATATTTAATTACTTTCGGTAACATCATATACTGTTTTCACTTAAAGTCCACAAATTAACTAAATGACATTGCTAAAAATGGGTGTTTTTTGTTTTAAAATCACCTTTTTTATACAATTTTAGCCATATTCACAATCATATACTTTTCAATACATTTTCATTTAATCATAAATTATAACTGTTTTCAATAAGTTATGATAAACATTTAGGAAATATTTAAATTTATCAAAGAAAGTATTGTTGATTAGCTAGTAAAGTATCCATAATATCATTGTATGCAGGCATATTTTCATGAATATACTAAATTTCATGAGTGATTTTATCAGTACATTGCTCAATCTATCAAATAATTTTGTTTAACTTCATTGCAGTCTTAAGATATTACTTAATTACAATTATTGAAATACACATCTATGGAAATCGCAAGGAATACTTTCTTAAAATTAGACCGATTGAATTATTAAAATCAGACCGATTATAATTGATGAATCACACCGAATGGTCTATAATAAATATGCGGGGTGATTCTCATGATAAAAGAAAATTATAAAAACAGAATCATTGATAAGAAAATCGAAAACTATCTTTCTGCCTTTGGAGCAATTTGTATAGAAGGCCCCAAATGGTGCGGAAAAACATGGACTTCTTCTTATCATTGCAAAAGTGAAATATATCTTGGCGATCCTAGCGGAAATTTTCAAAATAGAAATCTTGCAGCAATGAGCCCATCTTTAGTTTTAGAAGGTGAAACCCCCAGATTAATCGATGAATGGCAAGAGGTTCCTCCTTTGTGGGATGCCGTTCGGCATAAAGTAGACGAAAACCCAGCAAAAGGTCAATTTATTTTAACAGGTTCATCAACTCCTAATCATAAAGGCATCTTGCATAGCGGGGCTGGAAGAATTGCAAGAATCAAAATGAATACAATGTCTTTGTATGAATCAGGTGACTCTACAGGAGATATTTCATTCAGTGACTTAGTTAACGGAAAATTCACTCCTAAAATGACAGGAGATGTTGATTTAAGAAAAATCATCGAATATATTGTGAGAGGCGGCTGGCCAGCAAGTATTGGTTTACCAATAGAAAGCGCAATGATGTTACCGAAAGAATATATCGAAGCTATTTTGAATGATGATATCTATCGAGTCGACGGTGTTAAAAGAAACATCAATAAAATGCGGTTATTGCTGTGCTCTTTAGCACGGAATGAAAGCACAACTGTAACAAATAAAACTCTTAAAAATGATATTAAAGCAATGGATGATGAAGATATTGATACAGATACAATTGCAGAATATCTTAATATTTTTCAGCGTTTATTCATTATTGATAATCTGAAGCCTTTTTCAGCGAAGATTCGTTCTTCTGTCAGAGTTAAACAAGCCGAAAAAAGGCATTTCTGTGATCCTTCATTGGCTTGTGCATTATTAAATATCACTCCGGCAATGCTGTTAAATGATCTGGAAACTTTAGGTTTTCTCTTTGAATCATTATGCGAACACGACCTTAAGATTTATGCTGAATCTATAGGAGCGAATGTCTATCATTATCAAGATTATCACGGGAAAGAAATTGATGCTGTTATTGAACTTAATGATGGAAGATGGTGTGCAGTTGAAATTAAATTAGGTGCGAATCAAATTGACTCTGCCGCAAACAACTTAAAAGC
This sequence comes from uncultured Traorella sp., assembly GCA_944324265.1. Lineage (GTDB taxonomy): Bacteria > Bacillota_I > Bacilli_A > Erysipelotrichales > Erysipelotrichaceae > Traorella. Next base: position 2,417 of record CALUVS010000095.1, read on the forward strand.
CATTTATAAAGATATGGAAGCAGATCCCAAAGCAATTCTGCCATCAATGATGTGTATCATCTGCGGTTTATCAAATGCAGCTTATCAAAGAGAAGATGGAATATATGTGATTCCTTTGACTGCATTAAAGGATTAAATATACTATGTTGATCAAAATAAAAATATTTAACCTGAAATATTCATGGAAACAAATAACTGAATAAAAATTGTTAAAAAAAGAGATGATCACTTAAAATGCTTGTGATTTGGATGAAATGTTTATGAGTTTTCCACAGTAAAAACTGCAGTCAATCAACTGCATTGTTGAATATGGGACATTTTGCCTATTGAAGAAGTACTTTATTCATATAATGATGGAATAAATCTTGTCTTGGATAGGCGCTGCTAAAATGCAGTTCAACTTGTCTTGCATGTTTCACTACTCGTACGGCTATCTTTTGATATTTGCTCCTAAAGGT
>CALUVS010000096.1 GCA_944324265.1 uncultured Traorella sp.
CCAAACAATTTTGAGAAGGCTTTTGAAGTTAACAAAAATCTCAATTAAATGTGTCCATTTTCTTGACATAGTACCAAGGAGCCACAAGAAATTATGTAGCTCCTCGATTTCCCAAGTTATTTTAGATACTCCCAATATCAAAGATACTGCCGGTGGATATTTTTATGAATGAATGATAAGAAAATAGGATTGTTACAAAAATGAAACAATTTTTTTCTTGATTGTAATATTCATGTAACATCTGTTTGTTATGATAATACTGTAAAAGATAAGAGGAGTACAAATAGGAGGTTTGGTTATGACACTTTCAATCAATAAGAATTATATTACAGTATTCGGCATCATTGTTTGCTTGGCATTGGTTGTATTTGGTTATCAGAATGGTATTTTTACTTCACCGGAAGCACTGAGAGCTTTTTTGGACAGTTTGGGAATATTCGCTCCATTGGGTTTCATCGCATTTCAGATTGTGCAATGTGTTATTACTATTATTCCGGGCGGATTAAGCTGTGTCATCGGTGTTATGGTATTTGGCCCAGTCTATGGATTCATTTATAATTACATCAGCATCAGTATTGGTTCTACGATCAATTTCTTATTAGCCAGAGAATATGGCAAAAATCTTGTTTTGAAGTTAGTTTCACAGAAAACTTATGATAAATATATTTCATGGATTGAAAAAGGAAAGAAATTTGATAAATTCTTTGCCATTGCGATGTTTGCCCCATGTTCACCTGATGACTTATTATGCTTTTTAGCAGGCTTAAGTGAAATGTCTTTAAAGAAATTTGTCATCATCATTCTGACATGCAAACCTTGGTCTATTTTAGCTTACAGTATGGGTTTGAGTGCTGTCATCACTTGGATTACTTCTCTATTCTAATCATCAACCTCCTATTATACATAAGCCGGCACTATGCCGGTCTTTTTTCATAATTATCATTATTGATGTGAAAATAAAGTATTTGATGAACTGAAATGAAGATTTCTTTAGTATAATAAAATTGTAGAGTTCGAATAGTAGTCAAAATGCCGCAAACCCGCATAAATACTGGGTTTTTGAAAGGCGAAATGTCCTCGTGACAACATTTTGACAACATCTGAAAATTATTCATAAATAAAGAGCTAACAGATTTCTGTGTCTGTTAGCTCTTTTTTATTTTTCATTATCTAAATTATCGTGCAGTATATAAAAATTATTATTTGAATCTATTATTTTTATCCAGTCAAGTAATGCTTGTAGTGGCAATATAAGACGAGCTGTAACTGTATTTTTATTTTTATCTTCGAGTAGTACATTTCCGTTATCGAAAAAGTATGTATTTCCGTGTGCAAAAGCATTTCGAATATGTGTTAAAACACTTTCCCCTTCTCCTACTTTCCCCTTGGGCTTATTAGTATCTGCAATAGAGTATGGTGTTATACATACGATTCGTGGAGTTTCTACATCTATAGCAACAGGATTTTTTTCATTGCCTATATCCAAGTCATTGTCTTTCAGTGTTTGCGTAATAGAATTTGCTAAAAGAATAAGTTTATGTTCAGAATCAATTCCTCCTGCTTTAAGCATTTGTTCAAATGGGATTTTTTTCAACCCATAATCTGCAAGCGATCTCTTCTGTGAAGAAGAACCAGCAATGGATTTTGTTACATAAAAATCCCAAATTATCGACTCCTGCTCTTTAGGTAGACCTATTTCATATATTGATTTTTTGTATTGTTGAACTTCCAATTTCATAATGATATTCCTTATTTCTGCGGATAGTTATAACGCCAATGGTCGTATTCATCTTTTGTAATTTCACCGTTTTTGTATTTCTCGGCTTGTTTTTTCCACGCAGAGAACATCTCGAACATCGTTATATAATTTGTACCCATTCCCTTGTCCAAATGCAGATACACTTCTCCGTCAAGCTCGGTGATTTTTAGACCGTATAAATCTTCAAGGGTAAATAAGGTATGCATAAGACCGTTGTAACTGTCGATATCGGGAACGGTTAACGCCTGCGGCGATACTTCAAATACCTGTGCAAGAGTATTTGTTAAATCAGCTTTAGGTGTTCTTGAACCTGACTCATACTGTGCCATACGAATATCGGCGGTCTTTTCAGGAAAGCCCACCTGAATACCAAGATACTTTTGAGTCATACCTCTTAAATTTCTAAAGAAACGGATTCTTTCCCCGATTGCCATTGTACATCCTCCTAACGGTCTGTTGATAATATATATTATACAGATACGCTTAGTGTATGTCAAGATAACCAAAGCAAATAAATTTAATATTTTTTCAAAAACCACTTGACTTTACGGAATTTGCTTAGTATAATGATGGCACAAGCTTAAACTAATAGCGTTAAGTTTTTGGAAATTGAATAACCGTCGTACACCACGGTAATGGCGTACCCGCCCGGGCAAATCGGAAGGCGGTCAGAAAGTATTCCGACACGAAATAAAGAATTACAATATAAAACCAGCTGAAAGGAGGTGATTTTATGGCAGCAAATACTTTTATGAGCGTAGATGAGGTAGCTAATGAATTGGGTGTCTTCAAATCTTATGCTTACAAAATCGTGCAGATGGGTCTTATGACAATGAGAACAAAAGATCCTAACGATTTTGATAGTTAGGAAATGATGAAAAAAAGAAAAGGTAC
>CALUVS010000097.1 GCA_944324265.1 uncultured Traorella sp.
GTTTCATCATGCTTATGACCACAAATACAGCTAGAATAGAGTTGACTTAATTCAACGGAATATAATGCCAAAATACAATGAACCAATTCTTTAGAGAATATATTTTGCCTTGTAGATTGATAAAGCTTATATAAAAGTTCACCATATCCGTAACGAGTTTCTGCCACAATGGATTCCTGATCCATGATTTGCTTTTCTTGCAGAGCCTTTCTCTGACAAATTTCATTTAAGATGCGTTGCCCACGTCGATCTATAGGCTCCCGGAGTAACCTCTCAAAAAACGAAACTTCCCAGTCATTACGTAGTTTATCTAAATAAAAGGTACCTGAAATATATTCTATAAGCGCTTTTCTATTACTAACCACTTTATCCGCGTTAATTGTCTCGGAATCCATGCTTTCCAAAACCTTAAGAAAATCATGAACATTTCGGAGATTTCTTTGTTCAAAAAAATGTACTTTAATGCCTTTTGCATCGTAAAATACGCCGGTCCTCTTAGCTATAAGTTTAAGCGCAAAATCTTTCGTGTTTAGAGTCGTTCCTTCACCAACCAACTCCTCTGCCTGGTTTTTAGTAATAGATATATATATTTTATTAAATCCGTCTGTTCCAGACCAAAGCGAATTTTGGAATTCTGGCATATTAATATGATGATATGTCGGTAGCACCTTTGCAATAAACTGTGTTGTCAATTGCTGTAGCTGCTCGTTCTTTTCAGTGGCAAATGTCCGGCAAGAAATATTTTTTTCATTAAGTCGATATTTTATTTCAAGGTGTGTTAAGCAGCCATGCCTCAAAAGTTGCTCAGTTGATGTTACTAGCACTACCACGCGAGGAATCATCAAATAATCATAAATCTTCTCTAATAACGTATAAACGTCCAATCCGGCAGAAGAATCTTTATCAAAGCCCCCACATTGATCAATATCGTCTAATGATATAACCAAAAAGCTCATATTCATCTTGTTACATTGATTTTCAGACTGGGTGCGATCAAAAAAATCCAAATACTTCTCCACGAGACATGAAAACTCTCGAATAACAGACTGACTACTTGAAAGATTTTGTAATGTCCGTAACGCAGACTCTCCTTCTGGAATGGAATTAAGTTTTCCGCTCTTTAAATAACGCAAATTTCTAAATAACGAATCAAACTTTTGGTATAGTTCTCTAAGTTGTTCTTGCTGCCCTGGTGCAATCCCACTGTGATAACATGGTGTACTAACGCTATTTCTCAACACATTCAACATTCTTGCTAAAATTATTTCTATAATGTCATCACAGGAACTAAGTGCACCGGCATCAATGCAGTTGAGAGCAACAAACCTCGCATGTTGAATTTTATATTTTTCTGACGGTTCAAAATTAATAGATTGGCAAGGAAATATTTGCGTACTTTTATTTTCAGGATAATTCTTTAGCGCGCATAAAAAGGAAAGCATCGTAGATGTTTTTCCCGTTCCTCGATTTCCCATAAACGCAATCACATTATTGCAATGTTTCTGATACTCATTACATGGTTGTCGACACGGCTTTTCATACGTATCCTTTTCGTGCGTAGATTGATTGACAATTTCGCAAACGAACCTTGTCGCCTGCTTATACTGTTCTGAAAATGTCACATTATCATCTGTTTCCAGAACATAGCCATCTTCCATCAAATCCTCGTATTTGAGAACGATACCATTAATTTCTTTTTCTGAGTAATCATTTTTTCTCATGATTGCACGTCCTTGCCATCAAAAATATACGTCAGTTCATCAGAATTATTATATTTGATTTAATTCCAGACGTTCATTTATTGTTTCAATTACGATTCTCAAATCCACATTTGCTGAGGAATTTCCAACCATATCTCTTAATACAATAAATAGTGCTTTTACAGGCATTCCTCTTCGATGATAAATTCGCACTGTCTTCAAAACATCTTCATCACAAGATTTTTCTAGCATCGGACAATACATATATGCAATTGCCGCAGACAAAGCACCTCGAACAAAAACACCTATTGCAGATTCTCCAGAACTAAATAGCGCCAGTTTGGCTAACCAAATATAAGCTTTAAAAACATATTGCGTTTCTTTCAGTGATAAATATTTCCAATCATTAAGATTTGGCATTTCTTTATCACTATATGGGAGATCAACAAGTTCCAGACCCGTTCCAATGATATCTATCACAGCAAGAAACATTTTTGTGGCTTTCTCGTATTCCTTTTTATGAACATAGTAGCAAGCCATTTGAAATACTGCTTGATAGCATCGATTATTTGTTCCAGCTGCTTTAGCATAATACTCAAAAGCGCAGTCTGGATTGTTCTGAATTTTTCTTGTATACCGTCCCAACTGGTAAACTCCAAATGCAGAAAACTCATCCATTCCATTTGTTTCAACTCGGCGTGCATCCAAGAAGTATTCATACGCATTTAATGTGTGCTGAGAATCACTTTGGCAAAGGTATGCGGCCAAATAATACATTGCCATATATCTTGGAGATATTTTATATATGTGATGCAACTCTTGCAATAAACT